>NZ_LKAJ02000001.1:2173125-2483572 GCF_001431295.2 Candidatus Berkiella aquae | reverse complement strand
CATTGCTTGAATTTGCTAAAAGATTTTCACAAAATAAGAAAATTATTCAATTAATCGAAAAGGAATTAGCCAAGAAAAAGCCACCGACTAAAGTAGTGGCACCCCTTTTTGAAGGGAAACGACAGAATGTGCATCAAGTTTCGACTAAGAAAGTGATCCCTGAAAAAGTACCTGTTCGAAAGCAGCTTCATACTGCTAGTAAATATAATAAGGTTATGCACTAATAATAGCTGGAAACATAAGCGGTTTAATTCTGATTATAATAAAGATAGCGCTTTGCAAAATCAGGAGACTAAATATGAGACGTGATACCGATAAAGAAAAGCGACAGCGTGATGATAAAGGTGATCCACGTGGTACACGTGAAAAAAGGACTGTACGTGGTGGAACAGGTAAAGAACTGCCTGAAAAAGGTGATAATCGACGAATTAAGAATCGATAGCAAGACGCCCCATTAGGGGCGTCATTGTTTACTTAAGCTGTTTCTAATTTCGGCTTAGGTGGTGGTGGCAATTTCACTTCGATATGTAATTCTTTTAATTGTTTAGGCATCACATTCGAAGGTGCTTGCATCAATAAATCTTGCGCTTGCTGATTCATTGGGAATGCCACAATCTCACGAATATTGGGTTCATTCGCCAATAACATCACAATACGGTCGATCCCAGGTGCACAACCACCGTGAGGAGGAGCACCATATTTAAATGCATTTAACATGCCTCCAAATTTATCTTCTACAACCGAAGCATCGTAACCTGCAATCGCAAAGGCTTTATACATCACCTCAGGTAAGTGGTTACGAATCGCGCCACTAGAGAGCTCTACACCGTTACAGACGATATCGTATTGATACGCTTTAATAGTGAGAGGATCTTGGGTATTCAACGCTTCTAAACCACCTTGTGGCATTGAGAAAGGGTTGTGAGAGAAATCGATTTTTTTATCATCTTCGTTGTATTCAAACATGGGGAAATCAACCACCCAGCAGAATTCAAAACGGCTTTGATCGATTAAATTCAAATCTTCACCTAAGCGAGTACGAGCAAGGCCTGCAAGCTTTGCAGCTTGTGCTTTAGGTGCGCAAGCAAAAAAGACGGCATCGCCATCTTGGCAACCGCTTAAGGATTTTAAGCTATCAAGTCGGTCTTTATCTAAGAATTTAGCGATAGGACCTTTTGCTTCGCCATCGGCAAACACGATATAACCAAGTCCTGGAGCGCCTTGGGTTTTAGCCCAATCGTTCATCTTGTCGAAGAAGCTACGTGATTGTGTCGCAGACTTAGGCGCAGGAATAGCGCGTACCACGGAGCCATTTTCAATGGCTTTGGCAAAAGCATTGAAAGCAGAGCCGGCAAAAACAGTGGTCACATCAGCGATGATAATAGGGTTACGAATATCAGGCTTATCATTACCGAATTTCAGCATCGCTTCATCATAAGCAAAATGTGGGAAAGGCATTTGACTAACGGTTTTGCCATGAGCAAATTCGTTAAATACGCCATGAAGTACAGGTTCAATTGCCGCAAAGACATCTTCTTGTGTCACAAAGGACATTTCAAAGTCGAGCTGGTAGAACTCGCCGGGTGAGCGGTCGGCTCTGGCATCTTCATCACGAAAACAAGGTGCGATTTGGAAATAACGATCGAAACCCGCGACCATCAATAGCTGTTTAAACTGCTGTGGCGCTTGTGGTAACGCATAAAACTTGCCGGGATGGATTCGGCTAGGTACCAAGAAGTCGCGCGCACCTTCAGGGGAGCTGGAGGTTAAAATAGGTGTTTGGATTTCCAAAAAGCCTTGTTCAATCATGCGCTGGCGCAGTGAAGAAATAATTTTTGAGCGCAACACAATATTGTGGTGCATTTTTTCACGACGTAAATCTAAGAAGCGATAACGTAAACGGGTATCTTCAGGGAACTCTTGATCGCTATTCACTTGCAGGGGCAAGATATCAGCCTGTGAATCTAACGCAAACTCATCGACGGCGATTTCAATGCTGCCGGTTGGCATCTTCGCATTGACGGTTTCAGGGGTACGCTTTACCACGCGGCCTGTAATGGTGACAACGCTTTCATTGCGTAAGGTTTGCACCATCTTGAAAGCAGGGGAGCTTGAATCAATCACACATTGGGTGATCCCGTAGTGATCGCGTAAATCCACAAATAACAGGTTACCATGGTCACGTTGCCGATGGATCCAGCCTGAAAGCCTAACGGTTTTGCCTTCTTCTGCCTCTGTGAGGGCACCACAAGTGTAAGTTCGATAACGATGCATTGTATGAGTCCACTTAGTTAATAAGGATTATCTATTTCAGCCGCCTATTCTTGCACATTGTCCACCAAAGGTGGTATCTTTTCACGACAAATTTTTAGGCGCGTAGCTCAGTGGTAGAGCACCACCTTGACATGGTGGTGGTCGGTGGTTCGATCCCACTCGCGCCTACCACTTACATTTTGTTAGCTCGCTCTGCGAGCGTTACAAAATGTTGTGTCACGCCGAAGCTCGAAGAGCGAAAGCGGACTCTCTCAGGTTATTACCCACTTTCTTAGTCTTACTTCGCGAGCGTTACAAAATGTTGTGTCACGCCGAAGCTCGAAGAGCGTAGGCGGACTCTCTCAGGTTATTGCCCACTTTCTTAGTTTTACTTCGCGAACGTTACAAAATGTTGTTCGCGTCGAAGCTCGAAGAGCGAAGGCGGACTTCATCAGGTTACGCATCGCTTTCTAAGTCCAACTTATATCCACAAATTTAACTAACACATTTTTCTAATATCTTTTTCTATTTCTGACTAATCATCATTGTTTATCTGGCTATGCTAGCATTTAAATCTCTTCGAAAATGAGAAAAAGTAATTTAAATAAATGATATGGAAATAAAATAGGTAAAGGGAATTTATGCGTATTTTGAGTCGTGAAGAAGTGAATGAAGTAACTGGTGGATTTTTAAATTTTATTATTGGATCAGCTATCGGTTTAATCTCTTATGCCATTACTAAGAACTCGCCATGAACCCATGACGGTTCCTGGTGCTGTTACGGGTGGTTTAAGCGGGGCCGCCGTTGGTGCTGCTGGCGGTGGACTTACTGAAAATATAGCCTGGAGGCCGGGTTTTGCAGCAATTAACATGGCAGGACAAGCAATAGCGGCGGAGCAATAATGTTTGAACTTGTCATTAATACAATAGCCTCTTTTTTAGGAGGCTATTTTTCGCAAAAAACGATTGAAAAGAAAATTACATTACAGAAATTTTTCTTATCAGTTTTTATTATAATATTATTGGTCTCATTTTCTGTTCAATTACTCACTGATGGAATTTCAATCAAAGAAACCACTTTTGGTTTATTGCTTTCCTTCTTGGGGGCTTTGTTTTGTTCAGGTGTTTTGTGGACTAGCTTTAAAATAAAAAACTGGAAAAAAAAATAAGTTATATTTTTTAGATGAATTAAGAAAGGCGGCAGGTATACCTCAGGGTATACCGAAGATCCTACTTAGATTGATGCCTTGATTAAAAAAGGTCATTGATATATCTGACCCCTTTGCTGTTTAGCCGAAACCTTTCTGGGGATTTTTTTTATGCTTTCTTTCGGCAGGCGTCACTGATGCCTGATTATTTGAAGGAATATGCTGTTTGCTGAAAGTTAAAACCGGACTTTTGAGTTGTTGACTCTCATACTTTTCATGTGAAAGCGGGTAAAATCCTTCTTGCTCATATACCTCTTTTTCTCTTTTGGCTTTAAGAATTTCATAGTTATCTTGGCTTGGCCATGCATTTGCAGTTGCTGTTAATTTTTTTATCAAATTAAGCCCTCCATCTAATCGCAATATGAGTTTTTGATCGGCTGAAAGTTGTGGGATAAGTACGAGTAGAATATATTCTTTTAATTCATCAAAATTGAAAGCTCTTTCCTCTCCTTCCATAAATTTTAATTTCATATTAACGATGGGAAAATTAGAATTATATTCTGCTAAAAGCGTGAGCAACTTTTGAGGTAATTTATGAGCATTTTCTTTGATGCAAAGCTCTAGTATCAATCGAATTTGCAATATGGCCATTTCGGGTGTGAGAAAACCTTCTGCTTTTCGACTAGGATCTGGTGTGGGAGGGGCTGAGCCTGAAATTGACATGATCTGCTCCTTAACGATATGTAGCTAGCGATAAAATTTAATAATTCAGTAGAAGCTACTCTATCGTCATGTTTGATACAAGCATGTTACTTTAACAAATCCAATTTATTTGCTAGCAATCGCACTGTAATTTGGGTAACTGCTGCCTATAACTATTCTTGGTATGAGCTATGTTACGATTTAAATCTCTAATAATAGTTATTAGAAGTAATTTAGATAAATCATAAGCGGCATGCTTTGGTACTGTTATCTAGAAATAAACTGATGTGAGAATTTACCATGAATATCCCAAGGGCTTTTCTGAAATCATGCTTACTGATGTTACTGACAACCAATATTTTTGCTGTCCAGCATAATGAAAATAGATGGGATTGGATTCTAAAAGAAAAGGGCCAGGTATACCGATGACCCTAGTTAGATTGTCTTAATGAAGCAAGGTCATCGGTATATCTGAGAGACACAATATATGAGTAATTTTATTGAAGCAGTCTGTGTTCATTTCAGTCTTGGTAAGCTCATAAAACCACCGCAAAGAGTGTATGGTGGTTTACTGCATGTAATGTGGCGAGTAGACACAGACAAAGCTTCTTATGCGGTTAAGCAATTATCTAAAGATATTAATCTCACCAATGAACGCGTAGTCAAAAATTATGAATTAAGTGAACGTATTGCCTCGCGCTTTGTAGCGCAAGGCATTCCCGGTGTTTCCGCTATTGAAAAATCGGGGAAATACCTTTTAATAGTAGATACCATTGGTTTTTTGGTGTATCCATGGGTTGAGGCAAAAGCGTTGGACCAACATGCTGTTTCAGAAGAACATGCTTTAAAAGTAGCGGCTATTCTAGCTAAAATGCACTCTCTAAACGTCAATGAGCCTGAAGTGATTCCTCTGGAATATTCAACGACTACCAATGAACAAATTCTTGAATTAATTGATAAAGCTGAAAGTTTTGATAGTTCTTTTGCTAAAGCCCTGAGAAAAAATCAGAATGAAATACTTGCTGCAAATGAAGCCTATCAAAATGCAATGCCGATTCTAAAAAAGGTTCTTGTGGTTAGTCACGGGGATTTAGATCAAAAGAATGTTCTTTGGAACAAAGATAGTAATCCAATCTTGATCGATTGGGAATCTGCCGGAAAAGTAAATCCAACTTATGACATTATTAATACAGCGTTCTATTGGAGTGGTATTACGACTCATTTTGATCAACAACTATTTTTTAAAATGATGGATACTTACCAACAAGCCGGAGGGGTTATTTATGCAGATCATGTCATTGCGGCATGTTATGGTGCATTGAGTTGGATTGGTTGGCTCGTTTACAACATAGAGCGTGCTTGTGTTCAGGGAGAATCTGAACAGAAAACGGTAGGTACAGAGCAAGTCAATCAAACGCTAGCTACTATCTTGCGGCTACAAACGGTTATTCCTGATGTCATCAAAAATATTGAAGACAGATTATGATGACTATCGATCATTAAGAAAGGAGTTAGGTATCCCTGATTCCTTTCGCTTTTTTAGCAGCCATTTTATTTAAAATGATATCTATAACGTTACCAAGAAGGATAATTAAACCGGTTCCACAGAAGAGTAAATAGCCTATAAAAAAGAATCCACCGTCTTCCAAATGGGATGAGTGTTGCATAGAACTCGCAATAAAATTCCTGACTATCATCAACTTTGTCAGCGTTATAATATAGTAGGGAAAAATTCTTAACTATCTGAATTCGCAGTGTATTGACACAAGCTTACAAGATACATAATATTCTGAAAATTAAACGTCTATTCCACTGGTCACCCATCAAAATGAAAAGCCTCTCGATTAAATTAATTTTCATTTTTAGTGATCAAGTTTACCTATTCAACCCCCATATCCAACTCTTTGCGGGTTATTCTTAATTCTATTGTTTCCTTTTCAATGAAATTTTTGTTAACAGAAAACACTTTTTGTTTATCTTCATTTGGAATTAAGCATGAAAAAAGCATCTCCATTTTTCCTGAGAAAGAAACCCTCTCAAGCGAATTTTGCCCCTACATTTAAAATTCCTGAAGATTGGTATACAACCAGAGAATATTCAAATAAAGATCTTCTGGTTTTATTCGATTATGCGAAAACGATGACTGTGATTAACGTCGATCCTTTTAGAACGCTTGAAGGAACAAATGAACAGCGAAACTGGGTGCTTGCTTCGATCTTGTTAAAAAATCATCATTCTGTCGATCATATCAATGAAGATGTTGTCTTGTTAGAAATTTATCAAAACGAAAATCTAAGAAAAGAATTATCGCTAAAATCTCCAGCCTCATTTATGGGAGATGAAAGTATCGATAGAGAGTTAAAAAAGACATTTGAAGAAACCAATCCTGGTGTTCCAGTTGAACTTGCTTGGTTACAGATGGCAACTGGAGAATTAATTAAAAAGGGATTTAATAATTGGCAATTACTAAAGGATGACCAAAATAACGAACTTAAAATGATCCGTGATCAATTTACTAAAGCAATTTACGATTGCTTTTTATTTGTCAAATTTGAAATCCAAAAAAACAATCAAGCCACTAAAAGAGGTATTGCAGAATTTCTTTTGCCCAATAGAGAATTTCGATCGCCTGATTTGTTTTATATGGTAGAAAATATTTTTATCAATTTAATAACTAAATTAACAGCGATGGGCTGGCTGAATAAAGCCATGGTCATCCATCAATTTTTGGTCACCATCAAACGATTAACCTATTTAGCATCAAAAGGGGAAGATACTCGAAAAGGCATTTTCGTTCTTTTAGCGTCAACTGTTTTATCCGGTTTGAATATTAGCGCCAAAGAAATGTTAGATGAAAATCCTATTGAATCTACCGAATCAGAAATGATGACTTTCATGGGAGGATTGCTGAATTTAACCCTGCAAATGCCATGGTTTGATATGGACTATGATCCCGAACTATATTTGATTTTGCATCGTTTGGAACAGCAATGCATTCAAAAACAGATGATTTCAACCACCACCTTTCATGACTATGGTATCCCTAATTTACGAGTGACCGATGGCGAGCAAAGCCCGTTGCGAGGTAAGCATATTAGGCATTATCAGCATACTCAAAAAATGGAACATTTGGATGAGGCCGTATTAAAGTATTTTACGCTTTTTGTAAAATCACAATATTTATACCATGGTGTTGAACAAGCCCAGCAAGCACATAATATCCTTTATGAATTACATACTTTGTATGTTGATGATGAGTTACCCGATAAAGAAGTAAAATATGGCGTGGTTTTACGACATTTATTTGATTTGCCGAAAGTATCTCCTGAATTTGATGCAAAGTTTGATCAAGTCGCTGCCAATGTTGTGCTAGGAGGCCAAAGCACTTCATTTAAAGAGCCATTCAAATCTTCTTTATATCACCTTGAAGTATCTCCACGGCAGTTTTGTGCACTTTATCAAGAATCTCAATTATCAATGAATGAATCGTTACTTTCGCGAAATGAGCTACAAAATGCTCTTTCAGATAAAGAGAAGGAACTCTTAAATAGAGTTGAAGAAGTCGCGATCCTAAAGCGTTCTTTGCACAATAAACAAAATAAAATTGTGATGTTGAAAAAAGCATTGAGCATTGAAAAAAATGAAATAGAAAAATTATCAGAACGGATGAAAGAATATACGGTGGAAGAGGCATCGCACCAAAGAAAAGGACTCCATTTTTGGCATAGAGATAAATCGGACGCACATAGAGAAAGACCTAAACGCGGATTCAGTGACACTGATCTTAAATATAAACCCAAAAAGTGACATGCTAAAAAGTTTACTACCTTACTAATATGCTACGTGAGAAGTAGCGCATTTAGATTGCCTTGACGATAATAAAGAAGATTCATAAGCGAAGGTAAGCTGGTGTGAACAATCTTATTCTTATTTTTATCGGTGCTGGCGTTGGAGGAGTATTACGCTATTGGCTATCAAGTCGCATTCAATTATTTTTAGGCAGTCCATTTCCGTATGGGACGCTCTTTGTTAATGTCAGTGGCAGTTTTCTCATGGGGTTTTTGTTTGTATTCATCATGGAACGTTTTACGGGCCTTGGACCACAATTGCGAGCCTTATTACTCATTGGGCTATTAGGTGGCTACACGACCTTCTCCTCATTTTCCATAGAAACACTCCAATTAGTTGAAAATGGTCAGTGGGTAGGTGCTTTAACGAACATTGTTTTAAGTATCTTGCTATGCATTACGGCAACATGGATAGGGATTATAGGAGCCAGAGTGTTATGAATAATGTGCCCGTATTAATGGTGAGGATTTACATTACGGAATCATCAGGCCTTTTACCTAAAATTCTCAATTACTTAAAAAAAGAAGCTAAGGTTCGAGGCGTTAGCGTTTTTAGAGCCATTAGAGGTTATGGTGAAACTGGTAATCATACAACCTCTTTAGTTGATTTATCACTAGATTTGCCACTTACTATTGAATTTTTCGATCATCAAGAGAAAGTAGCAGTCGCCTTAGAAGCGCTCAATAAAATGGTGAAGCCAGAACATATTGTGACTTGGGAAGCCAAATCAAATCAATAATCAAAAATTAAGTGTAGTAGTATTACTACCGCAACTTATCTTGTTTCGATAAGTTAGTTAAGATTTAAATGTAAAGTAATTCTCCGCTTTTAACTACACTTTTTATTCGATTTTTCGAATGCTACTCTTCCGCTTCCAATCAAGAAGATTGATTTATTAGTAAAAATAAAATGAGGTAGAAATGCAAACATTAACACCGAATGAAATTCAATTTGTTTCTGGTGCTAGGATCCGTCCTAGTGATTGGTTATGGCCTGCGGCCTTTGGTGCCCTTACTGGTGTTGGCACTTTTGTGGTAACTGCCTTCAGTGCAACGCCTGTTGGTTTTGTTACGAGCATCGGAACAGGTTTCTTGATAGGGGGTAGTCTAGGTGCGGCACATGATTTCTTAAGGGAATATGATCTTTAATGAATAAAATAGGATGACAATACAAGAGGTCAAGTATTGACTTGTCCTCTTGCCTCTTAAGATGCTTCATGAGAAAAACGCATCAGCTCACGATTCTTGCTCACCAGAAACAGCGAAATGCTGATCATCGCAATGAAAAAGGCAATAATGAATCCAACATGGCGAAATGAGCCTGCATAATAGAAACCTGCAAGTTGAAGCCCTATTGATTGCAGGATAAGGCTGCTTGCATTGACTAGTCCCGAGACTTTTCCTTTTGCATGCGGCATAAAATTTAAGCATAGGGGGTATATGATAGTAGAAGGGACAATCTGCGCAAGCACAAATAACAACAATGCAAAGGTAATCAGTAAGGGATGTGTTGTATTGATTAATGAGAGAGCAATGACACAGAGAGTGCTAGCAATGAAGAGAAAATTTGACAAGCGTAACATTTTTTTCTGATCAAATTTGTTAAGCATAAGACCATAACTAACACTACCCACTGCGAATGCTAACGCTAATGCACCCTGGTAATAACCAAAATGGGTAAGGCTAACACCTAAATCTTTCATATATAGAAGCGGTGAAGTTCCTACAAAAATCCAATAGGGGACAAATAAGAACATAATATGGAGCATCAATAACTTCATAGGTTTTGATTGGAATAAAAGAATATAGCTGCGTAGAGAAATCGTTTCTTTTTGCTCAGGTAATTGATACTTTGGAATAAAAGTTATCGTCATCAACAAGGTGAGGGCACCCAGCAACAAAAGCGTTGTAAAATTCCCTCGCCAATGGAAATACAACGTAATATAACTACCTGCAACTGGGGCTGCAGCTACGGCCGCATTTTTTAAACCATTTAACATGGCGATATAAAATTGTTGCTGTTTCAAAGGATAAGTATCTGCAATAATGAGAAAACTCAGAATAGTAGGGGCTGCGATACCTATCCCTTGCAGAAAGCGCCCCAGCAGAAAGACCGCATACAAAGGAGCCCATAAGCAGAAGACGCTGCCTAAGCAAAAAATGAGCAGGCCAAGTAGTATGATAGGTTTACGACCAAAGCGATCGGCTAATGCCCCCACCCAGAAAAGACTTACACAATAACCCAAAAAATTGATCGATAATGAGGCTTCTACCCAAAATGCAGACAAATGAAACTGATTTTGTATTTCAAGAAAGCTGGGTACAAAAAGATCAAATTCAATGCCTACCAAGAGATCCATCAAAATCACGGTAGCTAAGAGCATCACTTTGGAAGAGGGTTGTTTCATATATTGGCGATATTTTTTTACTATTATCTTTTGAGTTTACAGGATAAAAGCGAAGTATCAAGTTATTCACAATGACGTAAAAT
Organism: Candidatus Berkiella aquae; assembly: GCF_001431295.2. NCBI lineage: Bacteria > Pseudomonadati > Pseudomonadota > Gammaproteobacteria > Candidatus Berkiellales > Candidatus Berkiellaceae > Candidatus Berkiella > Candidatus Berkiella aquae. The sequence goes on along the minus strand of NZ_LKAJ02000001.1, from coordinate 2,473,130 downwards.
ACGATTTGCAGGATTAGTGTCAATACGGCGTCCAGATAAAAAACCAAGGTAAAAAATGGTGCATTTTTGTCATCTATCGCTTAATTTTGGCTTTGTCGGATAATGAATATTTTTTCATGAGAAATTGTATATACTACGTCCATTTTTAGGTGCAAAAAATGGATAAGTATTCATTATGATTGGTGGTCAATTTGGCATCGTTCCACTTGTTAAAAGTCTGGAAAGTCGAGGGATCCTTGAACCTGAATTTGCAGCGAAGCTGTGTTCCTTGGGTAATATAAATGCTTGCGATAAAAATGGTGAAACTGCACTTCATCATGCGGCAGACTTTGATGCGCTCGATGCAGTCAAATCATTAATAAATGAAGGAGCTATCAATCTTCCCAGTCCTTATGGTGAAACACCTATGCATGTTGCTGCACTACAAGGCAACTTAAGTGTTATAAAATATTTAATATCCTTCTTTGGTATGAAGGTAGCGACTGAGACGGATTTTAAGAATAGAAATATATTACACTTTGCAGCAAAGCATAATCAAGGAAATATTATTGCTTATATCATGCAAAATGATGAGCTCAATTCGCTTCTGAATGTTCCTGATTTATATGGAAGAACCCCTCTAGATTTTGCACTTCAAAATGAAAATGATGGCGCGATTTATGCATTGATGCCAAATGCTCCTGATGATGTTACGCAAATACCAGGCTATGGTATTAAGCTAAAGAATTTAAAACAAACAAATTTAAACCGAAAACTATATTTGTTTCAGCAAATGAGAAATAGAAAAGCTGAAGATTTTCTTGATATGGACGGCAACTGTGGTGGTTGGTCTTTTCTCTTTCTTATCTATGCTTCAGTCGATAGAGAAGATGAATTTTATGATATTTTATCTGTTATCGAAGCTTGGGATGAAACAGCAGAAACTTTGCAAGAAACGCAATTGCCAGCTTCATTGCGTTCGATATTTAAGAACAGAGAAGAGTTGTTCGAGCAGGTACTCAATGATTTGATTTTGTTTCAATTCACAACAAAAGCAACTAATGCACTAAAGCTGATGGGTTGGGGGCAAGCACAGCGCGTATTGCAATATAATATGATGAAAGATGCAACGCGAGATAGAACTTTAAGACACTTATTTTGCTTTGTTGATCTTGTTGTTACTAAAACGCAATTAGTAGAAATGCTTGAACTTTTTTCACAATATAGAGGAGCGAGTATAGAGTTTCTTGGCACAGGGCATGTTGCCAGTTTGCAAATTACCAAAGAAGGTAAATATAAATATTATGACTCTAATTTGCGTAAAAAAACGGGAACATACGATACAGCAGAAAGCTTGGCAGAACATATCATTAAGTTTTGGTATATGCCAGATGGATCATTTGAAAATGATACTATTCGTTTCAGTTCTATTAATGCCTATAAATTTTATGAGAAAGATGAAATCGTCCCTGAAATGGAAGAAACCGTTCACGAAAAGGATGCGGACTTCTCCCCTAATAATTTTACAAAATTACATCAAGCCGTATTAAGAAATGATTTAGATACGGTTCGTTATGAATTAACGCATAATCCCTTACAACTATTCTTTCTAGATTGTCATAACGCTTCACCCATACAGATGGCAATTAGACTACAAAATCGTGCTTGCTTACAGCTATTCAAAGAGACACAATTATTGGAAGGACGTATTGCGTGCGACATTAATTACTTTGAACTAGAACAATCAGAGCCTGGCTTTTTCACTTATCTTCTATCAGAGGGATGGCTAAAATTAGAAGATTACGATCATTATGGTCAGAGCTTACTTCATTGTAGTATAGGATATCTTAATAAAGAATATGCAATGGGATTGTTACATAATTTTGCATGGGATATTAATAAAGGAGATATCTATGGCGATACACCGTTGATTTCTGCTTGTGCTTATCGTCCTGATTCAGAAATAATCGATGCTTTTTTTGCCAGAAAAGATCTAGATATTAACAAACCTAATTTGTATGGCATCACGCCACTGATGGCGGCAATTATCGAAGATAATACTTTAATGGTGCACAGACTACTTGAAGCAGGAGCAAGTTTAGAACCATTAGATCATGCAATGAAATCAGTCTTTGATTATGCCAAAGAACCTCATATAATAAGGCTATTGGAAGAGGCTGTCTTTAATAGATTATTAGATGCAACCAGTAAGTTAATGATTTTTTCTTCCCCTCATTCACAAGCAGCTCAATCTCTACCTATTGATACATTGAACAACCAAAAAAGAGATATCAAAGCGGGTTGTAGCGTTCAACTTTAATATTTTTCATTAATAATCAAACGTTTATTGTTGGTCTACTGTAAAAATGTCCTAGAAAAATCCCCATGCTTGTCAAAAAGCAGCTATCTTTGTAGGTTGCTAAGGTAACATTAATGATGAGGTTATGATGAATAAACAAGCACTTGCCGTTTTATTATTAGCAGGATTTGGTATGTCTTCAATAGCAATTGCTGCTGATAATGCAACAACAGCGACAACCCCTACCCAAACAACTGAAAAAGCGTCGACAACTTCAGATGCGGTCGATTTTAAAGCTGCGAAAGATAAATATAAAAAAATGACACCAGAACAACGCAAGGAATTTAATGCCAATATTAAGAAAAAATGGGATGGTATGTCAGAACAAGATAAGCAGAATTTTAAAACTAAAATGCAAGCACATGCTGACAAATTGAAAGAAAAAATTCACGAGCGAAACAAAAAGCAAACTGAAGACGAAGCTGTTTTTATTCGTATTTTCGGTTATGAAGAACTTAGTAAATAAGTTTTATTAAATTAAAAAAAGCGATGTTGTTACATCGCTTTTTTTTGTCATTTTTAAACTGCTTTACACCCCAGTTTCTGTGACTTGCCAGAATTCTTGCCAGGTAAAACGATCTAGTCATCCATCTTATTCTAGTTTACAGTTTTCATCATTTAGTTAGTTGGGGATATATTTATGGGGATACAGTTTGGGATACAAAAGGCGAGTAAAAAAATAATTTCAGAAAATCCAATACTCAAAGAAGGGGCTAAAAATTTAAAAGCCAATGTCACAAATATTGGAGCGGTTACCGAGATTAAAAATGGTAATAACACGCTTACGTTGGTTGTGGCTAAAAATCCAAACACACAAAAAGTGAGAGTTTATTCCTTTGACTCAGCTAATCAAATAGGTGAAGGTGCCCAGGGTAGAGTCGTCATGGCCAAAAACGTGGACTCAACTGATGTAGTGGCGATAAAAATTCAGCAACCTCATGGTATGAACTTTGAAGACGATCTTCATAGAGAGCGACAAAATCTATTCATCGCTAAAAAATTATTAGGTTTAGCACAAGATAATACCAAAAATCAATATACATTGATGGAATATTGTGAAGGTGAAAATTTACTAGAAGAATTGTATGAAATGGATCGCAACAAAGATAAAGAATCAATCGGGCGATTTAAATATAAAAAGCAGATGAACCTGATTAAAAGATTTTCTTTAATACTTTCTGGCATGAATGAAATCATTGATTTGCATGAAAATGCAAAATTAGCTCATCGCGATATAAAAAGCGACAACCTGGTTTGTTCAAAAAACTTTAATTATTATACATTGAAGCTTATTGATCTTGGAACGGCAATTGATCCACATAGTAAAGATGAAAGAGAACAACAAGATTTAGGTCAATTTGTGGGTACTTTTGGCTACATTGCTCCTGAAATTCATCAGCGTGAAAAATATTGCTATCAGAGTGATTTTTGGTCGCTAGGCATTGTTTTTGCTGAAATATTAACAGATGAAAATTTTCAAGCAAAATTGAAGATGTTTAATCAAGATAATCAACGAAGCAATAGACTCGTGCATCCGACCTTTAATGATATTATTAATATGATGCCAGATGTACTAATTGTTGATTTAAAAGGGCAAACACTCAATCAAAATATTCTTGATACGGCAGCCAATATTAACAGACTAGCAAAAGAGGGGGATGTTGCTTCAATTCATGAATTAAGAAAACTCGCGCAATACATTATTATTCAGATGACAGAAGAGAGTCCTGAAAAACGTCCCACTTTGTCTCAATTTAAGAAAATTGAATTTATCTTCAGAGAAGCATTAATAAACGTCAAAATGAGTATTTTTAAATCTATTATTGCAGAAAAATATCAAAGGAATCTGGATGGATATGAAGAAAATAACAATCCGTTGCCAATTATCGTAACACCAGTACCTCCTCCTATATTGAACGCACTTGCATTACAGCAACAGCAACCACCTATTCAACAACAAGATGATTTAAATGAGCCCACTGCAACAACGACAACATCAACTAGATTGCGTAGTAACGCTTTTTAGGATGATAAAGTAGATGTATAGATAGGTTTTCTTAAGTAAGCAGTAAAGAGCCTGCAAAATCAGGCTCTTTACTGATTTGATTATTTCAATTTAAAACGTAATTTTGCTTGCTCTTCTAAACGAGACGTAATATAGGTGTCTTTTTCATCGCCTACAATACCATTTGTTCTGCAATAGTTTTCATATTGATAGCTTAAGCGAGACATGTGGCGTTTGAATTTACCTAAAGTCGACTGTTCATTGGGTTCACTAGTTTTATTTGAAGCAATGCTTGTTTGCTGCGGTTGAGTAAATCCACCATCAATACTAGTCATTTTCCAAAATGAATGGGCAATTTGCGAAAATTCAGCATTTTGTACATTGACGTCAGTAATGCCAGCACTTCTAAACGCAGTTAAGCGTCGGTTGCTTAAACTATAGGTATATTTTTCTTCAGTATCAGGATCAGTTAATTCAAAAACCTGTAATGGTGGGAATTTTTGTGCGATTTTAGGGTCCATTTTAATATCATTCGCAACTTTTGCCACTCGTTCGCCAGGTAATTTTCGCAATGGATCAGAAGGCGTCGGTGCTGGTGCACCTTGAGCAAAACTTGGTGAAATCGTTTGATGTAACCAAAGGATTTCTCTTGGATCTGCTGCTCTAATAGGACGTTGAGTTTTTGGACCATTATTCATGATTGATTCCCCGTGTAAAGTATTATATATAATTTTATGTAAATAAATTAGCACTGAGATGAGTAAATAAGATAGCAAATAACGACCGCTGCGATTTTAACGCGATAAATGGTATGTTAATTAAAAGGGTTATTTATATGAGGGATAAAGAGGCGTTTTAAATCGATAAACGGTAATAAAACACCTCAAAAACGAACTTCTTTTTATCGAGATTTTAATTTAAAAACTTCCTGAGCTTCTCTTTCAATACGTTGTGCAGGCGTTTCAGAGCCTCTGGGGGTATTTAATGGATAGAGTGTTGCGCGTATTTTAATAAAGTCTCTAAATTGAAGTAATAAACCAGTGGGATTGCACTCTTTTTCTCCTAATTGTGTAGGAGTAGGAAAGTTTAAACCATCACTTTGACTGGTCATTTTCCATAGCGAATGGAGTATCTGTTCGAAAGTAGCTTTGACGGTATTAATTTCTTGGCTTCTCGATTTTTTAGCAATATAAAGCTTCCTATTATTTAATGAATAATATGCTTTTTCATTGCTTTGAGGATCTCTAATTGAAAATATTTCAATAGGAGGAAAATCTAACATGCTTTGGCGGTGCGTTGCCACATCATGTGCAATAGCATCTAAATGATGGCATTTGCTTTCACCTGGTTTTGGTTTTGATAGGGTAGGGGAAATTGTTTGGTGAATAAAACGGATCTCGTGAGGATTTTTAACTTTGACGATTGGTGTATCTAACATGATTTATCTCAACCTAGATATTAATTGTGTGTATTGCGGAATCTTTTATAAGGGGGAACATGTTTCGCAGCCTCTTCATAAATACCTTCAAATAGTACGGTTGCAAGTGAATGTGATTGGCTACCCTCGGGAAGATTAAAGGAACCGGGAGTGAGTGTGCCTTGTTGTACAGCTTTGCGACCACTGATAAAGCACAATGATGGAGTAGGTGGTATGGATTCCACTATAAGTTCAATGCTTCTTTGAGTTGTGCTTGCTTCAGGATTGTAACTATTTAGCCAACGTGCATTACTAGGTAATAACTCATTACGATAACAATAGTGGGCAATCTCTTTTTTTGCAGTGTCAGGTCCATGGTATTTAGTTAAGGTATTATTAACTTGGATGGCTTGTGCAAATTCTTCAACAAATTGGTTTGAAAGTTCATTGGCACTGATATTGATTTCTTTTAAGCTACCATTTTGTTTTATGCCCAAAACAAAAGCAGCTGCAAGTGATTCTTCAAGTTGACATTCAGCTAAGTAAAGGCGCTGTAATTTTCTATTAACTTGTAATAAATCCCCAAGAGCAGTAATTGCCTTTCTGACAGGGTTGCTGTTCAGGTTAAGATGTTGAAGATGTTGATGTTCTACTAAAGATATTGTGATTGCCTGGATGCCATCTGCTGGAATTTGGCAAGAAGAAAGATCAAGTGATTCTAAAGAATAATCCTTAAGCAGCTCGGCTAGTGTCAGCGCTCCATCTAATCCCAAATTAATATTACACAGGCTCAGTGCTTTTAAAGAGGAAGGTTTTTCTTTTAAAGTCTCACATAGTTCACTAATACCGACATTTGTAAGAGCTGGATTATCATCTAATCTTAATTCGGTGACTTCTGGAATGGTTAGGAAAGGCAACAATTCACTTAATAATTCGTTTGTGAGATTAGTTGCACCGAGATCAATAATAATTTGATGATTCTGTTCTTTGGCCAATGCAATCCGTTGTATTAAATTTTCTTTCATTTGTTCATTAAGTATTTCCCCATACAGATTGATTTCGTGAAGCATATTGTTTCCTATTTAGTGTATCTACAGGCGATTGGACAATTATAGTTTGCAATCTAACATATAGAGATGTTGAAAGCTAGAGATAAAGATGGGGGAAGCATAACTCGAAGTGCTTTTTTAGAAAATATCTTTTCTGAGATAAATCCTGTCATGTTCTAGCAAATACTGTGGTATTACGCCGATTCGATAAAATCCATGTTTAAGGTAGAAAGCTTCGGATTGAAAATCGAAGGTATCAACAAATATTTTAGGTAGGTTTTTATTTCTGGCATAGCTTTGTATCATTTGTATTATTTTCGAACCGATGCCGTGTTTGCGATTATTTTCATCGCACCAAAGTACATCTAGATATAATGCATCTGAATGTTCCCAAACAAGCGCCCCACCAATAATGTTATTACTATCTTTAGCAAAAATACTAAAATGCGTTGCTTTTTCTTTAACGACCTCACGATTGAAGTTTACAATGCCGTCACGTAGTATTTTGTCATCTTCTGTTGTGGGATTACTATCGAGTATATAAGTAATAGTACTCATGGGTGTTTCCTTAGAATTGATAGAGCGTTCGAACAAGTTGGTGATCAACCGATTGTAAATTTGGCATCTCTAAAAAATATTTTAACTGCCAACTTTGTGTTTTTTGCGCTTGCTTACTACTGGATTGATCCCAGCGTGGATACACTCGTAGTGCTCGTTTACCGCCTTGATTGTGGTGAGAAAAAATATCGTTATCTAGTAAGACTGATTTGGGAAATACGAATTGCCCGAATTGATTATCTTTTTGTGTGCAAATCACAACAAAATCAATGTGATCTGAAGCATCGTAAGGCTGAATTGGGCCTTGGCCAATTCTTTTCCATAACGTAACAAACTGTCCTATTTTTGTGGGTGTTATTTTAGCGATTCTAAATTGGATCGAAAGGCTGTTTAATTTAAATTGATAACCACTATATTCACGACATTCAGGTACTATTTGTAGCTGCGAACATTGAAAACTATTAGGGTGATAAACTAAATCTATCGTCTTTTGTAGTAGAAGAGGAAGAGCAGCTTTTTCTAACATGTAACCAGATCCTTTTATTTCTTTGGGCAAAAGCTGCTGAGGGAACATTCACTACAGTAGTGCCGATGTTCCTAGATAAGGAAAATCTTCATGAAAGAGCGCTAATACTTTTGGTAAATCGGCTTTGGAACGGATGATGAGAATAACCGTATCATCACCCGCTATGGTACCCAAAATACCTGAATCTGTTGGGTTTTGTTGAGAGAATGAAACATATTTATGATCGAAATAATAAGCTAAACTACTTGCCTGCCCTGGATGAACATGTAAGACCACAATACCTGATTCTGAAATTTGCATATTCAGGATGGGGGGTAAAACGGGCATGTTAAATTGAACGACTTTGTAAACGCCATCGACTTTAGCAATTTTCATTTTTTTTAATTTTCGCGAGAGCGTTGCTTGAGGGATGTCATAACCTCTTTCTTTTAGTAATTCCTGCAATTCTGCCTGCTCATAAATAGGATGCGTTTGAATCAAGTTCAAAATATGCCCTTCCATTACATGATCATGTGCCATTCAATCCCCTAATTATGACTATATATCTATGTTAGTGAAATTATATTCAAAATGGCTTGATCTCACAAGCGAGGGTCTCTATACTCAAAAAATGAATAAATAATGGATATGTAATCATGAAAAATAAGTTAACTGTCTTTTTGATTGGTGGCCTGTTACTTCTAATAGCGACAATATTAGTCGGTTATGAGCAGAGTCCCCAAGGCAAAACTATTAAATTTGCGACCAGTGCAGAATATCCACCTTTTGAATATAAAGTGAATGGGGTATTACACGGCTTTGATATTGAATTAGCCCAACTGATTGCCAAGGAGCTGGGAAAGGAAGCCGTTTTTGAAGATATGCAATTCAGTACCATTTTACCGGCATTACAAAATGGCCATGTCGATGCTGCTATTGCGACCATCACCGTAACCCCAGAGAGAAAACAGCACTTTGTTTTTTCAGACACTTATCATTTCGATAGTATTGCTGTCGTTTTTAAAGAATCTCAGGCCATTAAAAATAAAACCGAACTCACCGGCAAGAAGATTGGCTGCCAGCTAGGCTCAGTCATGGAAATTTGGCTAAAGAACAATGGCTACGCAACTCAGATAATTGCTGTGGACAATAATAATTTAGCGATAGAGGCATTAAAAGCAGGTCATGTTGATGTTGTTCTAATGGACGGTGTGCAAGGGCAGACTTTCAGCCAGAAGAACAAACAACTTTCGTATCAAATTATCGAAAAAGCAGAAAGTGGCTATGCCGTCGCTTTTCAAAAGCATTCACCCCTTGTTGCACAAATCAATCAAGCGATTGACAAGTTACATCAAGAAGGGGCTATTGCAAAATTGGAAGAGAAATGGCTAAAAGGTGACTTGCCATGATGTTATTAGAAAATGCCATGTACATTGGTCAAGGTATTATTTTGACTATAGAGCTTTTAATGGGTGGCATGCTGATTGGGTTGATACTAGGATCAAGCCTTGCTATTTGTAAATATAAAGGATGGCTTGTTGCTGCTATCAATCGATATATTTCCATTGCGCGAGGAACTCCCTTAATTTTACAGCTAAGCTTCATTTATTTTGCTGTGCCAAGTGCCTTAAATATTAAATTTTCGATTCTGGCCGCAGGTATCGTTACGTTAGGTTTAAATAGCTCTGCTTATATTGCAGAAATCCTCAGAGCGGGGATTGAGAGTTTACCCAAAGGGCAATTTGAAGCCGCTCAAACATTACAAATTCCCCATTGGCCTCTCTGGAAAGATATTATTTTACCTCAGGTATTAAGAAATATTTTCCCCGCTTTAATCAATGAAATGATTACTTTATTGAAAGAAACGGCGCTTATTTCTACACTTGGGGGCATGGATTTGATGCGAAGAGCTCAATCTATTGCGGCAGAGCAATTTACTTATTTTACCCCTATTTGTATTGCTGGTATTTATTATTACTTACTCATTTTATTAATTGAATCATTGAGCAAAAGAATAGAAAAAAGGGGGAACTATGTTAAAGCTCTCTAATGTAACAAAGCAATTCTCACAAACTCCAATATTAAAAAATGTCGATATTAGCATCGAAAAAGGCAGCATTACGGGTTTAGCAGGCCCTTCTGGTGGTGGGAAATCGACATTGTTACGTTGCATCCAAAAACTTGAAAGCATTGATTCAGGGAAAATTGAGTATTCAGGAACTTGTACTTTTATGTTTCAAGACTTCCAATTATTTCCGCATATGACCGTATTAGAGAATCTGATTTACGCACCGAATATTGTATTTGGTAATAAAGAGTCTGAAAAAGAAGCATTAAATTTACTAAAACTGTTGGGACTAGAAAGTAAAACTAATCATTATCCAGCAGAGCTATCAGGTGGGCAAAAACAAAGAGTTGCATTAGCACGTTGTCTCATGATGAAACCAGATATTTTACTTTGTGATGAACCTACTTCTGGATTAGACGTGGCAACGATTGACGATGTTGTTCAATTATTACAATCAGTTCATGCCATGGGGGTCACTATGGTGATTGCTTCTCATGATTTAGCGTTTTTAACACGTATTGCAAAAAGAATTGTTGTTCTTAAAAGTGATTTAAAAGTCTTAGAGTTTGATATTTCACAATTATCAGATCCAATCAATATTATAAAAAATCTATATTAGGAGTTGACCATGTTGATTAACAAAATTGTCTTAGCTTATTCAGGTGGCCTTGATACTTCAGTGATGATCTCTTGGTTAAAAGAAAACTATCATGCAGAAATTATTGCAGTGATATGTGATTTAGGTCAAGAAGAGGATTTACAGGGTATCCAACAAAAAGCATTAAAAAGTGGGGCAAGCAAGGCATTTTTATTGGATGTGCAATCAGAGTTTATTACCCATTATCTTTTCCCCATGTTAAAATCCAGTGCACTTTATGAAGATCAATATCTTCTTGGCACAATTTCACGATCATTAATTGCCCAAAAACTCGTGGAAATCGCTAAACAAGAAAATGCGGAGGCTATTGCACATGGCGCAACCGGAAAAGGTAATGATCAAGTGCGAATAGAGTATGCAGTTAAAGCACTTGCGCCAGAATTGAAAATTATTGCCCCTTGGCGAGAATGGACAATTAGATCGCGACAAGAAGCGATCGCTTATGCTCAAAACCATGGTATTGAAATTCCCGTAACGCCAAAAGCGCCGTATTCACGAGATAGAAACATTTGGTATGTTTCACATGAAGGTGGTGTATTGGAAGATCCCTCATCAGGATATCCCGATGATTTGTTATTAATGACAAACTCAATTGAAGCTGCGCCAGAAGAGTCTGAGGTTATTACGGTTGATTTTGCCAATGGAATACCGGTTGGCATTAATGGTGAGAACCTCTCGTCGATTCAATTGATTCAATGGCTAAACAAAAAGGCGGGCGCTCACGGTATTGGTGTGGTAGATATGGTCGAGAATCGATTGGTTGGTATGAAATGTCGAGGAGTTTATGAGTTTCCTGCAGGAATGCTGTTACATAAAGCACATAAAATATTAGAAAGTCTATGTTTAGATCGAGCAACGTTACATTTAAAGCAATCTCTCCAGCAGTCTTATGCCAATATGATTTATGAAGGGAGATGGTTTTCACTAGCGAAAGAAGCGTTAGATGCTTTTGTGAATAAAACACAACAGAATGTTACAGGACAGGTAAAATTAAAACTATATAAAGGGCATGCCTTGTTTAAAGGGGTGACTTCACCACATAGTTTATATCATGCCGGTTTAGCAACGTTTGAAGAAGATGAAATTTTTAATCAAGCGGATGCATCAGGGTTTATCAATATCTATTCATTACCTGCGATGCTTTATGGTTTAACGCAAAATAAACAGGGTATACTATGAAACTGTGGGAGAAGGGTTACCAACTCGATCAGCTAGTTGAAACATTCATGACTGGGGATGATCCTTATTTAGATCAGAGCTTGATTGATTATGATTGTATGGGCAGCATAGCCCATGCAAAAATGCTCAATAAAATTGGTGTTTTGACTGTTACAGAGTGTGAGCAGTTAACACAAGAGCTTCTATCCATCATTGAACTAAATAAGGCAGGAAAATTTATTATTCAATTTCAAGATGAAGACGTTCATACCGCGATTGAAAATGCATTAATTGCTAAATTAGGGGATCTTGGAAAAAAACTTCATACTGCTCGCTCGAGAAATGATCAAGTTTTGCTGGATATGAGATTATATGCCAAGGACAATTTAGTTCAGATTATAGCTGAAGCACTTAATGTTTGTGAAGTGTTATATCAATTTGCGAAAAAGCATCAACAGGTACCTATACCTGGGAGAACGCATTTCCAACGTGCAATGCCCTCATCCGTTGGGCTTTGGGCGGGTGCATTTGTTGAATCATTTTTAGATAATATCGAATTGTTAAAAAATGCTTATCAGTTAATTAATCAGTGCCCTTTAGGATCAGCTGCAAGCTATGGCGTTTCTTTAGACATTGATAGACAATATACTAGCGTGCTATTAGGATTTGATCGGGTTCAAAATAATGTATTATATGTTAACAATAGCCGTGGTAAATTTGAATCAGTCATTCTAAGTGGTTTGGTACAAGTGATGAATGATTTAAGTAAGATATCAACCGATATCATACTATTTTGTGCGCCTGAATTTGGTTATTTTATCTTGCCTGAAAAATTTTGCCCAGGTAGCAGTTTAATGCCACAAAAACGTAATCCATGCCCGTTAGAACTGATTAGAGCAAAATCGGCAACGGTGCAAGGTATGCTTTTTCAAGTGTTGGAAATTATTAGAGGTTTACCTTCTGGCTATAATAGAGATTTCCAAGAAACGAAAAGACCTCTCATGCAAGGATTCGAAGTCACACGGTTATCGCTAAAGGTATTTGCAAGCATATTTGCTGAGTTAGAAGTAGATAAAGAGCAATGTATTGGCTCATTTACAACTGAATTATTTGCAACCGATAAAGTGTTATCGTTAGTACGAGAAGGTATACCCTTTCGGGATGCCTATAAAAAAGTAGCCAATGAACTAGATGAAGTTGCATTTTGTGATCCGGTAGAAAATATTTTATCGAAAACCCATATGGGAGCGACAGGGAATCTAGGGCTTGAATTTAGTTTGGCTAAAATTAAACAACATCAGCTTTGGCTTGTAGCAGAGTAATCTGCTACAAACCAATTTATTATTTATGACTCTTTCTAAGATTACCAAAAGAAAGCGTATGTTTCTTTTGCAATTGCTGTGGCGGTAAGGTGGCACTTTCCTCTAATGAAGTAAAAATTAATGCTTCAGAACCGCTGATACTGATATTTGGGTCTGATACCGTGGAATCAGTCATGTTTTCTAGTTCATGAATTTGAGCAATATACGTTGCATATTCTAAAGTAGCTTCTGGATAATGCTTGTTAATCAGCGAAACAAGATCACCAATCATTTTTTTGGATCTTACAATATCTTCTTTTAAGGTCGCTCCTTTTTGCATAGTCTGTAGATGATTTCCAAGACATTGACAAATAGGGTTTATCATAGCGGGCCCTTCAAATCTCTTGCTTTTCCAAATAATATGGGGAAGTATCTCTTTATGGATATATCTTTCGATGCTATTAATGAGTTGTGAAATTGAAAGTGAGTCAATCATAATGTCAGGAGGAAGCAATGTACAAGAGCGTTTGTAGAGTTCATCTTCGTTCAAAAATACATGTGTTCCAAGAAATTGATCAATATCTGTAGTCGGCAATGAAGTAACAGACGATATTGCGCGTTGTAACTGAGAAAATTGCCTCAATTTTGAACCCAGAACTTCACACATCATTGTTAAATTTGGATTGCCATCGTAAATAAAAGTCACATCGGATAGCATTTTCCCTAAATAGGGTAAGGTAGTAGGGTGTGCTAATTCAGTCAGACGCAACCATTTGAAATTTTTACTAGGCTTCGCAAATTTGTTTAATTGTTGTAATTTTTTATCAATATCTTTGTCGATAGCTTGCAAAGGTTTTGTCAATCGACCCGTCACTGCTGTATTAAACGCATTCATAATAGCAAAAGCAGCAGATATATTAGGCCCAGGATGGTTATTCGTTGTACAGAGTTCCATCGCAACGAGTATAAATAATTCAAAAACCCGGGCTGCGGCTTGAACATTTTCAGCGCTGACTATCATCTCTTGAATATAAAAAGATAGTTTGTTACTGATATCAATACATCTCATAATATTTGGGGCATCGTTTTGAGTGTTGATGTCAGACCATTTCTTATCATAAAGCTCTTCGATTCTAATCGCTTGATACCCTGCCAAGGTAAGTGCATTGATTTCATTGGCAATTTGCTTTACATAAGCCATTCGTGCTTTGAGTGGTGAATTTGTGGCATTGGTAACTAATTCTCTAAAGGAGGTTAGTGAAGGAGCAATAATTAATTCTCTTCTCCAGATTTCTAGTAGTGTATGATTAATGTAAATAGGATGCTTATTCATACTGTCGCTAAAATGAAATAGATTGTTGAAAAATGCATTTAATTTAGGCGCATGTAGTGGAAACGTTTTTTTGTTATCTTCTAATAAAAAGAGGATGTGTTTTTTGTCGATTGTTTGGCTATGGCGGTAAAAATCAATAATGACAAGTTCTTTAATAATAAAATTGGCAATGAGTTTTTGCTCGGAGTCAAAATTTGGCCATATTTTTTTAATATGCGCAATCATTTTTTTTGCTGTCGTTTGGCTTAATAAGCCGTTTATCATGTTAGAGATATACCGTGTGTTAAAGGTTCTTTCTTTATTATATGGCATGCTCCCCATACAGAGCTTCTCTAGAATCTTTTGGGGTCTGGTTAATTCAGAAACTTCATTGGGGGCTTTTGTGTTATTTTGATTAGCACGTTGTAATTGATGTAATCCTGCGAATAATAATATATTATCAAATTCTGTTTCTAATGATTTAACTTGTTGATGGTAATACGTTCTCATTATCCCAAGCTCTTGACTCATATGTCGTTGTGCATGGTGTAGTAATTGCATTTTAACGGGTGCATTTTCGACTAAATGCTCTTGAATGCATTGATTGGCATTACTACCTGACTTATCGAGCAATGCATGTTTTAGTAACAGATAAAAAAGTTGGGCTTCCATGCAATCATAATCATCTGTTTTGCTGCACTGGGTAGTTGCTCTTAAAAATAAATGCAATATGAGTGGTCTACCAAAAATAACCAAGATATTGGGATCACCACCCTCTGTTAGATATTCCTTTAATTTAATAACATCCCAATCGTCAATCATCTCTAAGGAGAGCGAGGTATCTACCTTATCCATGATAATGGAGGTTCGAAATCTATCGGCGCTAATAGTGGGGTCTGTTAATGGTTTAACAGGATTTATTTTAAGAAGTGCGAATTTACGTGATAAATTTTTAATGTCATTAATAATGACTTCAGATAGAGGCTCTTCTTGTGGGGGGGGTTGTAGTACCTGTGACCAACAACACATGGCTTTTAAGAGTATAGGGTTACCATTGACGAGCGAATAGGGCGTTATTTCTTGAATATCAGCAATGTATATATTGGCTTTGGCCAGCACTAATTGTTGTACTGCAAGTTCATTTTGCGCATTCATTGCAAGATGAAGTGCTGTCTTACCATCTTGACGTTGATGATTAATCAGTTCTGGCGCTGCTGTAATGAGCATTTGCATAATATGAGGGTCATAACAATTAACAGCATGATGAAAGATCCCTTGATGGATTCGATCAAACTCATGAATCAGTTTAGGATGATTGGTAATTAATTTTTCTATCAATAAAGGCATTTTTTTTGTAATTGCCATCTGTAATATATTTCTTTCAACTAAAAATCGGCAATTCACTGCTTCAGGATTTTTCTTAATAAAATCCCATATGGCTTTTTCTTCGTGTTTTTCAAAAAGTTCTTTGAGTTTTATAACTTGACCATCATCACTACCTGAAATCATTGTTCTTAGCCCCATACCATTTTCATATGGGATCAATTATAGAACTATTACGAAACAAGTAATTAGTGATATTTTAATCTCTGTATTTAATTGCAGTGAGGCTGTCAAGTTTTTTGTTTTGCTGCACAAAAATGAACTTAATCTTCTAAGCTTTATTTTATTTCGCCACGAGGTTATGCAAATGAAATTATCACACGCCTTTATCATTACCTATGTAGGCTTTGTCAGCTTGCCAATAGCAAATGCTTGTACGGGGGTCACCGTTAAAACCACAGATGGGACCGTGATTTCGACTCGTACCATGGAATTTGCAATGCCCATGGATTCCAATGCTATCTATATACCCCGTGGTTTTAAAACAGCTGTAAAATTCACTGATGGCCAAAATGGCGCTAGCTGGAACCAAAAATATGCAGTACTAGGCATCAATGCGTTAGGCCTTAATATGATCGTGGAAGGATTTAATGAAAAGGGACTTAATGTTGGCGCATTTTATCTTCCTGGGTTTGCTCAATATGACAAATTAACCAAAGAGAACGCGAATAAAGCAATCGCCGCAGCTTTTTTACCAACTTGGATTGCCGGTAATTTTGCTACCGTTGAAGAAGTGAGAAAAGGGCTCAAGGATATTGTACTGGTTGATAGTGTTGCACAAGGATTACCAGGAAAGTTCCCTTTACATTTTCGAATTACCGATGCCTCAGGCGATCAAATCGTTGTGGAATATGTTCAAAATGGTATGAAAATATATGACAATCCATTAGGCGTTATTACCAATTCGCCCGAGTTTGATTGGCATTTAACCAATTTAAGAAATTATATGAATTTAAGTGCCACTAACTTGCCAAGCTTGAAAATTGAAGGTGTCAAATTAGAGCCTTTAGGTCAAGGGGAAGGAATGCACGGTTTGCCAGGAGATTATTCACCTCCTTCACGCTATATTCGTTCAATGGCGATACAGTCTTCTGCTTTGCCGGTGAAAACAGCGGAAGAAGGGGTGAATTTAAGTTGGCATATTATCAATAACACCGATATTCCAATAGGGACAACTCGTGATATTGATCCCGACGGTAAGCCTTATTTAAATTACACACAGTGGACTAATGTGTCTGATTTAAAAAATCTCAAACTGTATTTCAAAACGTATTTGAATCAAGATGTGCGTGTCATTGATTTGAAAAAGATTGATTTAGATTCTAAAGAAGTCAAAATCTTTAAAATGGATCATGGACCAGAATATAAAGACATTACACATATTCAGTAGGCTAATTATTCATTTTATATAAGGCTGCCTCTGCAGCCTTTTTTATGCTCTTTCATCAAGTCATGCTTCGCATCTTGAGATGTTTTCGATATATACCATTCGTGCCTGAAGATGCGATATTTTTAAATCCCAAGCGAGTGGTATATCTTGTTTGAATGCTACGCGCAGAATGATTCTGCGCTCGCAATCAGGGAGAAAATCGCGATTCTTCCCCTGATAACCCCCATCGCGTAGGGTTACACTTCAAATGATGCTTCGCTTCTTGATGTGTTTTCGATATATTAGCGTAGCGAAGGCAATCAAATAAGAAAACTTAAATAGTTTTTAAACTAACAAGGGAAGCGAATGAAAGCATATATGCTGTTAATAATAGGTTTGATTTACTCAATCAATTTATTGGCAGTTGATAAGCCTGAGCCAGAACAGAAAAAAGATAAACCCCCAAGAGTGGGTAATTTTGCATTACCTGGTTCACAGCAACCTGGTCAGTTTTTGAGTTTGGGAGCAAACATTATAGCAACTGACCAATCTCAATATTCAATGATGAATACTTATTTTGCAGGTCATCAACAATATCAAACTACGATGGCACCAGCCTATTTATATGGTATATCGGATAATATCTCTATTTTTCTACAAATGCCGTTTGCGGTGAGATACAAACTCGATAATAATCATTCCTCATCAATTTCAGATGCTTTAGTACAATTTGAATCGGCCTTTTATAATAAACAAACGAAAGAATATGAAGATCAAGCAACGATTTTAACGGGAATTTTCATTCCAACCGGTAATCGTGATATGAACCCTGCAACAGGGTTAGGTGCACCCGAATTATTGGTGGGAGCTACTTTTACGCGCACGTATGTCGATTGGTTGTATTTCACTTCGTTTGGCTTAGAGTTAATGACTGAAAACGATGGATATAAAGCAGGCAATCAATTTCTTTATCAATTTGGTTTCGGCAAAAATATTTTAAATATTCAATCCGACTGGATATTCGCTTGGATACTTGAATTTGATGGGCAATTCAACCAACGTAATCAAATAGCCAATATCAAAGATAGCAATTCAGGCGGAAATATTATTTATGTAACACCCTCCCTATTTATTTCTTCAAAATGGCTGATATTTCAAATCGGCGCAGGCGCTCCACTGATACAATCATGGAATGGCAATCAACATAACTTTAATTATGTTATTGCCGCCAATCTCATATTTAGTTTTTATCAGACTTAAACTTAATTCAAGAAAGTTTTTTAATCGCTTTGGCTTCAAGTTTCTTTAAGACATTTTCCAGATCGATTAACGTGCTTTCAATTTTCTTTCTCATTGCTGGCGTCAAAATTTGTACATCCATGATTGCATCTTTTGCCTTTTTAGCAAAAGAAGTTTTCTTTTTAGCAGCCGTTTTTTTGGCAGGTACTTTTCTCTTCGCAGGTACTTTGGATACCGATTTTTTGGCAACCGCTTTTTTCTTACTTACTGCTTTTTTTCGGGGGCTAGTCGCTTTTTTATGTGGTGCTCTTTTTTTACTTTTTTGACTTGATGTTTTTGCTGAACTTTTTCGCTTTTGCATGTTGTTTCCCTTAATATTTTAATATCTATATAAGAGTGTAGTAAAAATTTACTGTAAAAACACAGAAAATTGTTAAATTGAATACTTTATACACTAATATGATTAGTGTGATAATTTATTTTTGAAGAATTTCTGGGATATTTTACAGTAAAATAGTGATGAGGTTATTATGCTACATTATGCTGCTATATTTTTAGCCATTGCGCTTGCAGCCTTTGCAGTGGTATTTATGTTAAGTATTGCTGCAGGTGGAATTTCATATGTATTAAAAATCGTGTTCTTTATTGCGTTAGCAATAAGCATACTATTTTTCATTCTCGACATTCTAAAACGCATGGTTAAAAGCAAACAGAAATAAGCTGGAGTAAGACAAGATATGTTTATCCGCTTTCGATCACTTCATGTTAATTTCACAACGGTTATGTCAATATTTTGCGTGCTATTAGGTGTTCTTTTTGCTTTTCTCGCAGCAGGTGGTATTGTGGTGGCGGTTACCTTTTTTTCCAAAATCTTTATCATACTATCACTTATCAGTTTTGTACTCGGCGGTGTGCTGTTCTTCTTAAGAAAATCGGTCAAAGTTAAATAACAGTTGTTCAGTTTGTTTGGGAGGATCTGATGCCTATTAAAAATCCCAAAAAGAATGTAAGGCCCAAGCAACAGCAAAGACCTCAGCCTGGTATTGAATCTAAAATGGTGCCTAAACCAGAATATGTCGATCACCATTATCAACCCAGTGAAAAATTACAAGGAAAAGTAGCCATTATTACCGGAGGTGATAGTGGCATTGGTCGAGCAATTGCAATGCACTATGCTTTAGAGGGTGCCAATGTGGTTATAAGCTATTTTGATGAAGATAAAGATGCTAAAGAAACCAAGAAAATGGTGGAATCAACAGGCCAATATTGTCTTACTTTAGCAGGAGATATTAGTGAACCCAAATTTTGCCAGAAAATTGTCAAAGAAACCATAAAGAAATTTAAAAAACTTGATATTTTAGTGAATAATGCAGCTAGGCAGTATCCTGAAGATAAATTTGAAAACATCACTTTTGAGCATTTAGAAATAACATTTCGCACGAATATTTTTGCCTGTTTCTATATGATTAAATATGCTTTACCCTATTTAAAAGAAGGTTCGTGCATTATTAACACAACTTCGGTAACCGCCTATCGCGGGAGTGCACATTTAATTGACTACTCTGCAACGAAAGGGGCGATTGTTAGCTTGACTCGATCATTGGCAAATAATTTAATTAAACAAGGGATCAGGGTAAATGCTGTAGCGCCTGGGCCAATATGGACGCCTTTAATTCCTGCGACTTTTAAAGCAGAGGAAGTTGCGCAATTTGGCTCAGATTCACCAATGAAACGAGCAGGTGAGCCGAAGGAAGTTGCGCCATGCTATGTTTTCTTAGCATCTAGCGATTCTTCCTATATGTCAGGGCAAGTATTACACCCCAATGGTGGGGAAATTATTAATGGTTAATCAAAATTACTCATTTTTAAAATTCGATTGGCTATGGTTTTATTAGATAATTGCTCGATAAACCAAAGACCTGCTTTGCCAATAAGTGAAGGGCGCCATGCGAGTGATACGATTCCTTTGGTTTTCAAGCGTTGTACATTTTTTTCGATAAGTTCACCTGATTTAATATAGGGTTTTGCTTGCGTCAAAGGCAAATAACCAATGCCAAGGCCTGCTATCATCGCATCAATTTTTTCTTGCATGGTATTGACTGTTAAAATGCTTTGTCCTGGCAAGATGCCTGAAGATCGTGTTGTTAATCCTCGAGTAGAATCTGCAACTGCGATACTGCGATAAGTTGAAATCTCGTTATTAGTTAGTGTTTGCTGATGATTAGCTAAGGGATGATGCTTGCCAACTAGAAAGGCAAATTCAATAGGCCCCAACGGTAACATGGCAATATCATCTCGTAAGGGGGTTTCACCTGTTACGCCAATAGCAAGGGTTGCGCGGTGAGAGAGCAGGGCATCCCAACAACCTCCGAGTACTTCCCCTGTTACTTTGAGTCCAATTTCCGGACAAGCTTGATAAAAATCTTCGATCAAGAAAATCAGATTATGAAAGGGGATGAGTTGATCGTAGGCAATCAGTAATTGCTCTTCATAGCCTTTTTGTTGCAACTCAATACGCTTTTCTAATTGCTCAGCGCTAATGAGTAATTTTTGTCCTTCTTTTAATAGAAGTTCCCCAATTGCCGTTAGCTTGGCACGGTGACCGCTCCTATCAAATAGAGTGGCATTCAACTGTTGTTCAAGATTATTAACCGTGTAGGTAAGCGCAGAAGGGACTTTATGTAATTCCTTCGCAGCAAGGGCAAAAGTACCACAGCGGTTAATCGCCTCTAAGACTTGCAGGGCTTCTAGGGTAATTTTTCTCATTCAAATAATTTGAACCATCTATACAGATCATTTTGATTTCTTAACACAGTTTTACGAATTACACTAGCAAAACTTAATATTAAGCTATTTAAAAAAATTGATGCAAATAACCGTTTTGGAGAAATGAGATGCCTACGATAACAAATGTTGAAAAATTAACGCCCTTACAATTAAAAGCGTATTTAGCAAGAATTGGTTTAGACCCAGAGCAAGCTTTACAACCTGATTATGCAACGTTGACCCTGTTACATGAAGCACATACATTAAATGTGCCGTTCGAAGATTTAAGCTTACACTTAGATCTGACCCACGACACCTCAAAACCGCTGGATATCTCGATGGCTAATGTGTTCAAGAAGATTGTTGAGAATAATCGAGGTGGCTATTGTTATGAAATGAATAAGTTGTTTGCAGCAGCATTGTCGACTATTGGTTTTACAGTCTATGCGCATAAAGCCAGCGTGTTATGGGGATTTGAAGGACCCAAGCGAGCGCCAGCACATCGACTGTTAACGATTGATATAAAAGGTGAGCTTTTCTTGGGGGATGTTGGGTTTGGTGGCCCAGGTCAAATAGCGCCTTTAAAAATGATTGTTAATCAGGAACAAACCCAAGGTGGCCATACTTATCGATTGGTGCT
Source organism: Candidatus Berkiella aquae (assembly GCF_001431295.2). Lineage (NCBI taxonomy): Bacteria > Pseudomonadati > Pseudomonadota > Gammaproteobacteria > Candidatus Berkiellales > Candidatus Berkiellaceae > Candidatus Berkiella > Candidatus Berkiella aquae. Next base: position 2,451,364 of record NZ_LKAJ02000001.1, on the reverse strand, counting down.
TGATGAGGATAACGAATATGAATTGCAGAAATTAACCCGAGGAAAATTTGAAAGATTATATGCTTTCAATCATCAAATCACTTATGAAGAAAGCGATTATGAGGTCAATAATTTATATACATCAACAAATTCTGAGTCATTTTTTGTTAAAACGTTGTTTTGCACGAAGCCTCTTAGAAATGGCAGAGTGATGTTGGTTGAAAATACGTTCAAGCAAATTGAAATAGTTAATGGAAAAGAAAACGTCGTGAAGAGTTCAAAAGATGTGGATGCAAAGGAGTATTGCAAACTTTTGGTCGAGCATTTTGGTATTCGCTTAGCGCCACGTCGAGTAGAGGGATTACTGCCACTTTATGAAAAACAGTGTGCACAACCAATAGAAGAAAAAATTGCAGAGCGTTATCAACAAAGATTTATCGCCAAATCGGCGTTAGATATTTCAGCAAAATTACATAGCTAAATAGCTACTTAAAAAGCTTGTCACTTATGGCGCAAGGATGGCAAAATGAGTGACAAAACTTAATCGCTAAGGGAACGAGATGGTATTTAAATTAACCGAGCAAGATTGGCAACAAGCTGAAGCATTTCTCACCGGTAAGCCAAGCGGCACTAAATTCGAAAAAGCGATACGCAATCCCCAAACGGGTAATAAAATTCCTCATTTAACGGCAAGACATCATTCTTTCGTGATTATCGATGAAATCATTTATGCCATTTCTAATCGACGAGATACCGAGCCTGCATTAGGAAGTAATGCCATTGTTAAAAAGGGCCAGACAAGAGCTGGCGAGGTTGTGGCACTTAAAATTGAATTTGGTCCTCTCAAAAATGAAAATGCCGACGATTACCAAATTGCACGCAAAGATGGTTTGATTATTAGCCAAGGCCTTAGAACTGGAAATCTGATGACGATTACGGTGGGCAGTAAACAGGGTGTACCGTTTCAATCATCTGTTCCTAAAGTATTAGCCGGATACCAAAAACGTTATACTGTCATGCAATGGCGTGGCGATACTATTTTTGATCTCATTGAGAATGAAAGGTTTCCTTTAAAAACACGGTATCTTTTAGCATTAAAATCGTGCTTAAGAGTACGAGAACTTCATCAAGATGGCGCCTTGCATTGTGATCTAAAAGCAGAAAATTTAGCGGCCACTATTGAGAATGATAAAGTCATTATTAAACTCCTTGATACCGATTTTGCCAAAAATATGCCCTCTAATAGCCAAGGGGTTATTGGTGTAAAGCCTCAAGGAACACCGGGGTTTGTGAGCCCTGAAATCTTATTAAAAAATTATTATTCGAAATTATCGGATACTTATGCTTTAGCGGTAATGTGTTTGTTTCAATTAGATATCACCGATCAAGCAGTTGATGATCTTTATGATCTTTATCAAGATGATTCAATTGATGCTATTCAAGAGGGCAAATGCTTTGATGTCATGTCTTGGCTAGAGAGATATCAGCTTGTGATCGATCCCAAGCTCCATGAAATTCTCAAAGACATATTAGCGTTTGATGTTCGAATAAGAAAGGACACTGATGATTTGATTTTATATCTGTGCGAACAGCTTAAGAGTGATCCAACTATTAATCAGGATTTATTATCTGGCATTGCAGAAATTGAACTGAGTGTGCGTATTCAAAAAATAATACTACAAGAAAGCGTGGTTCAAAAGGTGGAGAATGTGGCGACAGCAACGGTTCTTACTTATCAGCATCCTTGTGTTACGAAGCAAAGAGTTGAACGCAAATGTGATTCAGCCAGTCCTAGAATGATGCGCAAGAAACAGATGTGATAGTTAATTGACTATTTTGCGCTTTGTCAATAGGCTCATTTTCTCGTATTCTTATTCATTTTGTGGGAGATAAGGGGACGTCATGCCAACCGTAGTTTTGCCAGATGGTAGTCAAAAGCAATTTGATCATCCGGTTACCGTGCAGCAGGTTGCAGAAAGTATCGGAAAGGGCTTAGCCAATGCCGCATTGGCCGGCAAGGTGGATGGTAAATTAGTCGATACGTCCTATTTGATCGAGAAAGATAGCCAACTCGTTATTTTGACTGATAAAGATGCAGAAGGGTTGGAAATCATTCGCCATTCTTGCGCTCATTTATTAGCTCATGCAGTGCAATCTATTTATCCAGAAGCACAAGTTACCATTGGTCCTGTCATTGAAGATGGTTTTTATTATGACTTTGCCTTTTCACGCCCCTTCACCACGGAAGATTTAACCCGCTTTGAAGAGAAGATGGCTGAATTAGCTAAACAAGATTTAACCGTGAGTCGTCATTTAATTTCTCGAAGTGATGCTATTGAAAAATTCAATAAGATGGGTGAGCACTATAAGGTTGAAATCATAAAAGCGATCCCTGAAGGGGAGCCCCTGACTTTTTATCAACAAGGGGACTTTATTGATTTATGCCGTGGTCCACACACCCCTAGCACGGGTAAAATTAAAGCATTTAAGCTGCTTAAAGTTGCTGGCGCTTATTGGCGTGGTGATGCCAAGAATGAGATGTTGCAACGAATTTATGGCACAGCATGGCAGAATAAAAAGGCATTAGAAGAATATCTGGTTCGCATCGAAGAAGCCGAAAAACGTGATCATCGTAAATTAGCGAAAAGATTTGATTTGCTTCATATGCAAGATGAAGCCCCTGGCATGATTTTTTGGCATCCTAAAGGTTGGGTGATTTATCAGCAAATCGTGCAATATATTCGCCACTTATTAGTCAACCATGGTTATCAAGAAGTGAATACCCCACAAATGGTTGATAGAAGTTTATGGGAACGTTCAGGTCACTGGGAAATGTTTGGACAAAACATGTTTACGGTGACAGATGATGAGCGTGTTTTCGCGGTGAAACCGATGAACTGCCCCTGCCATGTTCAGATCTATAATCATGGATTGCGTAGTTATCGCGAATTACCCATTCGTTTAGCAGAGTTTGGTTCTTGCCATCGCAATGAGCCCTCGGGTGCCTTACATGGCATGATGCGAGTTAGAAACTTTGTACAAGATGATGCGCATATTTTTTGTACTGAAGATCAGATCCAATCAGAAGTTTCTAAGTTCATTGATTTACTTTATCAAGTTTATGCCGATTTTGGCTTTAAAGAAATCCTCATTAAGTTATCGACCAGGCCTGAACATCGGGTTGGCTCAGATGAAATCTGGGATAAAGCGGAGAAAGCGCTGGAAATTGCTTTAAATAATAAGGGGCTAAACTGGGAGCTGCATCCAGGTGAAGGTGCTTTTTATGGGCCTAAAATTGAATTTTCCTTAAAGGATTGTATTGGTCGTGTTTGGCAATGTGGTACGGTCCAAGTCGATTTTTCAATGCCTAACCGTCTAAATGCCCATTTTATTGCTGAAGATGGCAGCAAACAGGTTCCCGTCATACTCCATCGTGCTATCCTGGGATCACTTGAGCGTTTCATTGGTATCTTGATTGAAGAATTTGCTGGTAATTTCCCACTTTGGTTAGCGCCAATCCAAGTTGCAATCCTGAATATTACCGATAGACAGGCAGAATATGTTGCAAAAATTGAAGAAATCTTACGATCGAATGCAATTAGGGCTGTTACTGACTTGAGAAACGAGAAAATAGGGTTTAAAATCCGCGAGCACACTCTACAGCGTATTCCGTATCTGCTTGTTGTGGGCGATAAAGAAGTTGATCAACAAACTTTATCGGTAAGAACCCGAGAAGGGGCGGATTTGGGTAGTATGACAATAGATGAGTTTGTAAATAAACTCACTACTGAGTGTGAAAGGAAACAATAAAGGGGGATAACGACCATTAATACAACGAAAAAACCGCGCATACGCGTTAATGATGCTATTACCGCATTGAATGTTAGACTTGTCGATCCAGAGAATACTCTAACTACGTTAGGACCTGGTAATCATGTCGGTATCATGACAAAGCGAGAAGCGCAACGTAAAGCTGAGCTCCTGGGACTCGATTTGGTAGAAGTCTCTCCAAATGCAGAACCCCCAGTTGTGCGGATTATGGATTTTGGCAAATTCTTGTTTGATGAAAAGAAAACCAAGAAAAAGCAAAAAATCCAAAAAATTAAAGAAATAAAATTACGTCCAGTGACGGACGAAGGGGATTATAAGGTAAAGCTACGCAACCTTATTTCCTTCCTAGAAGAGGGAGACAAAGTAAAAGTTACCATTCGATTCAAAGGTCGTGAAATCACTCATAAAGAGTTGGGTAGCCGCCTTTTAGAACGAATTAAAATAGATATCGTCGGGTTTGGGGTAATTGATCAAGAACCTAAACTTGAAGGTAAGCAAATGGTAATGATTATTTCTCCTAAAAAGTAACATTAAAAACATAAAGAATGCGGAGTAAGTAATGCCTACTAAATCGACTAAAAAAGGTAAGGTTAAATTAAAAACCAACCGTGGCGCTATGAAGCGCTTTAAAATCTCTGCCAATGGTAAAGTGCGTTTTCGCCGTGCAAACAGAAACCACATCAATACCAAGCGCACCACCAAGCAAATGCGTCATGCAAAAGCCAATGGTGTACTGAAAGAGTGTGATGTGAAATCCATTTATCGTATGTTCTGCATCGAATAGGAAGTTATAAGTCATGGCAAGAGTAAAACGCGGCGTTACCTCAAAAAAACGTCATAAAAAAGTCCTTAAAGCGGCACGTGGCTATTATGGTGCACGTTCTAGAGCCTATAAAACAGCAAAACAAGCGGTACAACGCGCAGGGCAATATGCTTATCGCGATAGAAAGCAAAGAAAACGTCAATTCCGTTCATTATGGATTGTACGTATCAATGCGGGTGCGCGTGAATGCGGTATCTCCTATAGCCGTTTAATTGCAGGTTTAGCAAAAGCGGAAATCGAAGTCGATCGTAAAATGCTTGCTGAACTCGCGGTATTTGATATGCCAGCGTTTGCAGCAATTGCAGAGCGAGCTAAAAAGGCTTTAGCAGCTTAATTGCCTTAATGGGACGGCATGCCTTCGCAAGGCACGCACAGGCCGTCCCTTACCTAACGAATGTTTTTTTGTAGGGGCGGACCTTTGGGGCCGCCCTTGCTGTATGGGTGAAATATGGAAGAACTGGCCACACTGGTAGCAACTGCCAAAGATGCAATTGAAAATGCCCCTGACATTGCGGCGCTAGAAAAAATTCGGGTAGATTATCTTGGTAAAAAAGGCGAAATCACCCAACAATTAAAATCCTTAAAAGACATACCTGAAGAACAACGACGAGAATTTGGCAAACGCGTAAATGATGCCAAAGATGCGATTCAAGAAGCCATTACAACACGTAGAATTACCTTAGAAGATAAAGCAATACACGAACAGCTCGCCAAAGAAAGAGTCGATGTGACTCTCAGTGCACGCGGGATTGAGGTTGGTGGGTTGCATCCTATTACGATTGTGATGGAACGTATTACGAATTTATTCTCACAACTGGGTTTTAGTGTCCATGAAGGCCCTGAAGTTGAAACAGAATATTACAATTTTGAAGCTTTAAATATTCCCTCTCATCACCCGGCACGTGCAATGCACGATACCTTTTATTTTGCGAATAAAACCTTGTTGCGCACACATACTTCGCCCGTACAAATTCGGGTGATGGAAAATCAAAAACCCCCTTTAAAAATTATTGCACCGGGGAGAGTGTATCGCTGTGATTCTGATGTCACTCATACACCCATGTTCCATCAAATCGAAGGTTTAATGGTCGATGAAAATATTTCGTTTGCCGATTTAAAAGGTATTTTATCTGACTTTTTATCTGCATTCTTTGAAACCAAAGTTAAAACGCGGTTTCGAGCTTCTTATTTCCCTTTTACAGAACCCTCAGCCGAAGTCGATATGGCTTGTGTTAAATGCCAAGGGCAGGGGTGTCGGATTTGTAAACAAACCGGATGGTTAGAAATCTTAGGTTGTGGCATGGTGCATCCACGTGTTTTGGAATATGGTGGAATTGATCCCGAAAAATATTCGGGCTTTGCCTTTGGTATGGGCGTTGAACGGGTAGCGATGTTGCGTTACAACGTTGATGATTTACGACTTTTCTTTGAAAACGACATAAAAGTCCTTAAACAATTTAATGGTGTCTAATCGTGAAATTCAGTGAAAAATGGTTGCGGGAATGGGTAAATCCGTCGTTAACTACCGAGCAGCTATCAGAACAGTTAACCATGGCGGGTTTAGAAGTTGATAGCGTTGAGAAAACAGCGCAAGACACTTTAATTGAAGTGGATTTAACCCCTAATCGAGGCGATTGTCTTAGTATTTTAGGCATTGCCAGAGAAGTTGCTGCTTTAAATAAATTAAATGTGACTGCTCATAAAATTCCTACAATCAAACCAAGCATCGAAAAAACCTTTGAGGTGGAGATCCAAGCCCAAGCTGAATGTCCACGGTATGTAGGGCGTTTAGTTCGTGATATTCGACAAGATGCTGTAACACCTGCTTGGTTAGTAGAACACTTAGCAGCAAGTGATATTGGTTCATTGCATCCTGTTGTCGATATTTTGAATTTTGTGATGCTGGAATTAGGTCAGCCGATGCATGCTTTTGATGCTGACAAGCTTTCAGGAACCATTGAAGTTCGGTTAGCGAAAAAGAATGAAACGATTAAACTACTTGATCAACAAAAAGTTATTTTACAACCAGATACACTCGTCATTGCGGATCAAAAAGCGGCCCATGCCATGGCAGGTATTATGGGTGGCTTTGAGAGTGCGGTGAGTGAATCAACCGTTAATCTCTTTTTAGAAAGCGCATTATTTAGTGCTGAACTTATTGCCGGTAAAGCACGCCGTTATGGCTTACATACCGATTCATCATTTCGTTTTGAGCGCGGTGTTGATCCACAGTTACAGACGCAAGCGATAGAACGTGCAACCCACTTAATTCTAGAAATTTGTGGCGGCAATGCAGGCCCTATCACTGAGGTACAAAAACCGGAATTTTTACCTAAACAGGCAAAAATTGTATTACATCATTCCAGAGTGCAAAAAATGTTAGGTGAAAGTTTAGCACCTGAAAATGTCAAAGAAATTTTGCACCGCATGGGCTGCAAAGTGATAGAGGGTACTCATAAGGCAGAAGATAAGCAGTGGGAAGTTTTACCGCCTTCTTATCGTTATGATTTAAACGGTGAAATTGATTTAGTTGAAGAAGTGGTGCGTATCATTGGCTACAATAATGTGCCAACGCATGCGCCTTTAGCACATCTTGAATTTATTAAGACTCCTCAGTCGCAAGTTCCTGTTAGCCGGATAAAAAGGGCTTTAGTGGATTTAGGTTATCAAGAAGTCATTACCTATAGTTTTGTTGATGATAATTTGCAAAAACAACTTTTCCCGCAACAATCTGCCTTACCGCTATTAAACCCTATTTCAGCGGATATGGGGGTGATGCGGGTGAGTTTATGGCCGGGACTACTCAGTACGTTGATTTATAATCAAAATCGCCAACAAACACGCCTCAAGATATTTGAAGTTGGGATGTGTTTCCACCAGCACAAAGATAAGCTGGAACAAAAAAATTGGGTAGGTGGTTTAATCAGCGGGACGGTCACACAAGAAAACTGGGATGGCAAACCTCGGATTGCGGATTTTTTTGATGCCAAATTACCGATTGAGCATCTATGGCACTGGCTGGGACATAAAGACAAGCTGACATTTGTCGCAACCGAGCATAGTGCTTGTCATCCAGGTCAATGTGCGGCAATACAGACGGGTAATCAAGTGATTGGTACGGTAGGCCGCTTGCATCCCCGCATTCAAAAAGAATTGGGGATAGACCATCCGGTATATTTATTTGAGATGGAACAAAAAGCTATTAGCCTGGCACCGATGCTTCATTTTGAACGTCCTTCTAAATTTCCAGAAATTCGACGAGACATCGCTGTCATTGTGGATGAAAAGATTTTGGGCGCTGATTTAATCAATTACGTCAGAAAATCAGCTGACTCTGTTTTGAGGGAGATATCCATCTTTGACGTTTACGCTGGTAAAGGCATTGATTCTGGAAGAAAAAGTATCGCGATCGGATTGATTTTACAACATCCTTCACGCACTCTAGTAGATCAAGAAGTTGACGAAATTATCCTGTCTATCGTTAACGGATTAGAAAAGGAATTTAGTGCCAAACTTAGGGATTGATCTTATGGCTTTAACTAAAGCAGAAATATCTGAATCGCTTGCTGACGCGTTAGGCATGAACAAGCGAGATGCCAAGGATATGGTCGAGCTTCTTTTTGAAGAGGTAAGACAAGCCTTAGAACGCGGAGAATCGGTTAAAATTTCAGGCTTTGGTAATTTTGATTTGCGGGACAAAAGTGAACGCCCTGGCCGCAATCCTAAAACGGGACAAGATATCCCAATTAGTGCGCGCCGCGTGGTAACTTTTAAGCCTGGTCAAAAGCTCAAAGCACGTGTTGAACGCTTTGAAGGTTCACCAGAAAGCCAAGATACTGACTATGAAGGCTAAAGTAATTCGAAATGGAAGAGAGTATAACTGTTTCTTTTTGACGGCCATTTTTGTAGAATGGCACCTCTTTTCGGGGCGTAGCGCAGCCTGGTAGCGCACATGTATGGGGTGCATGTGGTCGGAGGTTCAAATCCTCTCGCCCCGACCATTAGATTTTGTTAGCTTGCAACGCAAGCGTTACAAAATCTTATGCGCGCCGAAGCTTTTAGCGAAGGCGGGCTCTTCCAGATAAGCACACTCTCTTAGCTTATATTCATTCAAGCGTTACAAAATCTTATGCGCGCCGAAGCTTTTAGCGAAGACGGGCTCTTTTAGATCATCACACTAAATTAAACATTTTGTTGAATAATTTTGTCCGAAAACGAAAGAGATAAACTTGGGTGCAAAATGATTCAGACAAAACGCCTTACACTCATCCCTCCCTCTGAAAATGATTGGTTGATATTGAGCGAACTATGGCGTGATTTATTAGCTCGTCAGTATCTAGGTGGACCATTTTCCAATGAGAAAATTACTGAAAAAAATCATCTCTTTAAAACAGCATTGGCTTGACTATCAGTTTGGGCATTGTAACAATTAATTATGTATGATAATAAAAAATGCGATAAAAATATGGAACATTCTAAATTAATTGAAGTTAATGCGATTTTTTTGGCGATTATCGAAAATACTTATGATGCGATCTTTATATTTGATGTCACTCCTAGTAAAGTTTGTCAAATATCATGGTGGAATAAAATATGCGTGAAACAAACCGGCATTAATGAGAAGGACGCAATTGGTAAAACTATTCATGAAATTTTTCCCGAACGATTACATGATTTGCTTACGCAGGGCTTGGCAAAATGTTTAGAAGAAAAAAAACTGATAATTTTCAAATAAAAATTCGTTTTGTAAATAAAGAAGAATATTTTAATGTGACATTAATACCTTTGCTAAATGGCAAAAATGAAGTTTATAAAATTATTGGTCTTACTCATAATTTGACCGATCATATTTTAAATGAGAAGAATTTAAAAAAATTAAATTCTTCCTTAGAAAAAACTATTGACGCGCTTGCTACCTTAGAGGAGTATCGTGATCCTTACACTGCAGGTCATCAACGTCGAGTATGTGATTTAGCCAAAACAATTGCAAAGACTTGTGGATTAGATGAACAACAGGTTCATTGGTTACGTTCTGCATCTCTATTACATGACATTGGAAAAAATCATGTTCCGTCCGCTATTCTTACTAAACCAACACGCTTGACTCCTGCTGAATACGAGATCATAAGAGAGCATGTAGAGTCAGGATATCAAATTTTAAAGATTATAGATTTTCCTGGAAACGTAGCTGAAATTGTTTATCAACATCATGAGTTTATAGATGGATCAGGATATCCAAGAGGTTTAAAAGAAAATGAAATCTGTATAGAGGCAAAAATTTTAACAGTTGCTGATATTGTAGAAGCCATGGCTTCACACCGACCTTATCGAGCAAGTAGAGGAATTGATGTAGCTTTAGATCAGATTCGCATGTGGCAAGGAACTAAACTTGATACCAAAATTGTAGATACATGCATTCAAGTATTTAATGAGGGTTATCAATTTATCGAATATAACAAACCACTTTCTCAAATAGTAATTGAAGAATCGCTAAGTAGAGAATAAGAAGCGTGGTTATAAAGTTGAGTTTGTTAGAGAAGACATCTTAAATCCTAAGCTGACGATGAATTTCCTTATAAAATATTTTGATGAAGTAATGTAGGCATGGAATTGTTGAATTAATTTCTTAGCGGCATAGCCGCACAGTAAAATAGCCCCGCGTAAGGGAACATTCATGTAGTGAATGGACCGTAACGTGAGGTAAATGCCTCTCAGGTTATCTTCCCAATAAGGCACATTTTCAATATGAAATTGCGTTTCATCTGCATTAAAATAAGTAACCCTTCGTTTTTCCATATCGACAACATAATATGATGCACCAAACGCTGCAATGATGATTAAAAAAACATTTATCTTTACACGCTTGGCTTTAATTTAGATTGATTATCTTTAGTTAGATTTTCAATCTCGCGATTTAAGGTATAACTCAGCACTGTCCGGATAATAACAATAATGACCAGAATACCGACAGAATAATAATCAGGCGTCGTCATGGTTCCAATTAAATCCGAAGCAACGATAAATTCTAATCCTAACGTTAATACTCGCCCTAAACGTAAACGAATGCCATTCACATAATCATTTTCTTGAATGAACTTACTAACGAAAAGGTGGTAAAAATATTGTGCAAGAGCTATTAGCACGCCAATAAAGATAATGACAATACCTGCCAAGGAAATGCCATGCTGGATAAAAACCAAAATTTGATGAAAATCCATTTTTTACTCTTGCACACTCACTTTATATCAGGTTATCGGCAGAGGCTGCTTATCCATTAGGGGCTCTTACCGCTACTCAAGCAGGAGTTTCTGTGTGGCTAGGCAGAGGATGATAGTGTCCTTCCCGTGTAGCTCTAAATAATCAACCAAGTAATGAGCAGGAGCTTAAAGAATTGGATTCTATGGTTTCTAGGCTAGTCTACTGGAAGGACATTTCATTCTCTATTTTCATTTAGGTACATAATTTTTTCTGAATAGCTTCACTTTGGCAAAATATCATGTTATTGGAATAAATCGGAGTGCGCTAGTAACTTTAAAAATGTCTATAAAAATAAACCTAAAGTGTATTTTTATAAAAAAAGATGCGGTATTAGCTTCGAGTTTCGTTATCGTAATATTTAAATGATTTAAAGGTTATTTAATGGAAAAACTAAAAAATAAAAACCATATAAGTATTGGCAAACAATCTTTTCCTGAGTTTAGCCAGGATTCAGTTTATAAAGACCTTTTGGCTGACATTAAAAAACGTTATCAAATTGCACGACTTAAGGCTGCACATGCAGTCAATCAGGAGCTTATTCAGTTCTATTGGCATCTGGGTAAGCAGATAATCGAAAAGCAAGCTCAAGCAATTTGGGGGAGTAAATTTTTAGAACAATTATCCCATGATTTGCAGAGTGCATTTCCTGGCTCTGGTATGTCAGTTAGAAATCTAAAATTTATGCGTCAATTCGCCCAGTTATACCCAGATGAAATTGGGAAACAGCCTGTTTCCCAATTACCATGGGGGCATATCATCGTATTGATGCAACGAATTAAAGAGCCAGAAACAAGGGATTGGTATACCAATAATACTATCCAGAATGGCATTTCACGCAGCATCCTTTTAATGCAAATTGAAACAGGTCTTTATGAAAGACAAGGAAGATCAGATCATAAAACGAGCAATTATCTAAAGAAGCTTGCTCCGCCTCAGTCTGATATGGCTCATGAAATGCTCAAAGATCCTTATAAACTTGATTTTTTATCTGTTAGAGAAGAGGCCCATGAAAAAGAGCTAGAACACGCGTTAACGCATCATATTCGCGATTTTCTTATTGAACTAGGGCAGGGCTTTGCTTTTGTAGGTTCTCAGGTACCAGTTACCATTAATAGTAAAAATTATTTTATTGATATGTTGTTTTATCATCTTAAACTTCGTTGTTATATTGTAGTCGAACTTAAAGTAGTTGATTTTGAACCTGAATTTGCAGGTAAACTGGGGTTCTACCTTGCTGCCATTGATAACAATCTACGTCATCAAACCGATCACAAAACCATTGGGTTATTGCTATGTAAATCTAAAGATAAAATTGTCGCTGAGTATGCGCTTCAAAATATAGATGCACCTATTGGTGTATCAGAATTCGTTCTTTCCAAAGCTTTACCAAAAGAATTAAAAGATAATTTACCTCCCATTGAAGAACTGGAAGCAGAACTTAGCATTTCTGAAGATGAATAAAGAAAGAGTAACATATGAAAGATTTACCTCCTTAATCGTACCCATTTTGTGAAGCATTGAAATCTGGATAAACTATTTCTTAGGCCAAGTTACAGGGAAAAGGTGATAGATGATTAAAGGGATGAACCATGTGACGCTTGCCGTTCTTGATATCAATATTTCTTTTACTTTTTATACGACGGTCCTTGGTTTGCAACCCTTGGTGAAATGGGATAAAGGAGCCTATTTTGTAATAGGTGATCAAGCTAAGGGAGCCGGTTTTTGGTTTTGCTTAAATGTTGATGAAAAACGAGAACCCAATCCTTGTTATACGCATTATGCTTTTACTGTTTCCAAAACAGATTTTGATGCCATGTCTGCCAAAATACTTGCTTCGGGAGCTCATATATTTAAAGAAAATACGTCTCTTGGTGAATCACTGTATTTTCTTGATCCAGATGAACATAAGCTTGAGATCCATGTGGGCAATTATCAAGAAAGGATAGCAGCTAAAAAAGCGCATTTAGGCGAGTGGGAAGAGGTGGAATGGTTTGTATAAGTGGCATACCTATACAAATGAAATTGTTCCTCAAGTTCTTCGACTTTAGTTTATTTTTATTTTTATTTAAATAGGTACACTATAAGTATTCCTATTTAAATAAAAATAAACTATACAAGTAAGAGTATTCTCATTTAAAAGTAGTTAATCAACTTGGCATGATTACCGAAAGAAACCAAAGAGGCACAAAGCTGAAAGAGATGCCCGCAGCTATGTAGAAAAAGTACTATCAATTTTATAGTGATAAGCAAAGAAATGAAAAAAACATTAAATAGTTTAGAATCTAACCAATTATTGTATCGCGCATTTGAGATGTCTGATGCGTCAAGAATATTTGAATTACTACAAGAAAAGGAAATCGTTGATAATACATTGAGCATTCCATACCCATACCAAAAAGGAATGGCTGAAGAATGGATTAGCACACATCAAACTCAACTTGCCTTAAATGATTATAAATATGCCGTTATATTGAAAGAAGCAAATTTGCTGATTGGTGCGATTGAGATAGTCGTTACAGAAGATTTTAATCATGGCTGTTTAGGTTATTGGTTGGGAATCCCTTACTGGGGTAAAGGTTATGGGACAGAAATGGTTGCAAGAATCATTCAATTTGGATTTGAAGATCTAAAACTTCACCGTATTTATAGTGAACACTTTGATAGTAATATCCGAAGTGCACGTGTTATGGAAAAAAATGGCATGATTCAAGAGGGTATACTGAGAGAACACAAAATAAAGGATGGCAAATTTGTGAATTCAAATATTAAAGGTATTTTAACGACAGAATGGCAAAAATCATTTTGAAATCACAATATTAAGATTTCAATTGTCACTCAAAAAGCGTGGTAATCCTCTTTTTATGACCTAGCAGCCTACCATTTATCGCCTACTTCTTCACGCTCATTTAAAAAACGACGGTGTGATTGATTATTTATCTATAAAAATCAATCACATACATTTATACCTGCCTTTTAATAAGAAATATTCTGATAGTTATTGATGTCAGGAATTAGTAACCTAACTAAACAAATTATTTATTTGATATTAAAAAATCTTATTGACACATAAACGGGGAATAAAAATGCTTAATCAATTCAATTTAAAAAGTTTTCGTGGTTTAACTTTTACCCATATTGATACCAAAGATAATAAGAAAATCCAAGATGCTATGCAAACGATACGCGATGTTTTGTTGGCATATTTAGAAAATGGTCAAACGATCAACTCCATTTTGGAGAAGATCAACAATGAACCTAGCACTTCCGAAATTAAACAGGATAGCCTTAGATTATTAAATATTATCAGCCAAACGATTACGCCAGCAGCACAAGCGGCACTTGCAATTTATAATCAAGAAGACAAAGAACAAAGAAATCCGCTAATATTAATGCAGGCATTAAGAGAGCTTAATGGCGTAATAAATGACTATGTGTATGAACTTAATAAATTCAATACAAAATATAAAGGCACCGCATTTGCAGATTACCTGAGAAGAATTGGCGCTGCTTCAGCACGTGAAATAGGTGCTAGTCAACAGCCATTTTCTAGCCAAGCAAGATTGACATCTGTATTAAAAGAGTTATCTGAGCTGATTCAAAAACAAGATGCGGCAAACTTATCAGTTAAACGTATTTTTAATGACGGTTTTGAAAAGCTTCATGGCGAAAATAAAGCGACTTGTGATGCGGTAGCCGTAGCTGAAGACATTAGAAAAATTAACGAATGGTCAGCTGTTCAAGCTCGACGTCATTATCAATTAAGAGAGGGATATCGTCGCGTTGCCAAAGATCATTTAGATAGCCTTAGCCAAGATTTGAGAAGAGATGATTCAACAGTGCAGATCCGTTCGCAAGCATCCATGTTTAGAACTAATCGCTCAAATCGTGATTTCATTGTTTCATATCAAGACGAAAACGTATTTTCTATCAAAATTCGTGAACATGGTATAGATGTTGTAAACCTGAAACAATTAAACAATCAAGAATTGAATCTTCAATGCCGAATTCTGTCTGATTTGTTTCATTCGTTGAATAATTCAGCTAATGTCGATATGAATGATAAATACAATATCAGAGCTAACTTCAAAGCTGAATTAGATAGGTTAGATGAATTAACGGCATCAGCATCAGCATCAGCATCGTCAGATGAAGACCATTCCATTTCTGAGCAAGATTCAACCAGCACTCCAACAACAGGCTTTAGAAGTAGGGTTGCTCCGGTTAGTGATGAGGATGAATCTATTGAAGAATCCTTTGAAACCAGAAAAAAGAGAATGGCGAGTCAGATTGATGTTAGAGCGCACAGTCCTTTGAGCTATAAAAGTAGATAAATCCCCAATGCTACTGATATGACCGGTCTATGGTGTTACCCATGTGATCGGTTATACCAGTAGAGAAAGTTCTACATAAAATAATAGCATGTATCTAGGAGTTACTATGAAATTACTTGCAGAATTTCCCAATTTAGAATTTGTGACAGATAAAATTGACGATCCGAAAGTCATTGAGAAGGTTCAACAAAAACTGAACAAAATGTTTGCAGAAAATGAAGCATTTCGGGCATTATTAGAATCCATTAAATCGAAATATAGTGAACTTTTTACAATCCATTTATCAACAAACTTTACCGATGGAACTTTTGTTAGTCTTAATCAGGATAAAACTGGTGGAATGATTCACGCCTCATCGGTAAATGCTGAAGGAATTATACGAGGAATCGTTTTTGAGCTTTGTAATGCCGATAATGAAAATTTATGTGAAGTTAATGATTTTCGCAAATATAACAGCAGTCATGCTTTTGCTAAAGCAGTCGAAGTTGCTGAATACGATACTGTTCGTCGTTTAAACTGGATTTTTTACGGTTTAACAGCGGATGGTTCTTCCCAAGAAGATTTAGAATTCATGAAACAACAGAATAACGATAGCTTAAGAAGAGGCGGTTTAACGCATTTTGATGGTTATCGAATGGCATGGTTAAACTATCATATCTATCAAAATAATCCTGATGGTTTGTTATTCAGATTGGCTAGCTTGCCTAATAAAATGAGAATGACAGCAGAACACAAGAAACTCCTTGACGAGAAAAGAGCAATTGAAGCGACTCGAAAAGAAACAAGCACACAAGCGATTGAAAGTGAAGTGCAAGCTGAACGTGAGCGCATTACTGCTCATGAAAATGTTGTTAAAACTAAAGAACTCTGCCATGCTTATAAAGCACAAACTCTGGATTTGAAAAACGAATTGCAAGTTAGAGAAGCCAGAGGAAAAGCTCTAGCAGAAGTAGAACAACGTGCTCAAGAAGAAATACGCCAACTAGAAGCAGAAATTGCTAAGTTACAAGCTCAGCAAGAGATTGGTATCGGTAAGAGCTATGAAAAATCTTCAAGGCGCTCGTTCTGTAACATACTTTAAAATGGCCACTTAAGAAGTGCACAAAATATCGGCATAGTGAGTGCCCGGGCATTTGTGCACTTCTTTCAAATGCTTGAGTTCGAGCTGTATCTTCTTACTCACCTGTACACCCTTAAAATTGTTTCATTATATCGACTATATATACCATTTTATCACTTATTAATTGTGAAAATGAATGCAATATCATAGAAAGGTTAGCTGGGGAGAAATAATGGAGCTTTAGCGATGAACTGTTACAACCACCACGACACACAAGCGATAGGCCTTTGCCCAGCGTGCCATAAAGGTAATTGCCGTGAATGTGGCAGCAAAAACGATATGTTTTCTTGCGATAAGCATGCTTGTATTGCGTATGCAAAAAAGATTAACGAAATTATTAACTATAGTGACAGCCAAATAAAAAGCACCAATAAAATTATTAAAAAATCTTATATTACTGGAATGCTTTCTGGTTTATTTTTGATTGTGGCTGGATGTCAGTTTTATCCTGATGATTTTTCATTAGGGTTAACATTTATTAGTTTTGGTGTGCTATTTTTTGGTATGCCTGTATATAGCTTAATCGCAAAGGGGTATCGATTGGACCAGAAAACCGCTGATTAGCAAGCTAAACATAAATCATTTTTCTTGTCATGCCTCCATCAATTACAAAATTAGCCCCAGTAATAAATGAGGCCTTTTCTTCTGATAAATAAAGCACAAGCGATGCGATATCTTCTGGATTTCCGACCCTGCCGACGGGGTGTTGAGTTTTATCTTCCTTTGAATGCTTAGATTTTTCGCGATGACTTGATTTTTGCCATTCACTGGTTTCTATCCAACCCGGGCTAATACAATTTACTCTTATTTCAGGTCCCAAGCTTATCGCCATGGCATGGGTTAAAGCGACAATTCCTCCTTTAGATGCAGCATAGGCTTCAGTATGGGGTTCAGACATGAGAGCACGTGTAGACGCAATGTTAATAATAGAGCCGTGCGATTTTTTCAGCAGAGGAGTAAAATATTTGCTCATTAAAAAAACACTAGTGAGATTCGTATTGAGAATCTGTTGCCATTTTTTGAGAGAGAGATTTTCAATCGGTTCTTTTTTAAATATACCTGCATTATTGACAAGTGCATCTAATTTTCCAAAATGCTTTTTTACATAAGCATTGAGTTTTTTAATTTCGTTTTCTTTGTTGATATCTATGGGGTAAAAAAGAATGGAGCCTAGAGTTGCATATTCATTTTGAAGTTCCTTGCCAGCCGTTTTATCTTCATCAACCACTATCACCGTCATTTTTTGAATTAAAAACTCTTTGGTAATGGCTTTACCAATTCCCTGTGCCCCTCCTGTGACAATTGCAACCCTATTTTGCATTGAAACCCTCTCCATGTTTTCTCGCTAATTTTTTATTAGATTTCGATTCAGCAATCATTTTAATCATTTCTTCGTTAAATGCGGGTAGATCATCAGGTTTTCTGCTGGTGACCAATTGACCATCTCTAACAACTTGCTTATCAACCCATGTTGCACCTGCATTTCTTAAATCGCTTTGGATTGAGGGCCAAGAGGTTACCGTTTTACCTTTTACCCCACCTGCTTCAATTAGTGTCCAAGGACCATGACAAATAGCAGCAATGGGTTTTTTATCATCGACAAAATTTTTGATAAAAGCGATGGCTTTAGGTTCGATTCGTAATTTATCAGGATTCATGACGCCACCAGGTAAAACCAAAGCATCATAGTTTTTTGCATTAGTTGCATCTAGGTTAGCATCTACATTAAATTCATCACCCCAATGCGTATGTTGCCATCCTTTTACCGTTTGCTTATTGGGAGAGATGATATCGACTTTAGCGTGTGCTGCCTCTAATGCTTTTTTAGGTTCAGTCATTTCTGATTGTTCAAAACCATCTGTCACTAACATTGCAATTTTAAAACCTGTTAATTCATTAGCCATAAACTCTCCTTAATCCGATTAGATACTCTCAAATTTATGATATTGGATAATTCATACGATTTTCAAATCATATTAAATGTAGGTAAGAAATTATGCGCATAATAAGCAATAGCATCTTTGGGTGCATAATTCAAAGATAAACTGTTTAATCTCACACGAATGGCTCAAGTGGCAGTATGTATTGAAATGAGATTGTAGAGTTATGAAAGTTTAAATTAAGGGCTCGACATCTATAGACAATTTTGTAGTTCGTAGGTACGTTAAATATCTTTAGAGAGAAACGTTAAACTTAATAAATCAATTTTTCAAAAAGATCTTTTGAGAATCGTAGCATTTGTATCGCCTATGCTATCATTAATATTTTTAGTGTAGATACAAATACTACTTTCATGACTATCGCCACCAGCTCCCATTATTCAAGCTCAATGCTGTGCTTTATTGAACAATTTGAACGATTTTGTCATTCAAAAAGTTCAATAAAGTTACATTGCCATTCGCTCCCACTATATGCACCTTTGCACAGAACTTTATCAAGAGTTAGTAAGTCTTACTGATATTCTGAATTTAAAAATAGAGCATATTTATGGCAGACATTACCCAGAGACATCTCAATACGCAGTTAGAAAGATATTGTCAGTTAAACGGGGGTATGTATAACCACGTTCATGTTTGTGCTCCAGATGAGCCCATCCCGGCAAACTTCGATATTGATACCATTATTCTACAAAAGCAGGGCAGAACGCTTGTCGCCTATTGGCATGAAAATGGTCACGTCGTGGAAAAAGCGTTGCGTAGTAAAAATACAACAAGTATTGAAAAAATGTTACCGAGCTCTGGGGTTTCTCAAAGCAGAAAATTAATTAATAAAATTATTGATAAATATGAATGTAATATTGCTCCCAATGCAAGTTTTATTGAAAGCAACGGTAATTGTAATGGCTGGTCATTTCTTTATCCATACTACGTTAGCACTGGCCGAGAACGAGAATTTAAGGCGCTCAGAAAATATATCTCAAAGTGGAAGGGGCAATATGAGTTTGAACAATTGCCAGCTGAACTGCGAGGTCAATATCAAAATGGCAATGAGGTGTTCCAGCAACTCATCAATGACTTGGTTTGGTTTCAACATTCACCTAACAAATTGCAATTATTATATGGAGGTCCTGCTAAAAGAAAATTAAGTCAAGACGATCGTAAAAAACAATATAGTATGCTTAAGTTACCGGGCATTGTCATTTCTGATATTTGTTATTATGGAGATAGAGGGGTTGGAGATCCTGCAACGATTCGTGATGAAAATGTCATTCGAGTAATGGAATTTTATGCTCAATGGCCAGATTCGTGGATTGATTTTACTATCCATATTGGAGGCGATCATACGGTGAGCGCTTATATTACGAAGGATGGGAAATTTAAATATTATGATTCTAATAATAAAGATGCCGATGTAAAAGAGCTTTCTGCTAGAGAATGCCTTGCAGCAATGAAAGCCGAGTATGTTCCTTATAATTTAGAGGTCAAGGTTAAACGAATCAATTTACATAAATTTCATGGTCCCATGGTTGCTGATGTCTTAAATGATAATTTTAAATTTAAAGAGTATGATCCAGAAACTGCTAAACTGTTATTAAAAAATGCCTTTAAGTCAAATCAAATTGAATTCGCAGAATTTCTTTTAAGAGATTATATTACGATAGAAAGAAGTGCTGAATTCATTAATAAAAATCGAATATTGACTGATATTAATGCAGAAACTGATAGACATCTGATAGATCTGCTGGTTCGCTATGGGGCTGATGTCAATCAACCTGTCTCAGATGGTGGGTGGACACCCTTACACATTGCGTGTCTGTCAGGTAATGATTCGGTAGTAAAAACATTGAGACGTCATCATGTTGATGTTAATGTTTCAGATGCATCTGGAGCAACTCCGTTGCATTATGCTGCAAAATTTGGCAATAGTAGTATGATGAAGTATCTTATTTCTCATGAAGGCAATCTGGATGTAGTCGATCGCAATGGCTTTAATTTGTTACACTATGCGGCATCAGGAAAGAATATCAAAGCAATGCGTGAGATTTTAAGTGCCGGAAAAATTGATATCAATGCGCAAGATAATCAAGGCAATACGGCTATGCATTATGCCGTTAAAATGGGCATGACGACAGAAACCGCACAACGGTTAAATCAAGTGGAAATGATTAAACTGCTTCGTCAGTATAAAGCCAGTCTGAGTATTGTGAATCACAATCATGAGAAACCAATAGATAGCGCTTCCAACCCCGCAGCAAAAGCGGCTTTGGCAGAAAGAATACTGATTAGAAGAGATGGAATGGAAAATGTAAACTTATTGAATTTGCCTCGAGTGGCGGGTGATAGAGTGCCTGTTAAAAAAAGTCGTTCATCTTCATCAGCGAGCACTTCTTATGCCTCCTCTTCGGGGCCATCGTCTCCTGCTTCAGTTGCCTCTTCCTCTGGTCCTTCTACTGGAGCTTCAGCTTCCTCCTCTTCAAGTGCGCGCAGTCGTCCCATGCTTTTAGGGAGTATCCCACCTGGTGTTGTAGCGGCTCAAAGCCAACAGTTTGAACAATCCACCAAAAAAACTGAAGAAAAACCCAAAGGTGAACAGAGTATTGCGCAATCGGAGATTAAAACCAAGGTAGCCTTTTTTGAGGAAAAAATTCGAGAACAAGCCCCGCAACCTAGCACGAGTAGGCCCAAGAAAATATAAGTTGACCGAATAACATATAGCATTTCGTCAGAAATCCTATCATTTGTTGCACTTTTGATTGAAAGTGAGCGTTCACTTACATATGATTGCCATCTCTTAACTGTGAGGTGGTGTGTGCCATGGGAAGATTTACTGACAGATTAAATTCCAATTTGATTCATAAGCATTCGGCTTACCAACGGCCATTGATGCAAACCTATTTAACCGCACCAGAATGGCGCAACGTTGAAATGGCGAAGGAATTAGGGAGGACCCTTAAAAAAGGGACACCCTTCTTTCAATTTCCCTATTTCAAGCAAATTGCTGGTTTTTGGCGAGTATTTTTTCAATCTTATCGCGTTGCTAAACGCCATCATTCCCATCGTGAAATTCTATTTTCAGAGTATATGCTCATGAATTTGTTTATTGGCTGTTCGATTACAGCAGGGCATTTAGCAAAAGGCATCACTTCATTGATTTTGTTCCCTTTTCTGCGAAACCAGAATCAAACAACATTCCAAAATGAAGTTGGCAAGGTCGTGTCAGAGTATGGTGATTTTTTGCAACATACGCCATTTTATCATTTTCCCTATTTAAGAAAATTAAAAATGTTGTGGCAGGCTTTTAAAACGTCATCCGATCGTTCGTTAATAGATTATATAACAATGCTTTTTACAACAATGGAATCTTTAACAAGACAAACGATTTCAGCCCCCATTGCTTGGTGGTATAAACAACCGCAAAATGCACCAGCAGATAAAATTCATATTTTAGTCAAAAGCAATAAAACAGTTGAGCAAATCAGAAAAGTAAATCGAGAGATAAGGGTCATTGGTAAACCCTATAAGAAAAAGAATTCAAAAAATCTATATTACCATCTTGAAGTGCCACGTTATGGTGAATTTCAAAAAATAGTTGAAAAATTTGCTACCAATCAAGTGCAAATAAAAACAATTGCAGGTCAAGAATGGGTGCAAGTGAAAGTGTCGGCATCAGATAAACAATGCGAAAAATTGAACAGCAATCAGTTTCTCTATGAATATCGAAACTATGTTGATAAAAATAAAATAGTTGAATTAGACGTTAAGACTAAGGATCTCACTAAAACAGTCAGGCAGTTAAAAAGGAATAAAATAGCCATTAAATTGATTCATGATTTTTGAGTATAAGGTATAAAACAATGAATATACTAAATAAGATTAGATATTCTTTGCCAAAAGCAGGCAAGTTATCCGAAATCCCGGCGAGCTGGATAGACAAAATATATGTAAAAAGCAACAATTCTTGGTACAAAAAACCATTGCGCGCTTTAGAAGTACGAATGCTTTTTACGTTATTTTTTCCAATATTAGCGTTGGTTGATACGGTGGGAGCAATATTGGCTGCCTGTTTTTATCGTATAGTTGGCAATCGTAAATTAGCTGCAAAAAAATATGATTTATCGATTAAAAATCTTCTGGGGTTTTTAGCTTTTCCATTAGGTATCATTAATCCTAATTTAGTTTCCTTTTATTTTATTCCTAAAAAGAATCAAGCTAATCAAGTTGTATCCGGCGGTAAGCTTTATACACAGACTGCAGTGATTGAACAGCCCAAAACCATCAAACGATTACAAAGTATAGTGAAAGAGGCCGCTAAGCAAGGACAAAAAATTTCAATTATTGGTGCAGGCAAAAGCCAAGGTCAGCAATTTATGCCCACTGATAATAATATTGCGATTGATATGAGTCGATTAAATCAAATCACCATTAATGCCGGTAAAAAAACAGCGACAGTCGATGCAGGCGCCACTTGGGGAGATTTGCAACTTAAAGCAAATCAACATCACTTGGCCGTTAAAGTGATGCAAGCTTCTAATATATTTAGCATTGGTGGTTCGATTGGTACCAATATTCATGGTTGGCATAAAGCTGGCACAGTCGCCAATACGATTAAAAGTTTAACCATCATGGATCCTTCAGGAAAAATAAAAAAGCTGACTCCCAAAGATGAATTGTTCGGTTATGTGATTGGTGGATTTGGGCAATTCGGTATTGTATTGAAAGCAGAAATAAAATTAGCTAAAAATCATTTGTTAACGGAGAAAAGTGAAACTGTCACCATTAAAGATTATGTCAATTATTTTTATCGGAACGTTAAAAATGACAAAAAGGCCAAGATGCATTTGTTTCGCTTATCATTGGATAGCCATGATTTATTAGGCGAAGGTGTGGCTGTAAACTATGTTAAAGAGGACACAACCTCGGTAGTTCCTATACCTGATTTGCAAAAAGAACCAAAGCGTGGTCAACGCTTTGAACGCATTGCAGTAAATTTTTTAAGAAATACCAAATCCTTTCGTAATTTCTATTGGCGATATGAAAAAAGAAGACTACTTAACAATCAAAATAAGTTGACTGCCAATGAAATTATGCATCCGCCGATTAATGCAATGTTTAATAATTCAGAGAGTCAAGCAGAATGGTTGCAGGAATATTTTATTCCAGGAAAAAATCTTGAAGCATTTTTACAAGAATTATCGAGCTTGTTAAAGGCTAATGATGTGCCACTGATTAATGCGACCGTAAGATATGTGGCAAAAGATAATATCACTAAAATGGGCTATGCCAATAAAGGGGATAGATTTGCAGTTGTCTTATGTTTTAATCAGTTACTAAGACCAGAAGAAATCATTAAATCAAAAAAATGGATTAGAGAAGCGACAGAGCTTAGTTTAAAGCATAAAGGAACGTTTTATTTACCCTATCAAGCGGTTGCTTCTGAGAAGCAATTTGAGCAGGGGTATCCTACTGCGCGCAAGGTGGCAGAGAAAAAAAAGAAAGTGGATCCTGAAAACCGATTCTCTAGCCGATTTGCGGAGCAATATGTCACTAAAAAAAGGAATGACCGTCATTTCTATAAAAATATATTAGCCTCTAAACAGCGAAAAGAACTGTTTGGTGGATTCTTAGAAAATATTTTACAACGTGTTGATAAAGATAAACTCTATCATCTATTAGAAGACATTCTTTCTTATGCAGATACTAAAGAACAAATCTATACAGAATTGAGAAATCGTATTGCTGAAATAAAACCTTCTATGCTGCAAACAACAAGACAGATATTCAAATCTTTAAATACGATTAAGCAAGATTTGAGTGAGCAAGCGAAAGCATTAATGAGCGATCGTAAAGATCCGATTAATGGCATGATTGAAATTGGCTATCCGGGTCGTTTTATCCGTTCGTTTAAGCGTAAACTCAATATCCAAGGTGATATTAGTGTAGTCAATACAGAAGAATCGATGACGGATTACATTCAAAGTGGTTTTCCAAGACCTTATAATCGTTTTGTGCCATTAAATGATTATCAACCATTAAGCCAAAACGATTATAAAGATAATAGCGTCGATTTGATTACCTGTTTTATTGGTCTTCATCATATTCCAACGGAAAAATTAGATGCCTTTCTCGCTTCAATTCGACGTGTATTAAGACCCGGAGGCACTTTTTTATTGGTCGATCATGATGTGACGAATGAATCCAAAAGAGATTATGCCAATTTAGCACATAGTGTCTATAATGCAGTCTATGATGTTCCGGTTGCTGAAGAAATGAATGAAATTCGTAATTTCAAATCAATGAAAGAATGGCAAACCATTTTAGCTCGGCATGGTTTAGCTAAAACCAATGCAAGACAAGGCACGATGATTCGTGAAGGCGATCCTACCGTTAATACGATGGTTCGTTTCACTAATATGAAAGAAGTTAAAGCCAAAATAAAACAGCAGGTTGAGAAAAAACAGGTTAAACCGTTATTAAATAGCTATACACTGCGTCGTTCAAGTCGGTTAGCTGGAAATACTCGTCCTATTGAGAGAACGCTATCTGTTCAGCGTCGCAATAAAGTTAAAATCTGAAAGTTAAAGTCTGTTAAAAAGGTGCCTTCCTACTCGGGGCACCTTTATGTGTATATGCCTTGTACATTCTCGAACTTTATGACGAAGTTTTTTGTCCTAGGTTTAAAATGAGGTAGCAGGTGCTTTATGACAGATTATTCTCAAACTCATCTAAATGACCAGCTCCAAAAATATTGTGAGCAAAACGCTGGCGTTTATCAACGGATTTATGTTTGCGCTAATGATGAGGATATTCCACCTAATTTTGATGTTGATACGATTATACTGAAAAGACAGAGCCTGTCTCTTGTCGCTTATTGGCACGAAGATGGCATGGTCAGAGAAAAAAAAATACTTGCTGGAAGAATTCTAGCAACGTTACCTCAATCTGGTTACATCTATGATGAAAATATAATCAATAAAATCATTCAAAAGTATAAATGTAACGCTTCCCCTAATATAAGTTTTCTTAATGGTAAGGGCAACTGTAATGGATGGTCATTTCTTTATCCTTATTATGTCAGTACAGGGAGGGAACGTGAATTTAAAGCTTTAAGAAAATATATTGCAAAATGGAAAGGAGATTATAGATTTAAACCCTTGCCCCCTGAATTAGAAAATCATTATGGGAATGGAAATGAGGTGTTTCAACAAACCATCAATGATTTGGTTTGGTTTCAGCACTCAGAAAAAACAGTGAACTCATTATATAATGAAGCTGATAAAGGAAGTCGGTTACATCAAAAAGAGAGAAAAAGGCAATTTAGTATGCTTAAGTTGCCAGGCTATGCCATTTCAGAAATTTGTGCTTATGGTGCACAAGAGAACCCATCAGATATTTCGGAGGAAAATGCGATCAGTGTGATGGAGTTTTATGCTCACTTGCCTGACGCATGGGTTGATATTTCTATTCGGATTGGCGATGAAGGGCATGCAGTTAGTGCGCATATTACGAAGGATGGTAAATTTAAATATTTTGATTCGAATAATGAAGAGGCAGATACTAAAGAATTGACCGCAAGTGAATGTTTTGCAGCGATAAGAGCTGGCTATCCTGATGAAAAAATAGTCGTCAAACGGATCAATTTATTAAAATTTCATGCTGCAGGGGCTGATGTTTCTCTGAATCCTGCTGACTTCAAGCCATATAATCCTGATACTGCTCAAATTTTATTAGTCAATGCTGTCAAAACAGGCCAAGTTGAATTTGCTGAGTTTCTTTTAAGCAGTTATATCCCCCTCGAAGCCAGAGCTGATATTATTAATCAAAACCATATCTTAATGCATATTA
This sequence comes from Candidatus Berkiella aquae, assembly GCF_001431295.2. Taxonomy (NCBI): domain Bacteria; kingdom Pseudomonadati; phylum Pseudomonadota; class Gammaproteobacteria; order Candidatus Berkiellales; family Candidatus Berkiellaceae; genus Candidatus Berkiella; species Candidatus Berkiella aquae. Next base: position 2,425,240 of record NZ_LKAJ02000001.1, on the reverse strand, counting down.
ATGAAAATGCAGATAGACAGATGATTGAACTCCTTGTGCGCTATGGTGCGAATGTTAATCTAGTCGATCCGAAAGAAGGGAGAACACCATTACATATTGCCTGTCAAAAGAATCATGAATCGGTGATAAAAGCTTTGTTAGATCATGGCGCAAATATTAATGTTGCTGATGCTAAGGGAATAACCCCTTTACATGCGGCCGTTGGCCTATGCAATGAAAACATCATCAATGAACTTATTCTAAAAGGTGCAGATGTTAGTATAGTGGATCAGAATGGTTTAACTTTTCTGCATAAAGCTGCAAGAGCAAGAAATCTTGGAGCAGTACGTGCGCTTTTAGAAACAGGAAAAATTGATGTTAATGCTCAAGATAATAAGGGTAATACCGCTTTGCACGAAGCAGTCAAAATGGGAAATAGTAATGATGTCACAAGGAGAGTCAATCAAGCAGAAATGATCAGATTGTTATGTCAGCATCATGCTAATATCAATATAGTAGATAATGCAGGACAAAAGCCAAAAGATCTTGCTAGAAATGATACAACCAAAGTGGCATTTTCGCCCAGAAGAATGGTTAGGGCAGATGCTAAGGAAAATTTGATTAATTTAATGCCTGTTGAAAAACTGATACCAGCATCGACTAAAAAACCCCATCATTCGCCTGCTGCATCCTCGTCGGCGGCTTCTTCATCTGCTGTTCCTGAATCTCTCAAAGAAAAACGACGTGCGCCAACGCTCTTGAGAGATACTCCAAAAGGCATTGCTGCCTCTAGTCATCAACAGATTGATCAAGAGCCCAGAAGAATGGTTAGAACAGATGCTAAAACAAATTTGATTAATTTATTGCCTGTTGAAGAACCGATACCAGCATCGACTAAAAAATCTCATCATTCGTCTGCTGCATCCTCATCAGCGGCTTCTTCATCTGCTGTTTCTGAACCTGTCAAAGAAAAACGACGTGCGCCAACGCTCTTGAAAGATACTCCAGTTTCTCAAGAGAAGGTTCAAGCCTTAACAGCCCTTTTTGAAGAAAAAATCCGAGAAGCTCAACCCTCAAGAGCGCCTATTGCAAAAAAACCTAAAAGGTCGTAGTTAGCATAAAAAGATCATCTTATTGAGATGCCCCCTATAGCAGTAAACCGATATAGGGGGAAATGGTTACAAATAGCTATAACCTAACATAAATGCCAACAAGCCATAGAAACTGGTCTTTTTAAGTTTGGGAGAGCCTTTAGTTAAAATACTTAAAAAGGTTAATAAAATTAAGCTTGGGTAAGAGATATCTAACATTGGTGATAAAAAGGCCGCAATCCCTTTGAAGTCATATAAAGAGATAATAAATGAGATAGCGGTGGTTCCCAATAATATCCAGATGAATTTACTGTCAGATAATTTAAACAGGGAACACAAATACCGAGCGTAAATATTATTCAATGCTACCGCTGTCGTTAAACAAGAAAGAATCATTAATAAGCCAATCAGTATTGCTCCCTTATCACCCATTAAATGCATTGCCAGATTGGGCAGAATCAATTCGGGGGAGACGGAAAGGCTTAAGTTGGAATAATGAGCGCCTAAATAAGCAAAGCCAAAATAAATGAGTCCTAATAAAGTGGCGCCGATAATACTCGGCTTTAAGGCCGCTTTAATTAAGGTGGCATTATCAATGTGCTCACCCATTTTAGCTTGGATCTGTTTAAAGATTAAGGAAGAGAAGAAAAAGGCAGCAAATAAGTCCATGGTTTCATAGCCACGGTAAAAACCTTGTGAAAAAGCTTCAGTTGCTTTTAGTGAGGAAACCGCTACTTCTGGCGGAGCATAATAGACGCCTAAACCAAATAAAATCGCTAAAGTGATTAATAGTAAAGGGCCAATCCATTTACCTAGAAATGAAATAATCCAGCGATCTCTTAAACAAATGATAAAGCAAATCGTGCAAAAGAGGAGACTAAAACCCCATAATGGTAAATCAGGTAGTAAGGTGTTGATGCCCCCATGCGCAACGGTAATACAGCGTGGGACAACCCCAAATGCGCCAAGAAGCGATAAGGTGAATAAGGGTAAAGCCACTCGAGCTACGCTACCTGCTTGGCCAAAGAAATCTTCAAAACTACCACGATGCAGCTTGATGACGAATAAGCCTAGAAACGGCAATACGATACCCGTACAAAGTAATCCTAAAAAGCCAAATAGCCATTGATCAGAAGAATTTTGACCAAGTACCAAAGGAAATATTAAATTTCCTGAGCCAAAAAACATTTTGAATATTGCAAAACCGTAAATTAAGGTCATCAAATGGCGTTGCATACAGCACCCTTATTATTTCTGAAGCTTTCATTTAGCGTTGTGTGTAATGTTGTTTGCGAGAGTCTGTAAGATGATTATGCCCGGCAGGGCACAACAGAATGGCGAATAAGATGACTTTGTTCTAGAAGAACGAAGAAAGATTGAAAGTGTAAACAATAACCACTCATATATCGATCCTATTTAAACTTCTAAGAAACTAACATGGATCGGTTAGTAGATCAATTTTTATGGACAAAGCCTGCTCATTAGTTGATAAACTGACATTAAAAGGTGTAAGTAATCCCTGGGCTCTTTATGAACGCCTTCAAAAACCTTCAATATAAATAGAATAAATAAACCCTTTATATGCCTTTTACTTTGTAAGTTTGAAAACTATTTATAGTTGTATTTCCTAAATGCATAAGGTTGTCTGCAAGATTTTATCTACTGCAAATTCTCTGCTAGACTCGTAAAGACTGAATATATCAACTATCTGTAAATAACAAGTTGCCGTATTTCATTATCAACCTCAAAGGAGTGAACATGCGTAAAACACTATTTGCCTTACCTTTACTAACCATGTTGGGTGCTGCTAATGCGGCAGATGGGCATTTTGATGGATACTATCTTGGTGCGAATCTAGGTGCGACCGTATGGAATACATTTTGGGTTGACCGAGATGCTTGGGTAGATAATTTTGGAACCGATTGGGCGCTAGGTACAGTTGCCAATAAATCAGATGATTTTAGTGGCGGTTTGCAAGTTGGTTATAATTACCGTTGCAACAGTTCTGTGTTTGGTGTTGAACTCGATTGGACTTGGGTTGATAACTCAAATGACAAAACTTATACACCTACTGCTGGGCCTGGCACCATATTGAGCTTGAGTAATGAATTGAAATGGTACGGCAGCGTCCGTGGTAAGGCAGGTATCGTTGCTGATCATTTGCTGCTTTATGTCACCGGTGGTGCGGCATTTGCTCGATTAAATCATGACTGGCTCGTAACCGCTCCAGGTGAAGTTGAGCTGGGTGGTAATAGTGGTACGAGATGGGGATATGTTTCTGGTGTAGGTGGCGAATTGGCGCTCTCTTGCAAATGGAGTGTGAAAGTAGAAGGGTTATTCTTCGATTTCCCAGAAAGAACCACTTCATTCCATAGTCTTGCAGGGGATCAAGGCGTTCATTTTGATAACCAGAACTCATTTTGGACCGGTCGTATTGGTGTGAATTACAGCTTCTAAGTGTTGTAATTTTTGCCAAATTGCCGTGGGTAAACCACGGCAATTTGGATAAATGCTTAAAATAATATTGCAATAACCCCTCATGAATAATCAATCGCTTGATCCTCTGCTTCAGAAAATAGTCGAGTATTTAAAAACACAATACGATTGTCACACGATTATTCTCTATGGCTCACGTGCTCGAGGAGATGCGACCATTGCCAGTGATTACGATATGCTTGCAATTCGTGATGAAGGCCAGATGGAAAGAGAAGGGCGGCAGTTTGAGGGTGCTTTTCTAGATGGCTTTATTTATTCCATAGATGAGATCCAAAATCCAAGTGATTTTTTAAGAATTAAAGATGGATTGGTGCTTTGCCAAAAAGCAACGATAGGCGATGATCTGATTAATCAGGTTAAGGTTATTTTTAATCAAGGACCCGCTCCTAAGCCAGATTGGGAAAAACAAGTTATCACCACTTGGGGGCAAAAAATGCTGCAAAGAGCTCATATTGGTGATATTGAAGGAAATTTTCGTGCGCATTGGTTATTATATGATTTGCTTGAAAGCTACTTTCATTTACGGGATAAATGGTATTTAGGGCCTAAAGAGGCTTTCCAATGGTTAAAAACGCATGATATTGCGACTTATTCTTTATTTGAAAAAGCACTGAATCAGGGTATCCATTTCGAGCATCTTAAAGCATTAACAGAGAGCGTCAATTCAATTCCCCACAAGACCCAGCAAATGATGGCTAAAACGCTATCAATTCAAATGATAGCGCCAACGCTTGCTGAAACGTATTGTCGAGAATTAAGTGCAAACTTGCCGGAATGGTTTGGGATCCCCGAAGCTAATGAACGTTATGCTAAAGGCTGTATTGAGCGTACCACCTTTGCTGCAGAGCTAGATGGGCATATCAAAGGCATAATTGTACTGGAATTTCCATTTCCACATAATGCTAATATTTATTGGATGGCTGTTAGTAGAGAAAACCAAGGAAAAAATATTGGAATGCAATTGTTTGGTGCGGCCGAACAATATTGTGAAGAGCATGGATATCAATCTATGACGGTTGAGACATTGAGCCCAAAACAACAAGATACCTATTATCTCAAAACATATCATTTCTATGAAAAATGTGGGTTTAAACCTCTATTTGAGCTGAATCCTTATGGACCAGATCACTTAATGTGCTATATGCATAAGTCTATTTAATTACCAAATTATTTTATCCGTCTTCTTTTTAAAGGAGGAAGCTCATTTTTAGTGTGATGCTGCTTTAGATGGTTATCTGTTTTAAGCGAGCTCTGCTCTAACTTTATTCGATGATAACTTTCCGGATTTATTGCTTGAACACGTCGTTTGCCCTTTTTATCTTTCCCTAATACTTGCATAACATGTTCTGCATTTCCTCTTTCCCAAAAGAGCATCGCTTTTAATAACTCATCTTCGGTTAAAAGATTTCCTTTTTCTTCAGAGTGAATAAATACTTTTCCTTGAGCAACTGCCTCAATTTCCATGCAAGAAATGCCACCCGAACGAATAAAAGCTTCATCGGCACGTGAATAAAGTGGTGCTATCATATCAGCGTCTTGATAGGTTAGAGGAACAATTTTTAATGTTGAAGGAATTTGCCCTGATTGCTTGCCCTGTTGAATCTTATCGTTTAATTGTGCAAATAGACTGTCAGGGCCTTCATGTTTTCCACAAAAAACAAACAGATACTGTTCAGAGGGGTTATGCTGTTGAGTGTGTGCAGCAATTTCTGTGTCAACATAACTCAAGCTTGCGCTTACGGCAGCTTGTGAACCTAACATAATTGATTGAACTTTAGCGGCCGCAGGTATATTGAAACTAACGGTTTGTGATGGACTTAGGGTAGCACCAAAATCAATAACGCCATTTTCTTTGAGCATCTTTAATTCATTTTGATGAGCTACCTTAATATTGAGTGATAAATCCTTATTTTTATCAACAGGATGTTCTTTATAATGTAAAAATTCCTTTTTAATAGGGCCATCTGTAAATTCAATGACAATTAATGGGGTGCCATTTTTATCAAATAAATTGGGACATTTTTTGCGATAATAATCTAAATCAGCTTTACGTCGTTCTTCAGGCGACATTTTGGCAACTTCCGATTGGAGTAAAGGCGCATGAGGTGCTTCAAGTTCAAAATAGGGCAAATCCCATTTGTTGATTTTTTTCAATGATTGAAAGAAATGATCTGCATTGTTTGGTAGGTCAGTCATGCGCTTTCTAATTTTTATCGGCTTTTTGTCGAGTGAAAATTTAATTTCGTGGGAAAATCTTTTAAGAGCGAAAAGTCTCAGTGCAGGAATTTTTCTAAGTTCATTGTTAAATCGAACAAGTTGGTTGTGGCGTTCACAACGTTTTGGATTGGCACGAATTTGATTAAAGTGGGCTACGGCCCCTACAATTCGATGAGAATTGACTGCTTGGGTATCGATAACATGAGTGGTATTTTGATCTTTGGTGAGTTCATAAAAGGTATTATCTTCAAAATTTCTCCCAAAAAGCATTTCCGATATCCATTGCACACTTACCATCGATTTGATTTTTTTCATGTCTCCTGCTTTTTGAGCGTCATTCCAATCTTTAACGCCTTTTTTGCCAAAGTCATGACGAAATAATTGCATCCAACTTTTCTCTTTAGCATCAGGAGCGGGCAATACAAATACTTTATTAATTTTGACCTGTTTTTTCTTTACTTGTTTGGCATATTGACGCTCTGAGTCTGCTGCGGCTTCTTTGTGGCCGGCACCACCTTCTGAGGTTAAAATTAATATGGTGGGGACTTCGGTCGGGGATAAAGCGACAGTGTCAGAAACGGTATGCGGAACAATCTCAGGTGTTTGGCTTTTCCTAGCACGTGTTTTTTTCTGATGTTCTAAATATTTTTTCAATTCTTCTAATTCATGGGGCGACAGCATTGATTCTGACTTATCATCCGTTAACTGTTCTTCAAGTTCTTCTATTACTGAATCTATAGCAGATTGTAACAATTCTGGGTTTAATTGATGAATAGCATTTAAACGTTTAGAATCTTGTCCAATGCTGTTTTCAATCCTATGACGGTGATCGATATAATCTTGATATTGTTTAATTTTCTCTTTGATACTCATAGATGCTCATTATTTTCTTGTATATATACCTGAGACAGAATATGTGATTTAAAGTTCTTAAGTCTCTGCATAATCCTGAATTTTTATACTGAAAATCGTGTAAGGACACTTATGCAAAACGGTCTATCATTTGCAGCGACTAAGAGGTGGTTCATGTTCATCAATGATGTTAAGAAAATTATTTTCGTGGGTGGATTGTTGTTGGTAGTGATAACGAATAGCGAAGCTACAACCATGTTTATGATACGGAGAAACGTCTGCAAAAACAAAAATTAGCACCGCAATTTGATATATCAGAATGGGTTATTGAAGCAGGCCCTAAATATTTTGATGATGCAGTCACTAAAGTGGAAAAATCAGTAGAGGTTGCTACGGCAGTGATAAAAAGTCGGAATAAGGAACCTTACGTTAAACGCCTTAAGGATTGATATGTTCATGAGCTTTTTGCATTTTGCCCTTTAAATGGGGCGGCACGATGACTTCGAGCAGATTGATCGTTTGCGTATGATTATGATGTTTTGCCATTCGATAGGCGGCATAATTATTGGCAGAAATAGCCGTAATTCTCTCGCTGGCTGGAATATATGACCATATTAACTCAACGACGTGTTCAAATCCTCTATCAGCAGCATAAGTAAGAAGATTGAAATCTTCGTGACTGAGGATTTTAATTTGTTGTTCAGGCGTTAACCACTCTAACAATCGTTTAACGATATTGGCATGTCCATATTCAATGGCTTCAAGCATGCATTGAGGGAAATGGGAGTTCATCAGCCCTTTTTGTACTCTGGTATCGTATAAACCCCAGATGAATTTTAGAATATTCAGATTGCCATATTGACAGCTAGCTTGAAGCGGAGAGAGTAAATTTATTTGAAAATCATTCGTTAACTCTACTTTTTCTGTCATGAGTAGTAAGTGTTGGTGTGTTTTAGGAACAATTTTTAAGATACGTTTTAATTCAGTCGTATTTTGATAGCAAGCCTGATTAAATATGAGGGTAATGACGTTTTGTAGCTTAGAGTGCCATACGAGTTCCAGAAATTCATCTGAAGTTTGAATGATTTGTAAACAATCTTTATGCAGTTGTTCTTCAGACAATATTCTCTCTACGACATCCCAATGTTGATTTTGTAAGGCTATTTTAAAGCCTTCAAACTCTCTTGCTTGAAATGCGGATAAAGCGTTTTGATTGAGATGATTGAGAAAATCATCAATCATATCGAGGCGACCATATTCAGCTGCCATATGTAAGTATAGATAATGATCAGTCGTGATGAATTTTTCTTTATCTTGCTCAGAAAGCGAAGCCCACATTTGGCTAAATTGTACAACATTACCTTCTTCAAGGTTTTTAGCAAATGCTTGAGGAGATAATTTGTTCAACATAGATTGAATGTATTTAAAAATACTGGGGGACATGTTTCGCCCTATTCAATGGTAATAAGATAAAGTTTCTAAGCTAACAAATTTTATAGCTGGGGAGTTTTAAAATCAAATAAAGGCGATAAAGAGACATTTTTACCGTTTATCGGTGCATTTAGAGGGGGTTATGAGAGGGAGATCATAGGGGGAGAAACGTGATTCTCCCCCATCCATTTAAACAGCGGCGAAATAATCGTTCAGTAGTTTCATTGTCATAGGCTTTAACATTTGGCTGCCAAAGCGTTTATCATCAACATTCATTGATTTTTCCGTCAAGTTACTGATAAAAATATACTGTTGATTATCTTGTTCAACAAACCCCACAAACCAGCCTTCTCGTAAGCCTTGCTCAGTTGAGATTCGTTCATTCAGACCACTTCGTCCAGAACCGGTTTTACCATAATAATTTGCACCATTATCTAGTTTACCTAAATAAATATTTTGTTTGGTATTGGCAACCGTTTCTGCTGTTAAAGGTAATTGATTTTTCAATAAGGCTTTCAGGAAATGGAGCTGTTCATTAGCAGATATTTTTAAACTACTACTTAGCCATGCATGTGTGATGCCATTATTTAATCCAGGATCGCCACTAAAATCTTGATTACCATATTTAAAAGCGGCTAGATAACGTTTAATCGTCGGCAGCCCGAGTTGGGGACTGACTTCTTGTGAAACCCATAGAGCAGAATGGGTCATCCAACTATGAGGTGTTTGATCTTGGTTCCAATTCGGTAATTCTCTGGTTTTTCCATCCCATTTAAAGACGGTATCTTGATTGAAAAGTCCTTCGTTAAACCCCATTAATGATAATACTATTTTAAAAGACGAGTTTGGGGCGAGGCGTTTTTCGCAGCGATGATTAGGATTGTATTGGCTGACTACCTTATTTTTATTGACATTGTAAAGTATGTAACAAGCATCATAACCCTTGAATAATTGCTCATATTCTTGTGCAGTAGTCGCATGAGCATTGGCATTAAGCGTGACGGCAGCCAAAACGACCGATAACCATTTGTTCATAGATAAACCCACTGAAATGAAAGATGGAAAGGTAATAAATAGTAAGGGCATAAATTTTGGTAGAAATGGAGCTTTTCTGCAAGCGATTTGTTCAGGACAGCCAAAATAAAAATAAATTTAAATAACTAAATTTTTCATAATAGGTGAGAAATGAAAATAATCGATTTAAGAAGTGATACAGTTACTAAGCCCTCATTAGGGATGAAGCAAGCGATGTGGGATGCTGAAGTTGGGGATGATATTTTCAATGATGATCCAACGGTAAAACACTTAGAAGCATTTGTTGCTGAAAAATTAGGGAAAGAAGCTGCCTTGTTTGTTCCTTCAGGTACTCAATCTAATTTGATTGGTATCATGATGCATTGTCAACGAGGAGACGAGTATCTTGTTGGGCAAGAAGCACATACCTATAAGTGGGAAGGAGGAGGTGCTGCAGTGTTGGGCAGTATACAGCCACAACCTGTGCATTTTGAAAACGATGGCAGCTTAGATCTCAACAAACTGGTTGATTATATTAAACCTTTGGACGATCACCATCCAAGAACCAAACTCCTTTGTTTAGAGAATACACAAGCGGGCAAAGTACTCCCATTAGCCTATTTAGCCCAAGCAAAAGTATTTTGTACAGAACATCATCTGTTACATCATCTAGATGGGGCTCGAGTTTTTAATGCAAGTGTAAAATTGGGGGTTGATGTCATTGAAATTGCAAAGCATTTTGATTCGGTTTCCGTCTGTTTATCAAAAGGATTAGGGGCGCCAATTGGCTCTGTCTTAGTTGCTTCAAAAGATCAAATAAAAGAAGCAAGAAGATGGCGTAAAGTATTAGGAGGAGGAATGCGTCAAGCAGGCGTAATTGCTGCTGCAGGAATATATGCTTTAGAAAATAACATTCAAAGATTACAAGAAGATCATGATAATGCACAGTTATTAGCAAAATTGTTAAGTGAAATAGATGAGATCAAAGTTGAAATACAAAATCTTCAAACGAATATTTTGTATATTAACGTGCCGAAACAGCACAGTGAAAATCTATCATCTATTCTAAAAGAGCAAGGCATATTAATACCAAAAGGCAAAAGAGTGAGGCTTGTTACCCACTTAGATGTTCATCGTGAAGATATATTTACTGTGGTAAATCAAATAAAAAAATATTTGAAGGAGAGTCAATTAAAAATGGTAACTTAAGACCTATGGAAAATATAACCATTTCAACGGTTGATGCCTTTCATGATATATGGGTAGACCGGCTGGTTAAACATTGAACTTAATTGGGTCAAAATTGTCTTCTGTATTATCTTCATACTTAATAAAGTTAGGTGTATATGGGAGGGTAAGATGGCATATGCAAGGCTGATTACATGGCAAACAACCATGAAATCAAATAAGGGGTATTCCAAAGCAGTAAAAGATACTGTATTTAAGAATCAAAATGTAGGCCATGCTGCTATAGAATTGGTTTTGCCTGTTAATGAAGAGACAACAAAGCTTATGCATGAGATATGTGAATCAAATAATATACCTTATTATTTGATTCATCATGAAGTGCCAAAAGGAGATGTAAGCTATTCAAGCTCACAAATAAAAGTCCTCCCTAAAAAAGGTGAAAAGGTTCATTCTGAAGTAAGTTATCATGTTTATTTTAGTTTTTGGCCCGGAGAAAAAGATGAGGAAACAAATGAACAATTAACTAAATTTACGTTAAATAAACCAACGGATGATTTTAGAGACGAACGAACGGGAAGAGATTTTTATGGCAAAAATAGAAATCGAGATTTAATACAATCAAGTGAAATAGAGGTCCAAATATTAGAGGGTAAAAAGGCAAAAAGTAAGGAAAGAGAATATAGATTAAGCCCTAATGTTTATCATCATGACCAATCAAAACAACAGAAAGAGATTCTCCAATTACAATACCGAGCAAGAGATATTATTATCGCCTTAGTCAATGAAGGGGATGACCCTAAAAAAGTAAAAAAAATCAAAAAGAACGCTCAAGAAACGCTTAATGAATTAGACGAGTTTTTTCCAGAATTCGGTATTAAAGAGAAATTTAATAAATTAATAGATAACGATATTGGAGAAGCTAAAAATTTTCTAGCTCTTGTTGCAAGTGAGCTTAATGCTGGATATAAATCAAATGAATATTATGAGCAATTATTTAATATTACGGTAGGTGATCATGGGGATCACGATATTATTTTACCAGTAACCCTAGATAAAGGAGCAGAATCATTAACGGCACTAGATGCAAGAAAAATGCTAGAAAGAATGGCTAGGATTGTTCAAAAAGATTCCACAGAATATAAACTTCATGGTTATAATTGTTCGAGTGCAGCAGGCGAAGTAATTTTTGCTGGTATCCAAGATGAACAACTTCGTAAAAAGTTTAATGATACTAAAAGAACTAAAATGCTTCCGATGACGCCTCAAATAGCGCGTGTAAGGACACTCGCTATTGCTCAAGAACTTCAATATGATTTAAAAGATAATCAAAAAGCTGAGAAATTATCTCCTGTAACTCAATCAGTTGCAATAATAGAAACATTAGTAGCTAGAAAAATTGAGAAAAAATCGACAGAAATTACTAAAGAGAAGATAGTTGGTAAGCAAAGAATAAACGACGAATTAACAGTAAATGATATTCAAAAATTAATTAAAGAAATAAAAAAAATCAGAACGCGAGGAGACATCCCAATCCCTTCGCACAATTTAAATATTGAAGTAATGAAAATAGAACAAGCACTTAAAAAAGCGAAGCAGCAAGGGAAAACATTACCCCCTAATGAAAGTCAATTATTAAATGCTTGCATCAATTATGGGAGTGAAGTAAGTAATGTGTTAAATGCTGCAACAGAGCAACGAAATATTGCCATGAGGAAAAGAAAAAATAAAAAGAAGAGCAAAGCAGATGAAAAAGGTAAAGCGGTTCATGCTAAAGCTAAAAAATCTCAAGATAAGGGTAAAGAAAAGATAGGAAAAACCAAACAGAAGAAACTGAAGCCGATTGTTATCTCGATAGGTCATAGCTCAGATATGCCCGTTATTAATCCCCCTAAAGAAGTTACAACTCCGGAACAAGCCAGCGAAAAACGAAGTTATATTGAAAAAAGAAGCCACGATTTTCTGCAATTAAGAGATAAATTTGAAAATTTAGCAAAGGAAGAGAAAAATATTCATCGTTCGGAGAAGGATGATGAAAGGAACCCAAGAAAACCAAGGCAGCGGTGAAGTAATAATCTAAAAGAGTTAAGTCGGACAGGTTGTCGGGGCAAAATTAAATATCCGGTAGTTACACTGAAGATGATAAATATTCGAATATATTTGAATATATCTGTTATCTTTGTCTTTTTATCTAAAAAAGTTGCGATATAACCTATTTTTTATTAATTTAGGAAGATGAACAAAAATGAAATGACAAAAATACTCGATAACCTTGCTGAGCAAATTAACGAGAATTTAGCACTGCATTGTCAATATGCTGATGATAGCTATCGTTTGAAGTTAATGACCAATAATCTAAAAGAACAAGTAACGTACTTTTTAGAAAGAGTTTATTGTGGTTATCCTAAAGCGAACTATCCCGCATGCCCTTTGTGGTTACTGGAAAATAAATCACTCGTAGAGCAATGGATTACACATGAATATATGGATGACCACCTAAAGGAAGTACTCTCGGATAGCCTCCACCATCAATTACGATTCCCTGGCCAAATCCCTTCGGTAGATGAGCTGAGTTCAAAGGAGCGTTTCATCAAGACAGGTAAAAAGATTTGGGATGGTATCACTCTTCTTGAGTTTTTGGGATGGATCAAAAGTTTTACATAAAAAAGTAAGCGATTTTCAAGAAATTACCCCATAAATCTAGATTTTTTTGCGTACGCTCATAAAAATAAAATCATCACGCAAGATAAGGGAGAAAAATATATTAGGTTAAACCCTATGTTGCTTTTCGTGATTAATAAGCCATTGTTTGCGAGTTAATCCACCACCATAGCCGCCCAACTCACCGTTCTGATTAATGACTCGATGGCAAGGAATAACAATAGCAAGTTGATTAGCGCCATTGGCATTCGCAACGGCGCGAAAGGCACTAGGTTTACCTAGCTTAGCAGCAAGAGAGGAATAGGAGAGAGTTTCACCATAAGGAATTTGCTGCAAACCATCCCATACGTTCAATTGAAATGGAGAGCCTAATAAAAAAAGTGGGGTCTTAAATTGACTTAAATGTCCTTTGAAATAGGATTTTAATTCACCTTCAATAGAATCAATAGGTGGCGTTCTCCCTGGAATAATCGCCGATTTGGTTTTTTGCCGTAGCCGCTCAATTTCTCGCTCAAGGCCTCGTCTATCGACAAATTCTAAAAGAGTGAGTGCCTCTTCACTGGCAATTGCTAACATGGGGCCAAGTGGTGTATCAAGCCATGAAGCTTTTAGCAAATGCATTTTACCTAGCTTAGTCGGTGCTGCGCCCATCACTTTGGAAAACGCATCTCTAAAACCACTGCTTGACTCATATCCTGTTGCAAGTTGGGTCTCGATAACGGATTCTCCAGAACGAATTTGCTTAATTGCCAATCCCATACGCCGCGCTCTTGCATATTCAACAAAGGTCATATCAAAACGCTTTTTAAATTGGCGCCTAGCGGTTGAGGCATCAATTGATAGCGCAGCGAAATCCTTGTCCTTCCAACGTTTTTCGGGGTTTTGCTCAATTGCCTCGACTAATTTTTGGATGACCGTTGAGACTTGATTAGGATGAGACAGGGGTTTACAACGTTTACAAGGTCTAAAAGAGGCTAATAGCGCTTGTTGGGCTGTGGTAAAAAATTCACAATGCTCAAATTTAGGTTTTCTGGCAGAGCAGGTTGGGCGGCAGAAAATCCCTGTGGTTTTGACACCAACATAAAAAACGCCTTCATATTGAGAATCTTTAGCAATGAGAGCCTGATAATATTCTTTCTGGCGTTTCAGTGAGATCACACTATTTCTGCCTTAAAATTCAACGGTGAAGAGTATATTATACGGAATTTTATAATGACGGCCGCCGAAAATCAGGCATTGATTTTCAAAAGATAGTTAACTGAACAATAAGGGCTTTGAGTGAATAAGAATTACCATATTCAATTTGTTGATGAAATTTCTGAAGAAATTGAAGAAAAAATGTTAAATGGCTTAGTGGCTTATGAAAGAGGGCATGGCATTGATGTGAACTATAAACCTTTTTCTTTGTTATTGAATAATGAAGAAGGTGAGGTGATTGGTGTTTTGAATGCTTATACAGCTTTCGCAGAGATTTATATCGATGATATTTGGGTCGATGAAGCTTATCGTGGGCAAGGGCATGGTCGGAAATTGATTGAAGCGCTTGAAATGCAATTTGAAGGTGAGGGTTTCAATAATATAAATCTCGTTACGAGCGCATTCCAAGCACCAGAGTTTTATAAAAAATGTGGTTTTAGTGTTGAGTTTGTGCGAGAGAATAAGAAAAACCCTCAATTAACTAAAACTTTTTTTGTTAAATATTTTGCGGATGAGACACAAACTCAAGGTATTTTTGAATCATAACGAATTGCTATATCAGATGGTTTGTACCTTTTATCTTTTTTAACTTATCAATGAGTGATGCCCAGAATAGAATGCACCGTATTCACTTCTGGGATATCCATCATGATTGACGAAAATTTCTACCAAAAACAGGGCTTACATGCGCTGCTCAATCAAGTAAAAACTGCGCAGAATGTTGATGAATTTGCAAGAAAATTATTCGAACATTTTCCGGTGGAATCATTTTGGCGCTTTAATGTTGATGGTGTCAAACAAAGTAAAGATAGCTGGGTAGGTTTCGAAAAAAGAGAGCCGGGCTATTTACAAGGCATGCAAGATGCCTGGATTGTGATGCTAAAGGAAATAGGATCGCCTATTACCAATGAAATGTTGCTTCATTATCATGGGATTGCAACGCATCCTGTCACCATGGAAAATTTAACCCCAGCACATAAAGGTCAGTGGCGTACCAAAGATGTCTATTTTGATTTGATTAAAACCAATTCAACGGTAGCGGGTATCGTAACACTGTTAAATCGGCTGGAAGCAGGGGATGAAAATTTTGTTTTAGCCAGAGATAATCTTACCGTCGCTGATGAGATGGAATTAGAGGAATTAGATTTATTCAATAGCCATACCTTTAATAAGTTATATCAAGAACACTTGGATTACTGTGTTAGGCGTTATGGACTTGAACGTGAAAAATCTGACACACCTGACTATGTGAAACGCAGACTAGCTGAGTTTGTTTTTAATAGTTGCTATACATTTAGAACCCAACACCAGTCAGTCTATGAAATATCATCCGATGATGCTGTTATTGAAGAGAAACAATTAACAGAACCTCTTGATATTTTAATGCAACAAAAAAGTGAACATATTTTACGTCGTTATCATAAATTGATTACGCTTTGTCATGATGGCGAACAAAAATTAAGAATCATTATTGAAACCATTCAACAACTAGAACAACTGCATCCTTTTAAAGATGGTAACTGTCGTCTTTTTGTGATGATTATGTTAAATAAATTGCTAATCGAAAATGGTTTCCCACCTTGTATGTTACATGATCCGAATTGTTTTGATGCCTTTACTGTTGATGAACTAACGCTTGAGGTAATCAAGGGTATGCAGACATTTCAAGCTTATACCCAAGGGCTTGTTAATGATTTAGATAGTCATTCATTGGGACAAAGTACACAGTTAAATGATTATTTTGTGGGTATTCATCAACAATTAAAGAAGGCCTTAGAAGCGCATTTTTTATCTTCCCAGGCAGAAAAAACGTTGACTACCTTATATGACATGAACGCAAGTCAATCCAAACAATCACAAGATTTAGTAGAAGGTATTCTTAAGCTTCATATGAAAAGTGGCAATACCATTAAATAATGTTATAAAGTAATGACCATACTCATTTCATAAAAAGTGATAGTTTTTAATGGATTCCTTGCAGGTTGATATTACTTACCTAAAAAATCATATTGAACAAGTTCCCTTGCTAGCATCTTGGATGTTTAAGACTTGGGGGCATTATAATCCGACATCAAGTCTTGAAAAAGCTGAACAAAAACTCTTACAACATTTAAATATCGACACTTTACCCTTAGCTTATATTGCATTGCATAATGAGGTACCGGTGGGAATGTGTTCATTGAGAGTGAATGATGGCATTCAGCACGCGTTAACGCCTTGGTTAGGTTCTTTATATGTTGAGCCATTGATGCGTGGCCGTGGAATAGGAGAGCAGCTTATCAATACAGCCGCAGAAAAAGCCTTGAATCTGGGGTATTCAAAATTGTATTTATTTGCTTTCGATAAAACATTACCCCAGTGGTATGAAAAATTGGGATGGCTTGAGAGAGGAGTTGATGAAATAAATCGTTACCCAGTCACAGTTATGGAACTATCATTATAATCGTTTTGTGTGTCGCAATAAAATTGAGGGTAGATAATCTGCTATTCCCTGCGTAAACTAATCTTTCCTATCAATCACCACCAAATCGACAGAGTTTTGTGATGAAAGAAAAAAAAGCCAAAGCATTAGAAAAGCTTAAAAGAACAAGTCTTGACTATGCCAGCCCTTTAAAGAATCGAACACTGCTGCAAAACTTAAAAGAAAAGGGAGAATCTGTGGTTAAACCCTTTTGTCTTTTATATGATAAGACCATGACACAAGCAGGTGTTGGTGAAAAGGTTTTTGCTAGATTTCAAGCAACAGGAAGTGAAATTCCTTTTTATCGATTATCTACAGTGTTAAATGAACAAGGTGAAAAACGTTACCAATTGCGTTCGAATAAAGATGATCGAATAGTTACCCCCAATAGCAAATATTCTTATGTCGTTATTTCTAACCAAACAGGTGAATTTGAATTACGGATCGGCAACATGCACCATCATTACTTAGCCAATAAAAAAATAGAAGTGTATGCGGCAGGGGAGATTTTTTTTGATGGTTGGGATGCTACGACCCGCTCTGCTGATATTCTTAAAATTAACCCTTGCTCCGGTGGTTATCATACCGATGAAGAGGAAGAATTAGTACGCGCTTTTAAAAATTGCTCTATTCAAGATGTCTTAGAGAAAGTGGGATTGCCCAAAGATAAATTTCAACCCTACATCAAGCCTGAAGATAAAAGACGTCATTCTTTCAGTCTTTAAAAATAACAGGCCTTCATTTTCACAAAGGCCTGTTATGCTGACTTAATAAAGAGGCGAGGGCATTGGCGCAATGCCTTTGGGTGTTTTTTCTTCCGTTGTGCTTGCTACTGTGTTAGGAGCTGGCGAAGCACTGCGTTTTGTTTGATCATAATACGGTATAAAAGCCGTTGCTTCTTCTATTAGCATGGGTTGTTCTTCTGATGTCTCATGGCTGTCCGAAGTACTACGCTTTTTCTTGGGAGGAGAAACGGTGCTACTACTGGCATCACCTAGAGCATAAGCGGTTTGAGAACGTTCTCTAAACGATGTGGTATTACCGGTAATGCTATCACCTATCATCGCATTTTCGCGCTTGATGCGAGAGGATTTTGAAGGGGAAGAAGTTGTCGCAGAAGCTCTACGTTTATGTTTAGGGGAAGCTGAATGACGTGGAGAATCAGCTTGCCCATCAAGTGAAAGTATAGAAAGTTCTGAGGATAACGATTCTACTTGCGCAGGGGCAATGATGGCGGTTTGCATGCTACTTTTTGTCAGTGCAGGTTTGATTCTACTTTTTCCAGTAAGCATTTCTTTGCTGGGTCTTGTTGCTTCATACTGCGCAAAAATGCTTTGACACAGTAATGGAATGGCGGCTAGTTTTTCTCTTAAATCACTAGATTCTTGGGAGTTATCGTTGGGTAACGTTTGCAGAGCAAGATAATCTTCAATTTTGGTTTTGGCATCTGTTCCCAGATGTTTGACACCTTGTGCCAAAACAACAAAGGGCGATTCTACATCTTTACAATATTTGAGCGCAGACCAAATATCTTTTACAGAAGGTGAATGATCAAGATTGATGATTCTAGCCGGTTCTAACGTATAAGAGAGCCAGTATGCATCGGTATCTGTAAAGTGAATGTGGGTGACTCTATCATGAAAATCTGTCATGTAAGGTACGACAGGAAATGATTGTAAATAAGGATGATGCTTGGCATATTCTTCGTTAATTTTACCGAATGCGGTAATTCTGGAATCCATTTGATCAGCAGGTATTTGTTCAAGGACACGATTTTTCGCATCGGTATAAACAGTAAGCATAGGAACACATTTACCCTGCGTCGCTTTCATTGAACTCGATAATTCGCTTAATGAGGGTGCAAAAAGGATATCATATTTAGCAAATTCTTTCTTAAAGATATCATTCATCATATTTTTGATAAATGATAAACGAGATACTGCTTTGTTCTGAAAGCCAAGATAAATAGCTGTTGCTGCGGGCAGGTTGACAGGTAAGTCATAAGCGTTGTTTTCGTTCAGACAAATTTTTAAAACATCCATGTAAAATTTGAAAATAGTTTCAGCATGGACTTGCGATCTGGCACATAAAATATCTCGACAGACCAATTGAGAAGTTTGATTGACCAAATCTGAAAATTGTAAAAAGGGTTGATTGTCTTTTGCTTTTTTAAGCAAATTGATAGCTCTGAATCTTTCCGGCGTAATCGCCAAAGTCGCTTCAGTAAATACTTTTGCTAAATCGCGTACCATCTCTAATGGAGCAGCGGCATTCAGGTAAGGTGGTAACTTATTGAGTTGGTGCTGATAGAAATTTTGTAATTTTATTTTTAAGGTCACAAACGCCATTTTTTGATTAAGATTGTTTAGGAAAGCGGTAAATGCCTCTTCAAATTCTGGGTTATCTATCCAATCTTTTGCACCATCTAAACGAATGATTTCTTTTACAAAATAAATACAAGCAAGTTTAGCTTGTTCATTCATGTTAGGATAATGTTTTGTGAGTGTCACTAAGATTTCAGTTGGTGTAAAAAACTCAGTGATTCCGTGCGCTTTTAATGTTAATTGCGCAGGATTAATACGTAATGCCATTTGCTTTTTAAAATCGGGTTTGGTTTTTGAGGTTTTAGGCTCGATAGTCGTTGGTGCAACTGCAAAAAGACGTAACACATAAGGAAGATCGGGTGCATCTTGCATGGTATAGGCATCTAAACCGCACATTCTGAGATCATGATTAATCTCTTGGCTTAATGTTCCACCTTGATCTTCTGGAAATTCGGCTGGAAAATGCTCATCATAGTACTTAACAATTTTTTCATGGCTGGTATTTGTCTTTTTTCGACCAAAAGTGAGTGCGTGATAAATTGGAATGTAACCTTTATCATCCGCGGTATGTGCGCTTACCCCTTTGTTGATTAATGCTTTGAAAGTGGTGAATGATCCTTTAATAGCAGCCCAGTGAATGGGTTGATAGCCTTTGCCATCTTTTTCAAAGAGGTTAGCCTTACCACTTTTAATAACGCTTAATGCCTCTTCTTTTTTATCGCCACTAATTAAACTATTGAGTGAAGATTCTTGATTGGCAGATTCTTTTTCAACGCCACGTGTGCTCATTTTGATTCCTAACAACCTAAGTAAAATTCCTAGGAACGTAAAGGATCTAAGTCAGGGCGTCAAGCAGCAAGGGTATTTTACGTCAGCATTTCGTCGCCTGGTATTAACTATAATATTTAACTGACAAATATTTGTCAGAAAAATCATCACAGGTATCAGAGAGTGTGTACCGTCATTCTTTGATTCAAAATAGTGAGAAATCCAGAGAGTCCTTGCGTTTCATTCGTAAAGAAAGTGGCATCAACACCTTCAACCAGAGGAATTGCATCAAGCGTTAATTGATGTCCTTTTTTAGTCAGATGTAATGAATAGGCTCGCCTATCGGTTTCTTGCTGATATCGTTCAATCAGCGCTTTTTGTAATAAGGTTTTCACTAAATCAGACATCATCATTTTATCAATATGGGTAAATTCAGCGACTTGATTTTGTGAAGGGCCTTGTTGATATTGATTACTGAGCCATAAAATACCGGCAAGCGCAACAAACTGCGGATGAGTAATGCCAAGCGGTTGTAAGGCTTTTCTTTGTTGTTGTTGCCATAGATTGGTTAAGCGCCACAACAAAAAACCTGGACTTTCTTCAGCACTTTTAAAGGAAAAATTCATGGATTGTTTCATGTGGTATCCTCATCGTTAAGATGAGGATTATACGCATTAGTGGGTGAGATGCGAAGTATTTGCAATTTTGTGTCATTGCGACACTTCGCATAGCGAAGGGAAAGCAATCCAGAAAAAACGGTGCGTAGGGCTGCATTAATAGATTGCTTCGCTACGCTCGCAATGACGAGCTTTTAAGACTGCCTCCTCGCCAATGCAATTAATTGCTGTGTTTGCTCTGGTAATGTGTCAACAATTTCTTGGCCAACTATTCTTCGCCATAACCCGGTAAGGGGGCCTGTGATGGTAATCGTCGTTGTCAGCACAAGCCCTTGGTTGGTTGTTATCATTTCATGCTTACCAAAAAGCTCGGCTAAAAAAAAAGTCGTATGATCGGTAAACATTTTATTCGGGACACATTCGACGACGGTCATTTTAACTGCTTTAAACCAGTCTTTTGGTTTAAAGGTAATGACGGTTCCATTGGCGAAAGGTCCATTGGCTTTAGCCCATTGAGTGTCGGTATCCCAAGCAGGTCGATTAGGGATATCAGCCCAAATAGACCAAATCTGTTCGGGTTTTATGCCCTGTACGGTGGTGGTATAGGATTGCTGCCACATTTGCTTATTTCCTGAGGAAAAAGACAATGGTAAGCGCGCTTATTATAAAAATCAACCCCCGACAACTAAATCATTAGTTGTCGGGCCGGGCAGCAAAGGAGGGTAAGAAAAGGTGTTAGAAGTGACGTTTAACAATAAATCCACAGATAAGCAAAATAAGCCCTAGAATCAGCGTAGGAGCCAAGACAACGTAGCTGTTATAGCTTTGCCACATCGTGACAATCTTAGAGACCCATTGGGGGAAGAAAAGTAACACAATCCCTTTAAAGGTAATCCAATAACCCAAAATGGTAATTAAAATGGGCCAGCCACGGCATGTACGATGGCTCAGAACAATGCCAAGCCCCAAAAATAAGGTAATCATGCCGAGTGTCATCAAAATTAAGGGGTTTTGCGCGAGATCAGCCATTAACGTTTGGTACTGTTTTAAATGAAAAAACATACCAATAGATAAAATGACGGCGTAGAGCCCTAATAATCTTGCCCAAAAAATGGAGTAATTCATGGCGAGTGTGCTCCTCTAGGTTTTAACTACTATAAAGTGTAGTTCCATCCATAAATTCAGCACTACCGATCATCGTGTAATCTGTCAAACTAATATAAAAAACCTTGACCCCCACCTCCTATATCATTAATTTATGCGTAGCAAAGCCAGACGTGCTTTGTGGGCATGGGGGGATGTGAGGCATGCAATCTTAAAAATTGGTTTTCCAATCTAAATCCAATCAAACCCCATGTATTCGAATGCTCTTGTTAGAGAGGATACGACATTGCATGATCTTACTGTTAAACGCGCTACCTATATGGGCCTTGGCGCCCTCATCATGTGGACAGTTGAACCTTTATTGATCTCTGAGGTCAATGGGTTGCCGATTTTTGAAGTCCTGGCCATTATCTTTTTTAGCTCCTTTGCGTTAACCGCTTTGCGCTTAACCAAACGTCGTGCTTGGCATACCGTGTTAAAGCAACCGGCATTTATTTGGCTTGCAGGGCTAACGGGAATTTGTTTAAGCGATTTCGCCTATATCTATGGTGCGCAATATGCTCCCATTGCCCATGTTGATCTCATTGACTACTTGTGGCCATGCTTAGTGGTGGCATTCACCAGCATGTTGCCGAAAGAGCGTTTTACGCCGCAACATATTATTGGGGCATTATTAGGCCTTTTAGGGATCTATGTTTTGGTTCACCATGAAATTAGCTTAAATGGTTTCAACTTCAACTATTTTATTGGATACCTTTTAGCGCTGTTTGGCGCGGTATTATGGGGTGGCTATTCTGCATTCTCACGCTACTTTAAGAAGGTTCCTACGGAAATGATTGGCATGTACTGTGGCTTGGGTGCATTGCTGTGCTTAGGATTACATCTTAAATTTGAAACATTTGTCACACCGACTTGGACCCAAGGCTCTTTGGCCGTGGTAACCGGTATTAGTGGCGCAGGCATCGCTTATCAGCTGTGGGATTATGGCGTTAAATACGGTGATGTGTACCTTTTAAGCACTATCACCTATGTTGCGCGAATCGCTGCCATGGCTTTGCTCGTTATGTTTGGTAAAGAGCCATTAACCTGGAGTTTAGTGATTGCTTGCTCGTTAGCATCCATTGGGGTGTTTATCAGTGGCATGGATACAAAATCCTTTAAGCAATTATGTGGACGCTTCTCATTCATGAGAAGCTCGCAACTTTCAACGCAACCTGAAATGCCTGTTTAGTCTTATTAAGTAAGGAGTTCCTTATTAGGAAATCATGGATGATTCGCACTTATTTTCACACTTTCAGCTAAGGGAGATCCGCTTTAAAAATCGCATAGCGGTATCTCCTATGTGCCAGTATTCCTCAATTGATGGTTTTGCAACTGATTGGCATTTAGTTCATCTGGGCAGTCGTGCTGTCGGTGGGGCAGCATTGGTTTTTACAGAAGCCGCTGCGGTGATGCCTCAAGGACGAATCACGCCTTATGATTTAGGGATTTGGTCTGATAATCACATTGATTATTTAGCGCGAATAGCCGATTTTATCCATGCTCAAGGCGCGATCGCCGGAATTCAATTGGCCCATGCTGGCAGAAAAGCAAGCACCAGTCGCCCCTGGGAAGGGGGGAGTAAAGTTGAGAAGGACAATGGAGGATGGCAAGTGGTTGCCCCATCAGCCCTGGCTTTTGCTGCTGATTCTTTAGTGCCGACCGAACTGAATCTCGGGCAAATTCAAGCGGTGGTTGCCGCGTTTGCGATGGCAGCTAAGCGTGCCTTAGAAGCTAACTTTAAAGTAATCGAAATTCATAGTGCGCATGGTTATTTACTCCATGAATTTTTGTCGCCCTTGAGTAATATCCGTAAAGATAATTATGGCGGTAGTTTCGAAAATCGTATTCGCTTATTGCTTGAAGTTGTGCAAGGCGTGCGTCAAGTGTGGCCAGATGAATACCCTTTATTTGTGAGAATTTCTGCAACGGATTGGACAGAGAAAGGATGGGCGCTAAATGATTCAGTCATGTTGAGCGAACGCCTTAAAGCGTATGGCGTTGATTTTATCGATTGCTCAAGTGGTGGTAATGTCGCGCATGCTAACATTCCCGTTGGTCCTGGCTATCAAACCCCTTTTGCTGAGCGCATCCGCGATGAATGTCATATTGCAACAGGGGCAGTTGGGCTAATTGTCTCGCCAGCTCAAGCGGACCATATTATTCGTACTCAACAAGCTGATATGGTTTTATTGGCACGAGAGATGCTTCGAGACCCTTATTTTCCGTTAAGAGCGGCCCGAGAATTAAGACAAGATATTACCTGGCCTTCACAATACTTACGTGCAAATCCTTTAAAAAACCGGTAATGTCTTCATGACATTTTCGGTTTTTTGTTAGAATAACTATAATTAGAAATAGTTTGACAATCTTGAGTTGTTAAGTAAATACAGTATTTTTGAGATTTGTTATCAATTTGTACAGTTTTAGGCTGACTTCTTCCTTGTTTGGCTGCGGCTAATGAACCCAATCCTAGAGTATGGTAAGCACTTTTGCTAAAAATATCAGCATTCTTATTGCCATCAGGTCCTTCAAAATAAATAATGGTTGCCTTACCAGAATGGCCAATTGTGTAAGGGATTTGCTTAGTATCCATTAATTTAAAAATGCCATTATCGAAATCCGATACGGGAGGATTCCCGGGTAAAGGATTCAATACGGGAGGGTTCGCTGGTAAAGGATTCAATACCGGTACATTCGGTGCGTTATTTGCAAAATGGTGAACTATCGGCGCTGCTTTCGCTGGAGCATTGACAGGAGTGCGATAAATGAGAAGATGAGGAAAAGATTGGGCAACAAAATCAGCGAACAAATAAGATTTTTTATCCGGTGCAGTATAATAGATATGATTGCGATTCAGTGTATCTAAGGGGTATTCTCCTCGTGAATTTTTTTCTGATAATAAATGGGGAAAAGTTTGTGTTAAAGCCACAGCAGCGTTCCCTTTGTTATAAAGTAAGGCTTGATGTAAATAATTGCCTGCAGCCGAGGAAGGAAAAGCGACACCACCCCTTTTGACAATTTCGGCAAGCTTTTTTGTTTCGCTAAAGTTGTCTGCGTTAATTGCACGTTGCAATATTTGTAGTAAAATGTTCTCGCACTTCTTGAGCGGTGTGTTTCCTTGAGAATCTCGAGTGAATAAAAGATCCGGATTAACTTGTATTAAAGATTCAATGGCTTGTGCTTTGCTTTTTACCGCAGCAAGATGTAAAGGATTTTCTCCTTTATTATTGCAAGGGAAATTTAATTGGTGGTTTTTATGTAAAATTCTTGCCAACCAATATGTTTCGATTGCATTGTCATTATCGATAGCTAAAAGAAGTTTCCCTTTTAATACTCCAGCTAATGATGTTTTTCCGGGTGCAAGGGAAACATTTAAAAATGCTGGATTAAAATCAATTATTGTTTCTAAAGCTAAGAAGCAATCATTATCAATAGCAAATTGAATATCGGCTAATTGTATTTCATTAACATTCATAGCAAGGCACAAAGCTTTCGATAAAGTACCTATTCTTGTGTCCAATGACATATTAGCGTTTTGTGTTTCAAGAATCGCTTTTTTAACAATGAGCGAGGATTCATTTTTAATATGTGATATTAGCGGTTGTATTAGCTTAGGTTGCCATTTTTGCAAAAACGCTACTATATAACTACTTAGATTTTCTCCGTTACCAAAAAAATTGGGCTTTTTTAAATCTGGATGATGCAAAATAGGATCGATAAGTGAAATCTGATTCTGATCTTTCATCGCCAATAAAACTAAATCTAAAATAGATTGATTATTTAAATTCTTAATATCGATCTTGGCACCTAATTGTGTGTACTTTGCTAATCTTGCAAATGTATTGTCAAAATCGTGCTGGTGTTCTAATAAGGCACGGTGCAAAATGGTATTTCCCTGAGCGTCTTGAAGATTCAAGCGGGCAGGGATTCGATCAGGAGTTTTGCTAGCAATGTGATCTAACTGATGCTCCTTTGCTAAACCGATAGCTTTTGGTGCATAAGATTGAAAATACTTCCCTTTTGCGCCAAAAGAGGCAGAAAAATGCCCATAATCTGCGGGGTGGATTTTGTCTTTTCCTCCTATTCCCATGTAACCTTTACCAACTTTAGGATCAACATGGATAGCCGTCGCTGCCATATTCTCCGAAAATTCATTAATACTAAATGAGGAGATAATATGACTTACTTTTAAAGGAATAGGTGCATTGTTGCTAGAAAGTTTATCGATTAGTTTGTGTAAATTTTTCTTACAAACACCTTTTGCATGATCAAGACATATACCTGTAGTCGTTAAAAAAGTTCCTCCTGTATTGGTAATTATTTTTAGGGCGCTTTGATATTGGTTAGGATCATTCATTAAGACGCCAGCATTGCTTAGTTTTTTTGCTGCATCTTGTTGTTCTGACAAGAGCACATCTGTAGCGGGGGAATCACCAATGAGCGGATAAACGATTTTTTGCCCGGCATTATTAATATAACCATATTGAAAATCAACGAGAGATGCATTTTCTTTTTCAAAATGATTTATCATTGGTATGTGGTTATAGTTACCGTCAACGGGTGATTGAATATAAAGAGCGCTATTGTGAACTTTATTATCATTCCCTAAGACAGGGAAAGTCGCTAACATTAGATGAATATTAGGAGGAACGTAGGTATTAGGAGGGATGATAGGATGCATAAAAAGATTTTTAATATTTTGAATAATTTGACAATATTCATCTATCGATAAGGGCCTGTCTTTAGTGTAAAAACTAAATTCGTCGGTTATTAAGCGTGTAATTAAATCTGGATTAATAGTTTTATGCTTCTGCATAGCGGTTATGAGCCAGCTTCTTATCGTTGCGCAGATTCTATCAATCCGTTGCGGATCAGGCGGTACTGTTGCATCTGCAAGGTAAAGTGGTCTTGTATTATTGTATGCTTTATATTTTGATAACGATGTCTCTCCGGCTTGCCCTTGAATTAAAATATCTTGAACTTCAATTGTTTTATCCGCTATACGATAATCAACGCCAAAGTTAGGTGCTAACATGTTAATCTCTTTTTTCTAATTGAACTTTCAATGTGACTTATGCACAGTGAAATTAGTTCATGAGTAAATAGTATTTACACTATTTTGTTAAAGCATGAATTATTTAGCATAACGATAGGCTCTAATAGCCGGTAAGAAAGGGACAGGATCGAGTCTGACATCGTTTCGTACCGAACGATTCTGATCGCGCAAGCTCTTTTTCAGAGGGATCTTGAATACAGGATAAGGTGTTTGAGCTTCACAAGGAAAGAAAATAGGAACGGGACCTTTGATCATCATTCGAGTCGCTGTTTCTCCCTGTAAAACGATATTGGATCTTAAATGAGGCGCCAATTCTTGCACAATCGCTAATTGTTCATTTTGTGGTAGCGCATGCAATTTTTGCAGTTGAAGTTGAATACCGCTATCTTCGCCTTTTTTTAATAACATTTCTTGTGCTTTAGCTAGGCTGATGCGTTTAATCGCTTTGGTATGGGCCCAAGTCCAACTTATTTTCTGTGGTGGGGCCTTTAAAATAGGGATTTTTCGGTAGCATTGCTTTAAATGAAGACGGGCCAGCCCCATTTTATGCATAGCGACAGAAAAAGGGAGGGGGTGTTTATTTAAAAGGGCATCCATTTGTTCAGAGAAACCATTGGCTTGAGGGTTAATTTTGGCCGCCTTTAAAGCCAGTATCGACTTTTTGAATTGCTCTTTCGCAAGATTCACTTCATTCACGATGATGAGGGTTTCGTTACTTGCCCCAATAAATCCCGGTAATACGATAATTTCCCGGGGTGCCTGGCAATCGAGATATTGTATTTGCTTAAAAAGGGCAATCGCTTTATCTCTGGCACTTAAATCGCCCAAATAAAATTGGCTTTCCGCTTCTTCATGGACCCAAGCGATAAGATTGCTATCTAGTCTTATTGCGTCGCACAATTTATCTAAATTCATTTGAAGATTCAAGAAAGTATCGAGAACATCTTGTCGTAGAATAGCTTCTTGCATGAGTTATTTTAGCACCTAAACTTATACATGAGTACGCAATGACTTTCCGAGAAAACCATGTATCCCAAATTGTTTGATGAGCGCACATTTAAGTTCTTTCAAGACTACCAGAAAACATGCACAAATCCACAGTTATTATGCTCAGAGTGGTTTAATACTCAAAAGCTTTATCAAAAATGGTTCATTGAGTTAGCAGAAAAACCGCAAGCGATGCAGTCATTACCAGAAGACGCTTACCAAGAATGGGTGATGTTATTAAATGCGTTTCAGCAAAAAATAAGCGGTTTATCGGTAGCGGAGTCTTCGGTTGAAGATAAACGTTTTACGGATGCAGATTGGCAAGAGCATCCCTTATTTTACTTTTATCATCAAGCCTATTTGCTCTGGGTTAAGCAAGCACTTCAGTGGGTTGAAACCCATGGGAGTGAAGACTCAAAATTAAAAAAACAAATTTCATTTTTTACAAAGCAGTATCTGGATGCGCTAGCACCTTCCAATTTTCCATTGACGAACCCTACCATCTTTAAGCAAACCCTGACATCACAAGGGCAAAATATCCGCAATGGATTGCAAAATTGGTTTGAAGACTTGTTAAAGAGTCCTGGGCATTGGCAAATTCAAATGACGAATACAAAAGCATTTGAACTTGGAAGAAATATTGCCATAACAAAAGGAAAAGTGATATTTCAGAATCGGTTAATGCAATTAATTCAATATGAACCAACAACACCTACTGTGTATCAAAAACCTTTATTAATGGTGCCACCTTGGATTAACAAATATTATATTTTAGATCTTAACGAAAAGAAGTCATTAGTAAAATGGCTTGTTGATCAAGGAATAACCGTTTTTATGATTTCTTGGGTGAATCCAGATAAATCTTATCAAGAGGTTTGCTTTGAAGATTATTTATCTGAAGGAATTCTGACCGCTTGTGATGCCATTACTAAAGCAACTAATGAGAAATCGATTAATGCATTAGGTTTTTGTATTGGTGGCACATTGCTGGCTGTTGCTTGTGCTTATCTTAAAGCGAAAAACCAATCGACGATTTCCAGTGCAACTTTTTTAACCTCACTCATTGATTTTAGTGAACCAGGAGATATTGGCGTTTTTATCGATGAGACCCAAATTAAAAATATTGAGCAAAAAATGGCTTTAGATGGCTATCTTGATGGTAGAGCGATGATGAGCACATTTAATTTGCTTCGTGTGAATGATTTACAATGGTCGTATTATATTAATCATTACCTTCAAGGCAAGAAGCCTATTGCTTTTGATTTACTTTTTTGGAATTCAGACCCTAGCAATCTGCCTGCAAAAATGCATAGTTATTATCTGAGAAATTTTTATTTAGAAAATCGTTTATGCGTCCCTAATGCGCTCACGGTTTTGAATGAAAAGCTCAATTTAAATAATGTCGACATTCCCTGTTATTTCTTCTCAACTTCGCAAGATCATATTGCACCTTGGCAAAGTACATTTATGGGGGCGAAATGTTTTAGTGGAAATATCACTTTTGTACTAGGAGGCTCGGGGCATATTGCAGGTGTTGTTAATCCGCCTAATCAAAATAAATATGGCTATAGAAGCTCAGATGTTGATATAAAATCTCTTTCTTGTGCCAAAGAATGGTTAAAGAGCACAACTACACATGAAGGTTCATGGTGGTTACATTGGGGAGAATGGCTGAAGATGCATGCAGGTAATAAAGTGAATCAGCGCATTCCAGGGCAGGGAAAATTAAAAATAATTCAAGATGCACCGGGAGATTACGTTAGAAAAAAAATCGACTAAGCAATGTTTTAGTGATATGCGCTATTCTTCAATAGTAGATGTGTTTGTGCTGCCTGTAAAAATATAACGTAGTGATATAATGAAAGTATTAGTATGCGATGATTCTATTATTAATTGTCAAATCATTGGGGCTTATCTGGCAGAGATGGGGCATAAAGCAATTTATGCTGATAATGGCACGCAAGCCGTAACGTTGTTTGAAGAGCAAGAGCCCGATTTAGTACTCATTGATGTTGAAATGCCTGAAATGGATGGCTACGAAGCAACTCGGATGATGCGCCAATCATTTAATGATTTTTCACAATGGACCCCCATTATTTTTGTTAGCAGTCATATTGATGATGCCAGCATTGTCAAGGGTATAGAAGCAGGGGGCGATGATTATCTAACCAAACCTGTTTCACAAGCAGTTTTGAGAGCAAAAATTCACGCGATGCGACGTTTAGTTAATATGCGACAAAATTTGATTGATTTTGGTAATCAGCTGCGTGAAGTGAATGATAAATTAATGATGTCAAATCAATTATTATCTGAGTTATCCCTTAAAGATCCATTAACTCGATTAGGAAATCGTCGTGCTTTTGAAGAAAGTCTTGTTCGTGCAAGTCGTTCTGCAATACGTGAAGAAAAAGCGATTTCATTGTTGATGATTGACGTTGATCAGTTTAAATCTTTTAACGATACATACGGTCATCAAGCAGGTGATTGTTGTTTGCAACAAGTTGCACAAGTTTTTAAAAGAGGGCTCCATCGAGCAACGGATTTTGGTGCGCGTTATGGCGGAGAAGAATTTTCTATTATATTACCAGATACTGCACTCTCCGGCGCTTTACATGTTGCGCAGCGATTACGTCAATGTGTTGAAGCTTTGCAGATCCCCAACCAAAAAGCATCCAATGGTATTATTACCATTAGCATTGGTGTTGCAACGGCTGAGCCATCTAAAGAATTTAGTGGCGAATTATTAGTCGGCGCTGCTGACAGTGCCTTATATGAAGCAAAACAAACTGGCCGCAATTGTATTGTGGGCACGAAAATGGAACCACTCACCCCCGTTAGCGCTGATAAAAGACCTCAATATAAAATGACCCGCCATTTGCCAACAACAACTGGCTCATCTTCTGCACATTAGGTGCATCATCGGATATTTGCATTTGAAACCCTACTAAATTAGAATGCGACAAAACAGAAGGGTGAATCCGATGATATTTGATGGTGTACTTTCAAAAATGGTTGCAGATACAACGCAATCGACTATCTCATATCAGTTGCCTCTTTCTTCAAACCTCATTCCATTAAATCCTTACCTAGGAAAAACGTTGCAACTCACCTTCACAGGCGAAATTGTTTGTGTGGGTTGTACTGCAGTGATTAGAAAAAGCTACCAAAATGGCTACTGTTTTCCTTGTACCCAACGTTTGGCGAATTGCGATCTTTGTATTGTCAAACCTGAACGTTGTCATTTTCACTTGGATACCTGTCGTGAGCCACAGTGGGGGCAATCCTATTGTATGACTTCACATTATGTCTATTTAGCAAATGCCTCCGGTATTAAAGTAGGTATTACTCGAAAAACACAAATACCGACACGTTGGATTGATCAAGGTGCTGTTGCAGGCTTACCTTTACTTGAAGTAGCAACGCGCCGTATTTCTGGTTTTATAGAAGTTGCTATTGCTAAACATGTCCCCGACAAAACCAATTGGCGCCGCATGCTCATGGGAAATCATGAATCGGTAGATTTAATGCAATTTAAAAAGGATTTGCTAGATAAAGTTGCCAAAGACATTGAACAAATTCGTCAGCAGTTTGGTCAAGATAGCATTAAAACAATGGATGATGCGCAAATCATGCAGCTAGACTACCCTGTGTTGCAATATCCAGCCAAAGTTACCTCGCTCTCCCTTGATAAAAAAATGGAAATTAATAGTACTTTATTGGGCATTAAAGGCCAATATTTAATATTTGCAGATGGCGTTATTAATATTCGCAAATATAGTGGCTATAAAATCCGTTTGACGACTCCAGACTAACGCCAGATTAGTATCTTGCTGTCGTACTCATCAATCGTTATGATTATTCCCGCCCAGCTAGCAGTTGAGTTTTATCTCAACATTGAGCGGTGATGGGTATCCAAGAATAATAATAAAAGGAGTTACCATGAGCTATAGTAAACAGCAAATCTCAGAAACCGCCGATTTTATTGCAGACAGAATGTTTTTAGAGAGCCAAGAAAAATTAAAAGCATGGTTTTGTCGCCAGTTTGTTGCCAATTTTAAACAATATAATCAGCTTTCAGCAGTGACTTTTAGCGCCAAAGACGAACTCTTTAGCGAGCTTAAAAGCCAATTAGCCTCAAAAGCACTCATCATCCCAAGTGGTTTTAAAGTAACCCTTTTTCAAAATGGTTCTAGCCTTTGCTATAACAATAAGGATCAAGAAGTTATTTTTCCGAGAAAACCCGTGACGCATTTCAAAGACAAATTGAATACTTTGATATCGGATGACTTTGGGCCGTTTTATGACGAAGAGGTTGATGAAGAATCAGAGGCAGACTTTGCTCCTCTTCCTCCCCAAGGACCTATTGTGTATAGCTTTGCTCACTTGATGCCGATTCAATCAAGCGTAGGATTCAATGCTGAAGAGGAAAAAGAACACTTACAGTCAAAGGCTACCAAGAGTAGATTCTGTTAAGCGCAGAGTGAGTGGAAAAGCTGTCTCATGGTGATAAACCGTGAGACAGCAAACAAGATCTTAGTTGCTTTCTACAAAAATTTGTTTTCTTTCAGGTGCATTAAATAATAATGCCACTTCTTTATATAACCCTATCAAAGCAATGACATTCAATACCAGCATCAGGTTCATAAATACGTCTGCCAAAGTCCAAACAAATTTAACATGTACTAGCGCACCAATGGGAATACAAGCAACAAACAAGTATTGGAAAGGACGAATCATTTTACTTGAAAACAGATATTCCACTGCTCTATCAGCACAATAAGACCAAGTCAAAATGGTGGTAAAGGCAAAAAAGAATAAGGTGATGGTAATAATTTGACCAGCATAGTCAAAAGAAAAACCGCGTTTGAACGCTTCAATGCAAAGGTTCGTGCTTTCAAGTCCATGGACTAACCATGAATCCGTAATAATTAAGACCAATCCGGTTAAGGTGCACACTAGCATCACCACTAATGGGGAAACGGTACTGATTAATCCTTGCATTAAGGCAGTTTGGGTTAGTGGGGCTTTGTTATCCACTGATGCATGGATAATGGCATCAATACCCACGCCGGTATCGGTTGCAAATAAGCCTCTATCAAAACCCGTGCGCAGTCCTTCAAGAACGGTATAACCTGCAATACCGCCCGCAACTGCCGTGGGAGCGAAAGCTGCGTGCATAATCAATTCAAAAGCGGGAATAATTTTGTCAAAGTTCAAGACTAAAATGAATGCACAAGCGAGAACATAGCCAACCGCCATAAAAGGAACAAGCAATGAAGAGACGGTAGAAAAACGTTGAAACCCACCCAAAATAACGGCTGCAACTAAAATAGCTACCCCAAAACCGGTTAAGAGTGGAGGAATGCCAGCTTGGGTAAAGGGAAGTGCTAAAGAATTCATTTGCACCATATTACCGACGGTAAGGGCGCCAAGGATCGCTAATATACAATAGAATTTACCTGCACGTTTCATTCCCAGCCCTTTGGCTAGGTAATACATGGGGCCACCAACGTACTGTCCATTATCACTTTTCTTGCGATAAAGAACGCCTAGGGCGCAGCCAACGAACTTTAGAATCGAGCCAAACGTTGCCATGACCCACATCCAAAAAATGGAGCCAGGTCCCCCCATGGTCAGTGCGACCGCTATTCCTGAAATATTCCCGGTACCGAGGTTCCCCCCCAAGACCGCAGCGACTGCGCTAAAGGAGCTTGAACGATTATCTGAGGTATCTCTATCTTTGAGGAAGAATTTCCAGGCTTTGAGTGCATGTGTGCACTGCACAAATCGAAATTTTATCGTAAAAAAGATGCCGACGAAGGCAACAAGGGGTATCAACACAAAAAGGGAAAGGGCAGATTTAAGTTCGTCTAACATGATACCTCATTAGGGGATTGGCTGCCGTTAAGGGATTTTGATTTTACGGGCAGCTGCTACCCCAGTCAAGATTTATAGTTATTTAACTTTGTTATTTCTGAGTAACGGTAGTGACTATAAGAGTAACGGTTACGATAAATGCGCTACTTACACGCCTTGAGTTTTAGCGAGCAATCACGTAAAAATCCTATTTTTCCGCAAGAAGGTTAAATAATGCAAACAAGAGATGGGTACTTATCCTCGATTCATTTTGCAGCCCTTGAAGGAAAAAATGATAAATTATGCAAGCTTCTAACGGCAAAACCTCACCATGTCAATATTCAAGATCGTTATGGAATGACGCCCTTACACTATGCAGCGAAGTATGGGCAATTAGAGTCCGTGAGTATCTTATTGCAGCGTGGCGCGAACATCAATCAAGTCGATTGTGATGGATATCCCCCCATTTTTTATGCAACGTCTAGAATAAAACGTTTTTTGTTGTCGCAGGGGGCTAAACGATTTGATCCCTATTTTACGCCATTACATAAAGCTGCTTTGCAAGGTAAGTTACAGCAAGTCAAAACAAACCTGCGTTGTGGTATCAATGAACAAGATGATAATGGCGTAACGCCATTAATGTATGCCGTGCTTTCTAAAAATAAAAAATTGATTTCCTATTTGTTAAAAAAGGGTGCTGATCCTTATGCGGTAGATTTCAATCAAAATAATATTATAGACTATGCAAAAAAAGATAATCACCATACCCCCTTATCTCGTTTTCTAAAAAAACAAATTGGTCTTACCAAAACCCGTTTGCGACGAATTATGCATTTTTTACGTTTTAGAATTTTACGTAAATTAGGGTTGGCTAAAAAATTAAATAAAAAATTACTGATTATATTAGGCGAATCGCATGGTGATTATCGGCTCTATCAAATTGAAAAGGCATTTTTAGCGTTTGCAGTAAAATTTAAAATTAAACATTTATTTGTAGAGACAAACCATGATTCTGCAATGATTGCTGATGAATATGGAAAAATGATTAATAAAAAGAAAAAAAACATGTTCATCACGGGGGTGGATAATCATCCTTGCTTATCTGCTTCGGTAAGCGAGCGTAATGTTGTGATAAGTGAAGGTATCGAAGCGATATGTCAACATGGGGTCTTTATTACGGGGTTGCATCATTTATATGGTTTAGTAAGAGATCCTAAAACAAAACTGGATGGCAGAAAATTCGAGACTCTGCCAATTAATTTAGCAGCTTCATTTATCACGCAGAGTTCGAAAATAGTAGAAGAACGCTTTGCTTTTAATGCTAAAAAAGTGCTTCAATTAAAGCGAATTTAACTTGCAATGGTTCTAGGCGGGCATTCGCTCAAAATTTGAATTTGGTTTTCATCATTGAGCATTTCCAGTCTGATAGGGAACTTCCAAAGGCGATAAAGATGTTTAACCACCTCATCTTTAGTATGACCAATGGGGCGACGATTGCGTTGCGTATAGCGCAAAGTCAGCGAGCGATCACCACGAACATCGACATTATAGACTTGAATGTCAGGTTCTAAATTGCCTAAATTATAATTTTCACTTAATGATTGCCTTAGTCGATGATAGCCGTCTTCATTATGAATGAGATCGACCTCTAAATCGGGGTGATCATCATCATCTAAAATGCTAAATAATTTTAAATCTCTCATGACTTTGGGTGAAAGAAACTGAGCAATAAAACTCTCATCTTTAAAATTGCGCATAGCAAAATCGAGGGTTTCGATCCAATTGCTCCCAGCGATATCAGGGAACCATTTTTTGTCTTCATCAGTTGGATTTTCACAAAGGCGGCGGATATCGCAAAACATCGAAAAGCCAAGTGTGTAGGGATTGATGCCTGAATAAAATTGGCTATCGAATGATGGCTGATAAATAACGTTAGTATGATTGTGTAAAAACTCAATCATAAAATCATCGTTAATCAAGCCTTCTGTGTATAATTGATTCATAATCGTGTAATGCCAGAAAGTTGCCCAGCCTTCGTTCATGACTTTGGTCTGCTTTTGTGGATAAAAGTATTGGGCGATTTTTCTGACAATGCGTACAATTTCTCTTTCCCAAGGTTCAAGCAGTGGCGCATGTTTCTCGATAAAATACAGAATATTTTCTTGAGGCTCTTCTGGGAAACGTTTTTCGGCAATATCATCCGATCTATTTTGTTTTGCAGGGAGGGTGCGCCAAAGTTCGTTGACGAGAGATTGTAAATATTCAGCACGATTTGCTTGTCTTGTTTTTTCTTCTTGCAAAGATATTTTATTGGGGCGTTTGTATCGATCAACCCCATTATTCATTAATGCATGACAGGCATCAATAATTTCTTCAACTTCATCAATGCCATAGTGCTCTTCGCATTCTGCTATGTAATTTTTAGCGAACACCAGATAATCAATAATAGAGTCTGGGCTTGTCCAGGTTTTAAAAAGGTAATTATTTTTAAAGAATGAATTATGACCATAGCAGGCATGTGCAATAACTAAAGCTTGCATTGCTAAGGTGTTTTCTTCCATTAAATAGGCAATACAAGGATTAGAGTTAATGACTAGCTCATAGGCTAAGCCCATGTAACCTCGGCGGTAATGCTTTTCGACATTTAAAAATTGCTTACCAAAAGACCAATGACTATAACCCAATGGCATACCGACTGAGGAGTAAGCATCTAACATTTGTTCTGAATTAATGATTTCAATCTGATTAGGATAGGTATCGAGTTTAAAGTTTTGTGCAATTCGTGATATTTCTTTATCAAACAACCCTAATAATTCATGAGTCCATTCAGAAGAATCCGAGATAATTGTATTTTTTGCCTTAGCCATGAAGAACTCCTTCCTGGCGTTTAA
The DNA here is from genome assembly GCF_001431295.2 of Candidatus Berkiella aquae. NCBI lineage: Bacteria > Pseudomonadati > Pseudomonadota > Gammaproteobacteria > Candidatus Berkiellales > Candidatus Berkiellaceae > Candidatus Berkiella > Candidatus Berkiella aquae. The sequence goes on along the minus strand of NZ_LKAJ02000001.1, from coordinate 2,389,011 downwards.
AGAGTTCCCTGAATACTGGGTAAATATCTTTAACGCTTTCTATATGTTGCATGGCAAATTGAGGGTAGATTTCTTTAATCGTTAAATAAGCTTCCCATAAACTTTGGTGATGTCTTGGCATGATCTCAACATAGGCAAAATATTGCACAAATTCGAGAATGTCATCGACAAGGATCTCTTTGCAGCGAGGGGAATCATTATTCCAATTATCACCATCGGATGCTTGAGCCGCATAGATATTCCAATCGCTGGTTGGATAACGTGTCACCATAATATCACGCATTAATTCTAAGGCACTGGAGACGACGGTTCCACCGGTTTCTCTAGAATAGAAAAACTCTTCTTCATTGACTTCTTTAGCGCTCGTATGATGCCGTATAAAGACGACTTCTACATTTTCATAGGTTCTGGATAAGAATAAATACAATAAAATAAAAAATCGTTTAGCAACATCTTTTTTCGCTTCATCCATTGAGCCTGAAACGTCCATCAAACAAAACATGACTGCTTGTGTTGAGGGTTCTGGGCGCATCACACGATTATTGTATTTTAAATCGAATGGATCGATAAATGGGATGGTTTCAATCGTTTTGTTAAGACGTTTGATTTCATCTTCAATTTCTATAATATGCTTTGAATCAGGTTCGCTATTTAATAATAAAGCAAGTTCTTCTTCTAAAGCGACAATTTTTGTTTTCTTGGCTGCTCGAATGGCAAGACGCCGTCCTAATGCTTCACGTAATGAACGAACAATATTGATATTAGCTGGGATCCCTTGGGAGGTATAGCCTGCACGGATCATTTTATAATTGGGCATTTTAGCAATTTGCGTTTTAATCAAATTGGGCAATGCTAAATCTTCAAAAAAAATATCTAAAAATTCTTCTTTAGAGATTTCAAAGGCAAAATCATCTTGTCCTTCTTCCTTTGAATCACTAGCTTCTGAACCGCCACGGCCTTGTCCTCCTTGAGGAGGGCGCTTAATTAAGTCTCCTGGGACAAATTCTTTATTGCCAGGGAAAATGATATTTCGTACACCACCTTCACCATATGAAAATGATGGCTCTGATATATCTTTAGCCGGAATAGTGATTTTTTCGCCATATTCGTCAACTTCTTTAATACTTCTACCCGAAATAGCCTCTCTCACCGCTTCTTGAATTTGCTTCTTAAAGCGGCGCATAAAGCGCTGACGGTTCACTGCACTTTTGTGACGCCCATTGGGCCGGCGATCGATAAACCGCGACATCTTAGCCCCTTATGAAGATTTACGTACTCGTAAATACCATTCACAGAGCAAGCGCACTTGTTTGGGGGTATATCCCTTATCAACCATGCGATCGACAAATTCTTGGTGCTTTTTCTTTTCATCCGCAGAGGCTTTTGCATTAAATGAAATAACGGGTAATAAGTCTTCCGTATTAGAGAACATTTTCTTCTCAATGACGACCCGTAATTTTTCATAGCTCGTCCAGCTGGGATTTTTACCACGATTATTTGCCCGTGCTCTTAAGACAAAATTCACAATTTCATTACGGAAATCCTTAGGATTGCTAATCCCTGCAGGCTTCTCAATTTTCTCAAGTTCATCATTGAGTGCACGTCTATCCAGGATTTCTCCCGTATCAGGATCACGATATTCTGAGTCTTGAATCCAAAAGTCTGCATAAGTCACATAGCGATCGAAAATGTTTTGACCATATTCTGAATAGGATTCAAGATAAGCCGTTTGAATTTCCTTACCAATAAACTCGACATATCGTGGTTGGAGAAAGCCCTTGATATAGGACATATATCGTTCATGAATATCTGGAGAAAACTGTTCTCTTTCAATGCCTTGTTCTAGAACATAAAGTAAATGAACTGGGTTTGCAGCAATTTCGGTAGTATCGAAATTGAATACTTTAGAAAGTACCTTAAAAGCAAATCGGGTTGAAAGACCGGTCATGCCCTCATCGACGCCAGCATAATCTCGATACTCTTGATAAGATTTTGCTTTAGGATCGGTATCTTTTAAGTTTTCGCCATCATAAACGCGCATTTTAGAGAAAATGCTTGAGTTTTCTGGTTCTTTAAGCCGTGAAAGGACAAAAAACTGCGCCAACATTTTCAAGGTATTAGGTGCACAAGGTGCCTCTTTGAGTGAGCTATTTTGCAATAGTTTTTTGTAAATCTGCACTTCTTCAGTAACGCGGAGGCAATAAGGCACTTTGATAATATAGACACGATCAAGCAATGCTTCATTGTGTTTGTTATTTTTGAAGGTTAACCATTCGCTTTCATTGGAGTGCGCAAGAATGATCCCATCAAAAGGAATAGAGGCTGAGCCTTCAGTCGCGTTATAGTTACCTTCTTGAGTTGCAGTCAACAGAGGATGTAAAACCTTAATAGGGGCTTTAAACATTTCTACAAATTCTAATAAGCCACGGTGTGCCTTACAAAGACCGCCAGAATAACTGTAGGCATCAGCATCATCTTGAGAAAACTGTTCTAATTTTCGGATATCAACTTTACCAACTAATGAGGAGATATCCTGGTTGTTTTCATCCCCTGGCTCTGTTTTGGCAACCGCTACCAGTTTGGAGCGTGAGGGCCATATTTTGACAACACGAAATTGATTCACATCACCGTTATATTCATTTAAACGTTTGACTGCCCAAGGTGATAAAATGGTTTCAGTATAACGTCTTGGGATCCCATACTCTTCTTCTAAGATGGGGCCATCTTCATCTGGATCAAATAAACCCAATGGGGATTCATGGACAGGCGAACCCTTTAGAGCATAAAAGGGCACTTTTTCCATCAGGGCTTTTAATCTTTCTGCTAATGAAGATTTACCGCCACCAACGGGTCCTAATAAATACAGGATTTGCTTCTTTTCTTCTAAGCCTTGTGCGGCATGCTTTAAGTAAGCAACAATTTGTTCAATAGGCTCTTCCATGCCATAAAAATACTCAAAAGAGCTATAGAGCTTGACTACTTTATTGGAAAAAATTCGACTCAAGCGACGATCTTTACTGGTATCCACGAGTGTGGGTTCACCAATCGCTTCTAATAAGCGTTCTGCAGCATTTGCATACGCCATGCGATCATGTTTACAGATCTCAAGGTATTCTTGTAGGCTATATTCTTCTTGTTTATAGCGACCGTCGTAACGCTCTTTAAAGCTACTTAATACGTCCATGTCCACCCCCTAATTCAATATTAGTTCAACAACTGATGTCTTATCAAGCGGCTTGACTAATAAGAAATAGGATGGAACGCCACATTCTTGATTTGCATGAATCGCATAGTAAACTGCATAGGCAGGAATATGATTAACAGGAGCAACCTATGAAGCATCATGATACAAAACTTAATACAACCTATTTAAAAGACTATAAGGCTCCTGATTTTATTATTGAGTCAATAGATTTACAGTTTGAATTAGATGAAGATAAAACCCTGGTTCACTCTCTTCTAAAGATGAGTCGTCATACGAACCAAGGTAAAGCCCAACCATTAATTTTATCAGGTGAATCCTTAAAACTCATTTCATTACAACTTGATGGAAAACAACTGACGCCTACTCAATATAAAGTCAGTGACACTGAATTAGAAATTTTAGACGTGCCTTTACAATTTGTTTTAGAAATTGTGACTGAAATCCACCCCGAGAAAAATACAACCTTAAGCGGGTTATATCGTTCTGAAAAAATGTTCTGCACGCAATGTGAGGCAGAAGGTTTTCGAAGAATGACATATTATCTTGATAGACCTGATGTGATGTCAACATTTACCACAACCATTGTGGCAGACAAAACAAAGTATCCTGTTTTGCTATCCAATGGTAACAAGGTTGGGCAAGGAGATATGGATGGCAATCGTCATTGGGTGAAATGGCATGATCCATTCAAAAAACCAAGCTATCTATTTGCGTTAGTTGCAGGAAATTTAGTTAAAATTTCAGACAGCTACACTACCGCTTCAGGGCGCAAAGTCGCCTTAGAAATTTTTGTTGATGAGCAAAATAAAGATAAATGCGCCCATGCGATTAGCTCCTTGAAGCACTCTATGCAGTGGGATGAGCAAACTTATGGCAGAGAATACGATTTAGATGTCTATATGATTGTTGCTGCGAATGATTTTAATATGGGGGCAATGGAAAACAAAGGATTAAATATTTTTAATTCTAAATATGTTTTAGCTAATGAAAAAACAGCAACGGATGTTGATTTTCAAAATGTTGAAGCAGTCATTGGACATGAATACTTTCATAACTGGACTGGAAATCGCATCACTTGTCGTGACTGGTTTCAATTAAGTTTAAAAGAAGGGTTAACAGTATTTCGCGAACAGCAGTTCAGTGCCAGCATGGGTTCGCCTACCGTTAAACGTATTAATGATGTACGCATAATTCGTACCAGACAATTTGCCGAAGATGCCGGCCCTATGGCTCATCCGGTACGACCTGAATCATATATTGAAATTAATAATTTTTATACCTCAACCATTTATAACAAAGGTGCTGAAGTCATTCGTATGTTACATACAATACTCGGCTCTGATAAATTCCGAAAAGGAATGGATCTTTACTTTGAGAGACATGATGGTCAAGCAGTAACCATTGAAGATTTTGTTGCCTCATTTAGTGACGCAAATGATTATGATCTCAAACAATTTCATCGTTGGTATCACCAAGCAGGGACACCTGAGGTGAATGTTGTTGGGCAATATAATGATAAAAATAAAACATTCACGTTAACCATTAATCAAGTATTACCCAAAACACCCGATAATCAGGAAAAGCAGCCTTATTTAATTCCTATTAAAATTGCATTGTATAACCAAAAAGGGGAAGCATTACCACTTGACTCCTCTGATGAAGTAACGCAAACCAAAGAAGGCAGTTATTTGATGTTGTCTAAGGAAAAGCAACAATATACTTTTAATAACATCAAAGAACCCCCTGTGCCATCTCTTTTAGGCAATTTTTCCGCACCCGTAAAACTACATTATGCTTATACCCAAGCAGAATTAATGTTGTTAATGTCACATGATAATGATTTGTTTAATCGGTGGGATAGTGCACAACGACTTTGTACACAGGTTGTTAAAAATCTAATGCAGGATTATGCTCAGCATAATCCTTTGAATGTACCTCCAGCACTCTATGAGGCTTATCAAGATCTATTGAAGCAGACTCATATCGACCCTGCTGTGATTGCCCAAATATTAAGTCTGCCCTCCTTTGGCTACATAGCTGAAACGTTACCGCAAACCGATGTGGCAGCACTGATTGCGGCTCGTGGTGCTTTAATTAAGCAATTTGCGGTCAATATCAGTGAGGCGTTAGCCAAGACTTATCAAAATGCTGCAGCGAAAGATGATGCCAGTTTATCAAATGAGAGTATGGCAAATCGTGCGTTAAAAAATACGACATTGGCATACCTCTTGCGTACGCAAGATCATCAGTGGGTTCACCTAGCCGAAAAGCAGTATGAGCAAGCGCGTAATATGACTGATATGATGGGAGCACTGGGTGCATTAAACCATTCCACTCATCCAAGTCGAGAAAAGTTATTTAATGATTTTTATCAACGATTTAAGCATGATCCTTTAGTCGTTAATAAATGGCTCAGTTTGCATGCGACGAGTGAATTGCCAACGGCGCTTGAAAATATTAAAGGACTTTTAAAGCACGAAGCTTTTGATATTCGTAATCCCAATAAAGTTTATGCTCTAATTAATACCTTTAGTATGGGCAATCCAGAGCGATTCCACGATACAGAGGGTAAGGGTTATGATTTTCTAGCCGATCGCGTCATTGAATTAAATCAAGCAAATCCACAGGTTGCTGCTAGGCTTTTAGAAGCACTTACCCAATGGAAGCGGCTTGATAATAAACAAGGTCAATTGATGAAAAAAGCCCTTGAGAAGATCCAATCCTCAGGTAACCTTTCAGAAGATGTTTATGAAATTGTAACCAAATCTTTAATTGCCTAAATCATAAAGGGATGAGAAAAATTTTTTCTCATCCCTGCCAAACGCTCGTCGTTTATTCGAACAATAATGTGAACGATGTTCGCTTAGGTCTTTTATCGAATAAAAAGGGCTTTTCAGCTTAAATAAATAGATGCATGGGTAATTCCTGACATATCATCTTGTGTTGATAAATCTAACAAGATGGTGTCAGTCAATGCTTTTCGAGCAAATTACGACAATCATTACTAATATATGCACTTATATTGATAGGCTGATCCAATCCAAATATAAAGTGGATTCACAAGCAGTTCAGAAGAAAAAAATGGCATTTGAGATATTAGAGGAAAGTGCACAGGATTTTATTGAATCTAATATGCCAGAAGTTGGTGCGCAATTAGAAAGTGGCCATTCATTACCCTTATCAAGAGTAATTAAGGAAATTTTTAGTGGTTCAGAAAAAGTGACACTAAGCTTATTATCTAAATGTACTGAAAATGCTTTTTCTACTCCAATGCTACAAAATAGCAATGAAATCATCTCTACTAGTTTAAATCTCCCTATTATGCAGCAAGGAATGCCAAAAATAGTCCATACAGATTTCATACAAAGCACAGAAGTTAAATTAGTAGATAGTCCAATAATAGACGGACAAGCTGCGTCGATCAAAATGAATAGAGCGTTAAGCGAGCTCGAAAAAATGGCCTTGGAATTCGATGACCTTTTTATTAATCAATTACCATCAGCACAACAATCTTCTGTAACCCAAGATAATCCATCGATTGAATTTAATAATGTATTTCAAGGGGCATTAAGAGATCTTGATTCTCTGAATGATGTACAAATGACAAGCTATGAACAGCCCATCTATCGATTTGATGAATCATTATGGGCACAAGTTGTTCGCGAAACAATACAAGGGACAGGCAATTCACAAACATCCGATCAAGCGGTTTTAGATTTATCTTCGTATTTATTTGATAGTACTTTATTTAGTACTGAATTAAGACGTTCAACCATAGCTGATTTACTTAACGAACCGGATTGGTTAAAAGTTGGCAAAAGGGAATTTAATCTAAATGAAAAAGAAATATTTGAAGTATTTGCCAAAACCAACGTCGATCAAGACAGTTTGCATGAATACGTAGAAGAATTAGCTGATACGCTCTCAGAATATAATGCTAACGAGCTTTCAGATAAAATTTTAGAAATTGTTAATATCGCTGGAGCTGAAGAATCGGTGGAACAACTCGATGTCATGCCTCTTATCGATAAAATCGAATACTTTGAGTTTTTAAAGGAAATGTTACCGAGATCTATCGTAGATTCTTGCCAAGAAAATGGCCTTGATTTGGCGAATCATGCTGTTTACCATGCTTTAAATGACTTTATAAGGCATGAAGAAGATGGCACTTGGCAACGTCAAGAAGAAATAGCATATGCTGAAGAATTGGCTGAGCTGAAAAATCTAATTGAAGAAAAAATGCAAAATGAAAATCTTTCTTGGTACGATGCCTTTAGAGCCGTATTTTATGAACCGGATACGCAGGACATGAATAAGGATAGCCTAATACATGCAACTATTTTAAATGCTCCTAATGAAGCAGATGAAAATGCAATGTTGCTTGAGCAAATTGAAGCCAAAGTAGAAAATGAAGGTTTGTCATGGTATGACGCATTTAATGCCATTTTGTACCCCAATAATTTAGAAAATGACACAGAAATCGAAAATAAAGTTAATGTACTCAACGATGATTTGTTCGAATCAAATGATAATAATCCCACTTGCTTTAATGCAACTAACCTTAGCGATGAGGAGCTAATCGAACTTAATGACGTTTTTTCTGTCATGAAAAGCAAGCTGCAACAAGATGAGGTTTTTTCAGAAGATCTTGAGCTTGTCAATAAATTAATGGATTACATAACTACTTTATATCCTGCATTCGACGAACAACCAATCTCAACAAATATCGAGCCTTTTCCTAATGAAACCGAAGATAGTAAAACTGATGAAGATATGCCTGAAACCACGCTATACGAGCTTCTGCAAACGCTGACCCGCTTGCCTGATGATTCTTTGGATTATGATGATCTTTTCATTCAAGAAGATGGTATTCTAGGATTAGAAGGGGATGAAGTTGATACCCCATCTATTGATGTCGAAGAGTGTTTTGAGATATCAGGGAGCTGGGGGCAGCCTTCGATGGCTTTACCCGAACAAGAAAGTGCAATAGTTGATGCATTCTAACGTCCAAAGTATTTCAGGATATCGACTTTGATTCAGTTGATGAAATCTTTTCGATACAGAGGATATTGATCAAAATAAGACCCAAACCTAGGGTAAGTAATAAGCTACCTAAAGGCATAACAGTGATCTTCTCACCCCAGATGGCAATGCCACCTAATAAACCACCACCAATAAATTCAATACAACCAAAAAGGGCAGAAGCGGCGCCTGCATTTTGTTTAAATGGCATCAGCGCCCCACTGGCACTGGCTCCTAGTAGCATCGCGGCACTCGCACTGGCGAGTAAATTGGGAATAAATAAAATAAAAAAATGATTAAAGTAGTGATGGCCGATTAACATCATCAAGGCGCTAATGCATAGCATGATGGCCCCAATGAAGGTACTCTGCCTAAACCCGAAACGATAAATCAATTTCCCAATCATCGAACCTGTTGTTAAAAAGAATGCAGCATTGCAACTAAATAACAAAGCAAAAGTCGAAACCGATAAGCTGTGCTCCATCATAAAAAATCGAGGGGATAATGAAAAATAACCAAACATTGCAGCTTGGGCTGTCATGGCACACACCGCAAAATACATAAAGCCATAATGTTTGATAAAGGTTGCATAAGGTTTTTGGATTCTATCCCGAAAAGAAAAAGCAATTTTTTTAATCAGCGTTTCTTCCAATTTAAAAAAGCCCAAAAGCCATAGCGCTATGCCATAGGTTAATAACACTATAAAGGTTGCTTGCCAGCCATAATGGACTTGTAAGTAGGCGCCTAAAATAGGCGCAGCAATAGGAGCCAGTGCCATGGCTGCTTTAAGCGAAGTAAAAATAATGGTGGCATTCATGTTCTCATACTGATCACGTACCATTGCCATGGCAACAACTTGGGTACCACAAGCACCTAAAGCTTGTAATATTCTGCCAAAAAGTAATATTTCAATCCTGCTGGTTAAGGCGCAAACTAGACTGCCTAGTATAAATAAACCGCTGCTTAATAAGATAACGGTACGTCGGCCAAAGCTATCAGCCATGGGGCCTGCAACGAGTTGCCCAAATCCAAAGGTATACAAAAAGAGGCTCATTGTTAATTGAATCATGGTGCTAGAAGCTTGTAGCGCCTCTTTCATTGAAGGGATAGAGGGTAAGTACATATCCAATGCAAGCCCCAACGGGAGCACAAAGGGGATCATTAAGATAATGGTGGCAATCAGGGGAGAGGAGGTGCGCTTCATCGTTTTCTCTTTAGTTATTTTTGATTACAATTCATCTCAATGAAATAACAATCAAGTAATTTAATTAACTTTCCAGCTCGTCTTATAGGCTTGGGAAGAGTATAAGATTGTAAGGTAAATCATGACTATAACCAAAACCGGGGTGCTTTTAATTAATTTAGGGACGCCAGCCCGGGCTGATAAGAAAGCGGTGCGTGCCTTTTTAAAAGAATTTTTAAGCGATGCCCGAGTGGTCGATCTACCCGTTTGGGTTCGCCAGGTCTTATTGCATAGTGTGATTTTACCTTTTCGTACCGGTAAAACAACCAATGCATATCAATCTATTTGGGATCAAGAAAAAGGCTCTCCCTTATTATTCCATTCGCAAGATTTGTTGCATGGATTGCGCGATGAATTAGGTGAGCAATATCAAGTTGAATTAGGGATGCGTTATGGTGAGCCCAGTATTTGGAGCGCCACAGAAAAATTATTAAAAGCGCAATGCTCACAAGTGATTATTGTTCCTTTATTCCCACAATATTCTTCTGCTGCTAGCGGTTCAGCCATTGCGAGTGTGATGCGAGGTTTATTGCCCAAACAACACATCCCACATTTATCGATTGTGAGCGATTTTTTTCACGATCCTAATTACATTAAGGCACAAGTCTCTTTAATTGCGCCCCACATTGAAGCCAAACAACCGGATTCTATTTTGTTTAGTTATCATAGCTTGCCTTGGCGGCAAATCGAAAAAGGCGGAAGTCAGTGCCAAATTAGCTGCCAACAAAACCAACCTTGTGCACAGATCTCTCCTGAAAATCGTTTATGTTATCGAGCGCAATGCTATGAAACCTCACGTTTAATTGCACAAGCATTAGGGATTAATGCTTATCATGTGGTCTTTCAATCACGTTTAGGGCGTATTCCCTGGGTAGGGCCTGATCTCACCACCGCAATGACTCAATTAATTCAAGGGGGTAAACGTAATTTACTGATTGCAAGCCCTTCCTTTGTTGCGGATTGTTTAGAAACCTTAGAAGAAATTGGTATTCGCGCAAAAGGTTTATGGCAAGATTTAGGTGGCAAAGATTTTACCTTAGTGCCTTGTTTAAATTCCGAGCCTTTGTGGATCCAAGGATTGGCGAATATTGTGAAAGCCAATGTAAGACAGAAACAAGTTAATCCTGTAGAGATAATCTAAGACCTTTTTCAGGATAGAAATCCCGCGCTCGCGATATGCATGTGCATACCGCAAGCTGCCTCCTTTTATTCAGGGGGGCATTGTACTAAAGCTCCTCGTCTTGATGGCCCCCTTTGAATAAAAGGGGGCGGCTCGCACTTCTCCTGCGTAGCAGGAGCGAGCGGGGGATTTTTATCTCGATCAACTACGCAGCACGGTTAAGCCAGCCTTTTTAACGCAGCCGCCGCGGTTTCAGTTGGTAACAGTTTTTGTGCTTTTTCAAAATCTGCTTTGGCTTCTGATTTTTTGCCCATTTTTTCTAATAATAAGCCCCGTTGATGGTAGTGATAGAAATACTCGGGATTCTTTTCAATCGCCATTTGGTAAGCACTCATGGCTTTCTCTTTATCATCGCGTTTGGCAAAAATATCGGCTTGCAAGGTGTAAAATAATGCTTCATTGGGCACAAGAGCGATAGCTTGATTAGCCAAGGTTAAAGCTTGGGTCAATTCTTCTTTCTTGAGTGCTTTAACACCTTGATCGTAAGCTTCATAAGCTGTTTGATCTTTCTTTAATTGTGCAATCATTTGTTGATAGCGTTCTTTGCCGAGTTCTAAATTTTTTGGCATTTGAGTTGCACGTTGCTGATTGGCTTTGGCGCGCTCTTGAGACGGAGGGTGGGAGGCAAACAAGCCATCAACCCAATTGGAAGATTTTTGATCCATTAATTTAACAAAAGTTTCTTGCAAGGTTACAGCTGCGTGAGGATCATAGCCTGCTTTTACCATGTAATTCATACCATAGGAATCTGCTTCCAATTCCGCTTCACGGCTATATTTAGTGCCAATTAAACCGGCGGCAACCGATGCGCTAGCTGCGAGTGCTTGGTCTTTATAGGCAGGATCGCTTGATTTATGTGAGGCAGTGATAGCAACATTGGCAGCAGCGAGGCCTGTTGCCATGATAATTTGTCTTTCCATCGCTTTTGCGCCATGGCGTGCCGCTGCATGGGTAATTTCATGGCCTAATACAGCCGCAAGTTCTGCTTCATTATCAAGATGAGCTAATAAGCCACGATTGACTGCAATTTTACCGCCAGGCAGTGCCCAGGCATTGGGAACCGAGTCGTTTAGGACGACGAATTCATAGGGTAAATCGGGTCTATCACTTTGCTTGGCCAATTTTTGACCAATTTTTTGGACATAAGCTGAAAGTTTGGGATCAACGCGATATTGACCACCGCTTGCTTGTTGGCCATAAAGATAATTCTCTTGGCCCATTTTAATTTCTTTATCAGCACTCACAAATTGTAATTCATGGCGCCCCGTCACAGGATTTTGCGCGCATGCTGAAAAAGTTAGCAGGATAATAATAAAGAAAAATTGATAAATGCGCTTCATGATGGAAACACCCTATAATCATTTTCAGTGAGAGAAGTTTTTTTTTTTTAGCAAAAAATGCTCTGTTTTTCTGCACTATTTATTTTATCAGCAATGCTGCATATATCGATAGCGAAATTCATTAAATCATAGCTATTTCTTATTGGTTCAATGGTCGATAAAATGATTGCACTAAATTTAAAGTTTGTAGGTTAGCTTAGTAAGGGTCCAAGAATCGAAGTATCTAATTTCAGGCCTAAGCTGTAAAATAATGAGTATTCAAATCATCGCGACGAGGTGTGGGTTATGACACGTCAGCTGGAAGAAGCACGTGAAGACTTGATAGGACGAGTAATCGCCCTAGTAAAAGATAAATTGCCAACAAGTGAAGCACAGTTAATTGAATCATTTGTAAAGCAATACTACCTGAGTGCTGCCCCAGAAGATTTGCTTGAGCGCAACATTCTTGATTTGTATGGCGCTTTGGTGTCGTTTTGGCACTTTATTAATCACCGTCATCCTCATGAAGTCAAAGTACGTGTATACAATCCGCAGTTCGAACAACACGGTTGGCAATCAACACACACGGTTATTGAAATCGTTAATGATAATTTGCCCTTTCTCATCGAATCCGTTGGAATGGTATTAAATCGCTTAGGATTTAATGTTCATCTTATTTTGCATACCAATGGCTTAAAAATTGAAAGAGATGAAAAAGGTCAAATAAACAAAATTTACATGGGCAAATCCAATCATGGTAATGGCCCAACAGAAATGCCGATTTTCATCGAAGTCGATAGACAAAGCGATCCCGCTGTTCTTGAAGCACTGCGTAAATCTATCGAAGGCACTATCAACGAAGTCTCCCTTGCGGTAGGTGATTGGCAGCCGATGGCTAATGCGATGGACGAAGTTATTCAAAACTTAGAACATCGTTTAAGCAAATCGAATAAAAAAGACCTTGATGAAGAAATCATTGAATTTTTAAAATGGATTAACAATAACCATTTTACCTACTTAGGCTATTGCCGTCGTAAATTAAGTACGAATAATGGTAGTTATGAATGGTCATTTGATAAAGATTCAGCTTTAGGTATTCTAAAAAAATTCGGTGAAAATTACTTCGAACCCTTTCAGGAGATGACCAAAGCAGCGCAAGAGTTAGCGCTTTCTAAGCATCCGCTAATTTTAGGTAAGACGGATAGAATTTCTACAATACACCGCCCAACCTATACCGATTTTATCGTTGTAAAATGTTTTGATGAAAATGGTAACGTTGTAGGACAACAGCAATTTATTGGGCTTTATACCTCTGTTGCATACAATAGAAGTCCACAATATATACCGCTATTACGTTTAAGAGTGCAAAAGATTCTTGAGCGTGCCAATGTAGAAGAAGAAAGTCACGATGGTAAAGTGTTATTGAATATCCTTGAAACATTACCACGAGATGACTTTTTCCATGGTACAGTGGAAGAATTATATGATCTTGCTTCTGGGATTATTCATTTACAAGAAAGACAAAAGATCCGTGTGTTTATTCGCAAAGATTCTTTTGCCAGATTGTATTCATGCTTAGTGTTTGTACCAAGAGAACGTTTTAATTCAAAATTACGCGAGAAGATTCAAAAAATTCTCGTCGATGAATTGGGTGGTTATCGAGCAGAATTCTCAACACGGTTTTCTGAGTCTATTTTAGCGAGAATCCACTTTGTGATTCGCTATAAAGATGACAAGACAAAAGAATACAATGTTAATGAAATTCAAGACAAAATTGTACAAATAAGTCGTACTTGGGAAGATAATTTACGTGATGCTTTATCTGAACATTTTGGTGAAGAATTAGGTAATCGTTATTTCCAGAATTACCGTAATGCCTTTCCGGCCGGATACCGTGCCGATTATAATGTGCGTACAGCCGTTTATGATGTGCAGCACATTCAGAAATTATCTGATAGTAACAAACTCGAAATGAGTTTTTATCAACCGATTGATGAACAAGAGGGAATTTTACGCTTTAAATTGTATAGTCCTGATTCATCAATTCCCTTATCAGATATCATTCCTATGTTAGAGTGCATGGGATTACGCGTGATAAGTGAAAGACCACATGAAATTACCCCAAGAGAAGGGAATATTGTGTGGATTAATGATTTTGGAATGATTCATACTTCCGGAAAAGAATTAAATGTTGATGCTGTAAAAGAGATATTCCAAGAAGCTTTTTATCATATTTGGAATCGACACGCTGAAAGTGATGGTTTTAACCGCTTAGTCTTGAGCTCAGGGCTTAATTGGCGGCAAGTCACCATGCTACGTGCTTATGCCAAATACCTATGGCAGATAGGGTTTACCTTCTCGCAAGCTTATATAGAAGATGTGCTTGCTGGTGTGCCCGACATAACGCACGATTTGGTTGCATTATTCGTTACACGTTTTGATCCAAGCCTTTCTCAAGAGAAACGTAATTCACAAGCCAATGCTTTACGGTTGAAGATCAAAAATAGCCTAGAAGAAGTTAAAAATATCGATGAAGATCGTATCATTCGTCGTTACATGCAAGTCATTCTGGCAACCATCAGAACAAATTTCTTCCAGAAAGAAGCGAATGGTAATCAGAAAAATTATTTGTCTTTAAAATTTGATCCATCGGCGATAACGGAATTGCCACTACCACGTCCACTTTATGAAATCTTTGTTTATTCTCCTCGAGTAGAAGGGGTTCATTTAAGAGGAGCAAAAGTTGCCAGAGGTGGTTTGCGTTGGTCCGATCGACGTGAAGATTTCCGTACAGAAGTCTTAGGTTTAATGAAAGCCCAACAAGTTAAGAATGCGGTGATTGTTCCTTTAGGGGCAAAAGGTGGTTTTGTTCCTAAAAACTTGCCGAGCAAAGGAACACGAGAAGAAATCATGACAGAAGGTATAGAAAGCTATAAAACCTTTATTCATGGTTTGCTCGATCTCACTGACAACCTGGTTGAAAATAAAGTCATTCCGCCAGTTGATATTGTGAGATACGATGCCGATGATCCTTATCTTGTTGTTGCCGCAGATAAAGGAACAGCAACTTTCTCAGATATTGCCAATAGCGTATCAAAAGAATATGGCTTCTGGATGGATGATGCCTTCGCATCAGGTGGTTCAACCGGCTATGACCATAAGAAGATGGCTATCACGGCTCGAGGTGCTTGGGAATCCGTTAAACGACATTTTAGAGAATTGGGCGTTGATTGCCAAAAAACCGATTTCACGGTAGTGGGTATTGGGGATATGGCAGGTGACGTATTTGGTAACGGTATGTTGCTATCGCGTCATATTAAGCTGATTGGCGCATTTAACCATGTGCATATCTTCTTAGATCCTAATCCCGATCCAGAGACAAGTTTCAAAGAACGTGATCGTCTCTTTCATTTACCGCGTTCAACTTGGGAAGACTATGATCCTAAGTTAATCTCTAAAGGGGGCGGTGTTTTCTCTCGTTCTTCTAAATACATTCCATTGTCACCTGAGATGCAAGAAATTTTAGGGATCAATAAACCTAAGATTGTGCCAACGGAATTGATTAGAGCCTTATTGAAGGCAAAAGTTGATTTATTGTTCAATGGTGGTATTGGTACTTACGTCAAAGCTTCTTATGAACATAATGCCAATGTGGGTGATAGATCCAACGATGCTTTGCGAGTGAATGGTGAAGAATTACGTTGCAGCATCGTCGGTGAAGGTGGGAACCTTGGTTTTACGCAATTGGGTCGTATTGAATATGCATTAAATGGTGGCAAAATTAACACCGATGCTATCGATAACTCCGGTGGGGTTGACTGCTCTGACCATGAAGTAAACATTAAAATTTTACTCAATGGTATTGTGGCAGCAGGGGATTTAACTGAAAAACAACGTAATCAACTGTTAGTTGATATGACAGAAGAAGTCTCTGAATTAGTACTTGAAGACAATCGAAATCAAATTGAAGCAATTAGCGTGGCAGAATTTAATGCAACGAAGAATGCACAAATGCACTGTCGGTTAATTGATCATTTAGAACAATTTAGTAATCTTGATCGTCCTCTTGAATTTTTACCTTCAAATGAAGATTTATTATTGCGTCAGCAAAGTGGAAGAGGCTTAACACGTCCTGAATTATCAGTACTATTAGCTTATTGTAAAACCATGCTCAAAAGCGAAATTCTTGCATCGGATGTACCCGAAGACAAGTATATTGCTCATGAATTAGTGGGTGCATTCCCAGAGGTATTACAAGAACGTTATAGCGAGCAAATGAAATCGCACCGTCTAAAACGTGAATTAATAGCGATGCAGATTTCAAATTCCATTATCAATGATATGGGGCTTGGCTTTATTCATCGATTACAAGATGAAACAGGCGCAACCATTCCCCAAATTGTACGTGGTTATATTGCAGCCAAAGAAATATTCAGAGCCATAAAATTCCGTGAAGCAGTCAACGCGTTAGATTTTATTGTTCCTGCAGATATTCAAGTAAAAATGTTGCATGAATTAAATCGCTTAGTTCGCCGGGGAACACGTTGGTTCTTACGCCATCGTATTAGTAACTTGGATATCGCAGAAGTGATTAACCATTTTACACCGAAGATGGATTTAGTTCGCGAAGGTCTTCATCATGCCATTTCGGGCACGGCTGAAGAATATTTGCTCGAGTTCGCCAATGAATTGATGGAAGAGAATGTGCCACAAGAAACAGCACTTGTAACCGCACAAATGAGCGCTATGTTCTCAGCATTAGATATTGTTGATGCTGCAACGACACATAATCTGCCTGTCGATTTAGTCACAATTACTTATTATGCGATTGGTGCACGTTTAGAACTGGGCTGGTTCCGCGAGCAAATTAAACATCATCCTGTGGCCAATCACTGGGATTCACTTGCCAGAGCCGCGATTAGAGATGATCTTGATCGTCAACAAAGAAATCTCACTGTCGCTGTGATGATGATGCAACCGGATGTGAATAATGTCGAAGCGCAAATTGATGCGTGGATGGCTCAGCATAAAGAAATGCTTGAACGTTGGAAGAATATGATTGATGAATTGAAGTCATTAACCAAACGTGAGTTTACCATGTACTCTGTGGCTTTACGGGAGTTAATGGAAATCGCCAATGTGAGTTTGCGAGAGCAAACCGGAAAGCGAGTTGCTTAATAACCGAATACTTTTGCGGTTTAGCTTCTGAGTGCCTACTTGCCGCGGCTTGTCCGCGGCATCTATACAAACTTTTACAGAATAATGAGACGAGAAAAGTAGTTAATAAAAATGTTATACAAGGCAGTTAGACCTTTATTATTTGCGTGTGATGCTGAAGTTTCTCATGAAGTAACGTTATGGACTTTAAAGAAGCTAGGGCAATTTGGTTTTTTTAATCATGCCAAACCACTCTCACAACATCCTGTTACCTGTTTTAATTTAACCTTTGCTAATCCGCTTGGCTTAGCAGCAGGTTTAGATAAAAATGCGGACTGTATTCCAGCTTGGAGTGCCATGGGATTTGGCTTTGTGGAAGTGGGCACGGTAACGCCTAAACCTCAGCTTGGTAACCCTAAACCTCGATTATTTCGCTTAGCAAACCATTCAGCGATTATCAATCGGATGGGCTTTAACAATAAAGGCGTCGATTATTTAGTTTCTCGTTTACAACAAATGCAAGCAACCTGCCCAATTGGCGTGAATATTGGCAAAAATAAAGATACAGAGTTGAATAATGCGTGGCAAGATTATGTAACGTGCTATCAAAAAGTGTATCCTTTTGCAGATTATGTCACCGTCAATATTTCATCCCCCAATACCCCTGAATTACGTAAGCTTCAGCAGGGAGATTTGTTAAAAAGTATTTTAGTTCCTTTAAAGCATGAACAGCGCTTGTTAGCTGAAAAATATCATAAAGCAGTGCCGATTTTAGTGAAAATTGCACCTGATTTAACGGATGATGAACTGTTTACACTATTAGATGATTTGTTGGCTTTACAAATAGAAGGCATTATTGCCAGCAATACGACTATTGAACGTCCAGCTTATTTAAAATCTCCTCAACGTGATGAAGTGGGTGGTTTAAGTGGTGAGCCGTTGTTTGAACGTTCTACCCGCATGATCCAAACGATTTATCAGAGAGTAGGGGAGTCTCTCCCTATTGTCGCCGCAGGCGGCATTATGAGCAGTAAACAAGCGAATGCCAAATTAGCGGCAGGCGCCAAACTCATTCAAATTTATTCAGGCTTGATTTATCAAGGACCTGGATTAGTCAAAGAAATTATTTCACAACTCCCTACAAACTGAATTTGATTTCTTACACCTCTCCCTTAGGGAGAGGTCGATGCGCACAAGCGTGTCGGGTGAGGGAGTAAAATGAATCAAAATAATTCTGATAAATTTTGCCATAAATAAAAAAGTTCAAATGATGATTTTTTTCTTCGAATCATGCTTTGAACTTTTTTTGCTTTATCTTGTGTAACTTGCCACTTATCTATTGCTAAAATGACTCATCTTGATTTTTGTTTAACTTGCTGACTATTATTTGTCATCAATCAGAATAAAGGTAAGCAAAAATGATTTCAGAAATGACAAAACAAGCAATAAAAAAAATATTTATTGTGAAGAAAAAAATGGAAGAATTTTTTCCAATACTGGGTCCTTTTTATGAGATGTCCAATTTACTTTCTTTGCCTCATTCAATTTATGATTTAAATAAACTACGAAATTTAGTCGATCCAAGTAATACTGCGGAATTTAATCAAGAAAATACCTTTTTTTATACATGTCTTTTCAACGATTATCCAGAGTTTAAAGAATTTTCCAATGATCAATTTTTGAACGCTATAAGAGTATTCACGAGATGTACTGGACGATCAAACAAAGATTTTCTCACGGAGCCCTTTGATTCAGATAATGATATGCATTGCATGCAATTGCTATCTAACTTGAAGAAAAACAACAGGACGGAAGAATTAGTCATTTTAAATAGCTTAGGTGCAGATAGAAAAGAGACGACGGATTCTTTGGAAAATGACATTGCAAAAAGCTTTGGTAAAGAAACAAACTCCTTAGCTTGGTTGAGTGCAAGAGCAGTTGGTCAGAATATGTTTCCTACAAATAAGCTAGATGATTTGTCACGCAATATGGTTCTAGGTGCAGGGAAATTTGTTGGGCACAAACGAAAATATGCTAACTTTGCAGAGATGCCAACTAAAAGTAAGGCAAAAGCTAAAAATGAACCGACATTAGAATCACCAACTAAACGTCAGCGCATGACTGTGACAGGGCAATAACCGCTACCTGTTTCACATTCCCTCACCCGACGCGCATCAGCGCGTCGGGTGAGGAGATGAATATTATAAAAAATAATCAATTGCAATAAAACTTCATTAAAATACCCATTGCTTTTCTTATCTTCATGCATTAATGTCCGCGCCATTAAAAACTTGAAATGATCAACAAAAATGAACGAAGTTTGTTCGCCCTCTGTCTCGGTAAAGTGGTTTCATAATCGTGGCTATGGTTTCATTGAAGTCTTAATAGCATTAGTTATTTTTTTAACAACGCTGTTATCGATGATTGGGATCGGGTTGAAACAAATTCAACAAACACGAGAGTCGTTATTATTAAATCAGCTACATTTTCAAGTGGATACGTTATCTTTGCTCATTCACCAGCATTCATCATTGGAAAGTGCTATTTTTAATGAATGGCAAAAGCATTTTCAGGAATTATTCCCGCAAGCAAAAATCAATTTTCAAAGCCAAGAACAAGGATTTGTTTTAAATCTCCGGGTTCTACCTTATCACTTTAAAGTGATAACACACCGAGATGGAGTACACCAACATAAAACAATATCACGGACAGACTCTAGTTGAACTGCTCGTATCATTAGTTTTGAGTGCCATATTGACAATTATGGTGATCAATACTTGGATGTTGATTAAAAAAATCGTATCAATGCAGCAGGCTTTAGTCAGAATGCAAGTCAATGCGAGAACACTGGATTACGTACTGGGAAAAGCAATACGCAATCACGGTGTTTTTGGCTGTAAACGACTATCAAAGGCAGAGCTAACGATAGATCCGCTGCAAGGAGTCACTTACCAAGCGATCCCTGAAGCATTAAGAGCAAGTAGCCGCGTACTCAAAAAGCATGTGAATGACAGTGATATGCTCTGGCTACAAGCCAGTTTTCAAGATTTCAATAGTATAAGTATTACCCCAATATCCATAAAACCCGGCACTAAAATTATTTTAACGGATTGCGAACGAACTCAGGTTATAACGATACCTAATGAAGCTATTACATTAAATGGATTTAATCATGCTGCATTCACCGCCAGTATTTTATCATCAACGGTTTATTATGTTGCTAAATCTAAAAGAAATAATGCCAGAGGAAATGCCATTTATGGGCTTTATAGTACCGATTTTAATGGACGCACTTTAGAGCTTATCGAAGGGGTAGAAAAATTGGTTTTTACTTATGGTGTATTACATTCAGGAAAAATAATCTATCAAAAAGCACAAGCCATATCCGATTGGCAAGCCGTAGTCAGTGTCAGATTAGAAGCATTATTAAATTCGGTAGAAGAGAATGAACCTAAAGTGCGAAAATGGTGGAGTTTTGAATGGCCCTTAATCACAAACAATTAGGGAGTGTATTACTGATTACTTTAATTTTTTGTATGGCATCAACGGTATTTATGTTGCTATTGTTTGAGACAACGATTCTTGATATAAAAATGCTGAATTACTATGTGCAAAAAAAACAACTGCACTTAAATTATTTATTTCATCTTCAATCGATAGAAAAGCAATTAGCCGAAGGAATGAACCCAGCTCAATTAAAAGGTGTTACCCACCTTCAATGGATCCCCGATTCACTTTCCTGTCATGAAACCGAAGGCATTCATTATTATCGAATAACACATGAACAAACTCAACCAGATGGGGCTAGCAATCAATTTACCAGCATTTACGCAATCAGAAGATCTTTGTTAGTAAATGATATTCATCCGAATCAGCGTTATTGTGCTAGACAGTACCAAGTCGATGAGAATGGATGTTTGTGGAAAATCGAACAAGGACAAAAAACGATTATACCATTATCATCAATGCTGCCGATTGCCAAAGTGCTAGGAAAAGTGATTGTCGGGCGAAGCTCAAAAGAGGGAAGCGTTTTACTTTATGTCTGGGCACAAAAAAAATACCACATGGGGCATGTGATTATTATTTTAGTGGAAGAAGAAGGGCAAGAACTACTTATTCATCAAATCATTGATACGAATGGAATACTTTATCAACCGCTATTGCGAAATCAAATTCTTGCAGTAAATAATGACGAGTGTTTAATGCTATTTGCTGCTGAATCAGGTGAATTCTTGCGTCAAGCGGCATTGGTTTTTACAGGGGAGAAAATTGAAAATCCTGTCGTATTGTCCCCAACGATGCTTGTTAGAAAACCTAAAGAAGAAAAACGTCTATTCAGGGTTCCCACAAGCAAAGGCTGGGCAAAGGGTGAGATCGATATCGACTCAACTATTTTAGGTAGAAGAACTTGGCACGAAGCTTAAAAGCTTCTTTTTAAATCGTTTCTTTCTTTTTCATCATCGGAGCTATGACCAAAGTGCTCTTTCATAAAATTAGTGAGATCTGTACCAAGCGCTTCTGCAAATTGAAGAAGAAATGGCTTTTTGGTTGGTTGTAGGACATCTTCTTCGTCGCTATAAGTAAGATCAATGCTTTCAATTTTTCTTTTTTCAGACGTTGTAGCAGAAGAACTCGTTTTTGGCTTCAATGCAGGAAATTTTTTATATAAAAATTGTGTGAAAATGTGACTAATTTGTTCAGGGGAGAGTTTTGTTTTGCTATAGGTTGATTTAATGAGTTTGTTTTCATCTTTTCCTTGCAGACCTGTAACAAAGTAAGAGATTGATTGAATAAAAGTTTTTTCTGAAATGGTTGCAGAGCGTTCTTGTTTTTTTAATTCAGTATAAAGTTGTTCAATATCACTGGCAGTGGAAGCGGGGGTGATTTTTAATAGCAAAGCAACAACACTTTGCTGTGTTTTTTCTGTTACGAAAGTATTTTCAATGAATTCATAAAGATCTTCGAGGTTATCATCTAATAATTCACTGACGGCGTCTAATTGGACAATCGAAATAGGGGGTTCAGGGCATTGAGGATAGAGCTTTTTGAAATCACCCCATTCTAATTGAAAGAAATCTAAGGTGGTTACTGAAAATAAAATGTCGCTTAAATTCGCTCTTTTATTTTCTTCTATCGTTGAATTAACGATAGCCAAAGCTAAATCATCTTTGAAATTTTCATCCATGTCTGCATGATTGATTAAGGTGACCATGTGGTCATATTCACTAATCTTCCAAGTAGACTTATCGTTTTCATCAGTGTAAATCATGGATGGCCTTATCTAGCAATGCATTAAAGCACCCTTACGGAATGCTCGAACAAAATTTAGAAACCATACTAACATCCGAACATCAACAATGCAATAAAGCCAATTGACATATAAGTTGATTAACTTATATTGGCTCATGTTCGTTTAGTTACCCTTGTTTTCTGCTTTCCGCGGCGACCAAGCCATGTTCTAACCATTTTGTTCAATTTATTACATAATATTCGAACAAATCGTATTCAATATTAGAACATCAATCAATTTTTTAAAAAAAGCTATTTTGCCTTACATTTATAAGCAATTTAACTTTATTTATTATGTCAGGAAATGTACTATGGCTGTATGCTTTTGTTAGATGTTTGAATATAAAACATTCAAGCATCTATTTTCGAACAATCATGTGACGGTCATATTTGCTGTCATTCTCAAGTAGTGTAGGAGTTAATCAATGAAACGCGGTCCCCAAAAAAAATTAAAAGTTCAGAGAAAACTAAATCGCCCAAAGATTAATGGTGAGATCCCATCGGATCCATTGCTGATACCTGAACTCATCGCGTATACATTACAATTTGTGCCTGGCTATCAATTATTTGGTCAAAATAAATTATCGACTGTTTGTGAGCGATGGTATGAAACCTTAAAAGCTAAAGATTTTTATTCTCGCTTTAATTTTGAAAAAATATTAGCTGACTGTCGACGTTCGCCAGAAGGTGCATTATCTATTTTAACTGATGAGACATTGCTTGCCCATTTAGATTTAGAAAAGAAGATGGAACTTGCAGGGTGTCACCCAGAATTTGCTATTGATTTGCTGAGCAACACACGATTTTGTGAATTCATGGCTAATTCTATAGCCATAGCGGCGTTTGCGCAAAATAATCTTGACGTTGCAATGTATGTGTTGAATTCAAACGAATTTTTTAAGCGTTTTGAAAATCATAGTTTTATAGTGCTAGGTCAAAAATGTCCTGAAATTGCAATGTATATACTTCAGACAGAAGTATGCTTAAAGCAACTATCCGCAAATGATATGGCAAAGCTTGGGCAAAATCATCATGATGTTGCGATGACTATTCTGGATACAGAAGAATTTTGTAATAAGCTTGATGGCTATGCTTTAGCAACGCTTGGTGAGAAGCTTCCTAAAGTTGCGATGAATATTCTAAAGAGAGAAGCGCTTTGCAAACAATTAAAGGGTGAAGATTTGGCAAAGCTTGGTCATAATAATCATGATGTTGCGATGGCTATTTTAGATAAAGAAGAGCTTTGTAATGAGCTTAATGGTTATTGTTTAGCAACGCTTGGAGAGAAGCTTCCTAAAGTTGCAATGACTATTTTAGATAGAGAAGCGCTTTGCAAACAATTAACGGGTGAAGATTTGGTAAGACTTGGCCAAAATTATGATAATGCAATGAAGATTATAATGACAGAAGAACTTCGCAAGCGAGTGAATCCTAATGAGTTTTTGAAGCTTTATCAAAATCATTTTAAACTTGCGATGACTATTTTGAATACAGAAAACCTTTGCAATAAACTTAGTGGTAAAGACTTAGCGATACTTGGTCAAAAACGGCCTGAAATAGCAATGGCCATTCTAACTAATGAGAAGATATGCAATCGATTGTCTCCCTATGATTTAGAAAACCTTGGTAAATGCTCCCCCGAAGTGGCCATGCATATCCTCAAGACCGAAACGCTGCGTAATAAAATGATTGGTAAATTATCATGTCTTGCGATGTCTTCATGTTTAGATTACTTGCCTGAAATTGGAGAATATTTACTGAATGAAAAATCAATTCAATTAGATGAATACGAAAGAAAGTATTTAGAAACTGCAAGAAACATGATGGAACAAAAAGCAGAACAAGCCCAGTTTGTTTCAGCTCAAGCGAAGCTTTATTTTGATAAGATGGGTAAGTCTATAAGCCCACCGTTATAAATAAGCAAGAGGTGGTACGAAAAATTGCCTGAAATTGCTATGGCTATTCTTTAAAATTAAAATATAAGCAAAAAAATTATCTGAATTGGATTTGCTACGCATTAGTAGTAGTGGCCCTAAAGTTGCGATGCATATTTTGAAGTCAAAAAATTTAAAGAATCAGTCGTTTGGTTGTAGAGTAAGCATTGCTTGCCAGTATGCAAATCAATGCTGAAAAACCAAGTGCTAAAGTTTGAAGGCGTTGAGGATCTATCTCGCAAAGTGCGATAAAAATTTAGGTAGTAAAAATGAAAAGTGGTGTTACCAATCATTCTCGAAAGAAAACAGTTGTTCAAAACAGTAATAACATGCTAACGGAATATTCCCTTGGTTCTTTGATGTTACCAGATGTGTTGGCTTATACATTGCAATATGTTCCTTGCTATCAATTAGTAGGAGCGAACAAATTGTCATCAGTTTCTAAAAGCTGGCAGAAAACATTAAATGTATCTCATTTTGCGCCTGTCAAATTTGAAAGAATACTCGATGAATGCAGGAAAGACCCACAAAGAGCAATAGCTATTTTGACAGATGAGACGTTACATCCTTATTTAGATCTAGAAAAAACGATTGCACTTGCGGGATGTTGTTCAGAATTTGCTAAACATTTATTATCCAAGAATAAAAAATATGGTTGTCTTATGGAAAATGTGGATCTATTGGGGCAAAATAATGTAGAGGTTGCACAAGATCTTTTAGGTATGGACCTGCTTAGCCAAACAATGCTAGTGAGCATGGGCAAAAAATTACCTGAAGTCGCCATGATGATACTCAATAGTAACTACGTTCGAAACTTTGCTGCTGAACATTTATGCCAAATTGGTAAAGAGCATCGCGAGGTAGTAAGAACTATTTTAGATACTAAAGAATTTTACGATAGGTTAACTCGTAAAAATTTATCTTGCCTGGCAGAATTAGTACAGAATTTTTCTGATATTGCGATGAGTATTCTCATCTCAACGGAAAAATTATCAGGCAACGAATTAGCCATATTGGGACAAAAATGCTTGGATGTTGCGAATCATATTTTAAACACAGAAGCATTATCTAACAAACTGACAGAAGAAAATTTAGCAACATTAGGTCAATTTTTGCCTGAAATTGCGATACGTGTTTTAAACACAAGAGATCTTTCGGAGGCATCTTTAGTAAAGCTTGCTCATACCCAAAAAGCTGCACTGCATATTTTACAGACTAAAGAACTAATGAATAAATTGAGTTTGGGAAGCATCCAATATCTTGGTGGCATGCATTCAGAATTTGCTGTGTTTATTCTAAATAATCCTCTCTTATGTGAACAATTGACTGGCACTCAAATATTAATGCTTGCTAAGTGCTCATCTAAAGTAGCTATGCATATAGTATCAACCCAGAAGCTATTGGAGAAACTACCCAAGCAATCAGATTATTTGTTTGAAGTTTTTTCACGTTATCCGAGTGTGATGACACATATACGCAACACTCCTTCACTTATTGCTTTAAAGAAAAATTTGGAATTTTTTGAAGTTCATCCTAACCGATTTCAGAAAAATCTTAAATGTTGTTCTTTTATTTTTGCTAAAGCAAAAACTTGGGCTGGTCCAAAAACTTCCACGCTTCATCAACTCAATGGTGTAATCAGTGATTTTCGTGTTAAATGGTGGTAGAAAGGGGTTCTAAATCTCAATCTTATCTGTCAATTTTTAAGCCTTCCTGGATCTAAAATTAGCATAGGCAGCATGACTTCTTTTTTCTGTGCTCGGTCACTGGTTCGTCATTACTGACATCACGCTTAGTCGGTGAAAATGAAAGCCATGTATCATCATCATCGCTTGAGCATGCCGCATGGTTTGATGTTTCCTCTAAATTAACGGCAATTAGATTTTCACTAATAATGTCAACGTTATTTTGGGTATAACTGACACTAGCGAGTAATTGCCCAAGTAATAAAGGTGCGCAAGATAAGCGTCTGAAAGCAATCGCATTATCATATTGTGTTTCAATCAGCTCAATGATGTGGAATAGTTTCTTATTACCCTCAGATTTTATGACTTTGAGCATCTCTAGCTGATTATCAATTAAATGATCTAAATTTTCTTTGAAAGCAATTTGAAAATGTTCACTCAAATATTCCTTGCGATTATCAAGTCTTTTTATTTCATTGAGGATTTTGAAAAAAAAAGGCAATCGAGCTTGAGTGGCATTGGCTTTAAATATATTCATTAGCAGCGTATTACCATTCTTATCAGGCACACCAATTTTGGCATTATTGTTTAATAAAAGTTCTATTATTTTATAGGTGTAACTATCAATGCTCTGAAGCTGGGGTGCCATCTGATTTAATGGCGTCTGCCCGTGATTATTTTGGGCGTTAATATCCGCCCCTTGGTTTAATAATAACTGAATTATTACCATAGAATGAGATTTTATCGTTGCTAGATGTAATGGGGTTTGGCCTGCTAGATTTTGAGCAAAAGGATTGATCCCTTCATTAATTAAATGGATTAATTCTATTTCTTCTTGTGAGGATATGATGTCGTGCTGGGTAGTGCCAAATATTTTATAAAATGCTCGCGTATTTTTTTTTGTTGCTATACCAGAAATCATCGTTACTCCCAAGCTGTTTTGATTCAAACGTATTGTTGGGGCAACATATTATCTGAGTTTTGAAGATGAGATAATAAGAAAAATACTTAATTCAAGGCGCTTAAAAGGGCGGGGGGGCACTAAGCCCCAATTTCTTCCGTTAATTTTTCAACATTCACTGTTTGAAAAGCATCAGGATGCGTAATTTCATTGGTTTGCAAGCTTTGGAAAATACGCAAAAATTCTTGGGTGACTTTATGATCTTTGGCGAAATGAATCATCGGTAAGGCAACATCATGCGATTCTTTAATTTTAATGGATGACGATAAAAAGGTCGAAATGATGGGCAATCCTTCATTCGATAATTCATCAACCAATTTTTTAGGAAGCGCAGCGCCTGCTTGGAATTGATTGACAATAACCCCTTCAACGCGCAGATTTCGATTATATTTTTCACGAATTTGCGTTACACCGCGAAATAGGTGATAAATTGCATTACGGGAAAATAAATCGCAGTCAAAGGGAATAAGGCAGGTATCCGAAGCAATCAATGCCGATTGGGTAAAATAATTCATTGCAGGTGGGGTATCGATAAAAATATTGTCGAATCCCTCAAGCTTATCGAATAAGCTTCGAAGCTTGTATAATTTTTGGCGATTCTCTAATCGATTCAGTAGTAGTTCTAATTTAGGTGCTGCGGGCAAAATATAAAGATTTTTAAAGGTGGTGGCATGCACGTATTGGTTTGCATGGCTTGCACTGAAGCGGAACTGCAGCACTTGATTAAAATAATCTGCCACAGTGGGTACAAAGTTCGGAGATTTACTCCCCAACAGATACTGCGTTGAATTAGATTGAGGATCCAAATCGACTACTAAAGTACGAAATCCTTTTGCTGCGCTAATGGCGGCGAGATTGCAGGTAATCGTTGATTTGCCCACACCACCTTTTTGATTAAAAATAACCCTGCGCATGCTTTGCTCCCAGAATTTAAGTTAAACAAATAACATAATAGGTTGATATGCAATAATATAGTGTAACGCAGACGATGAAAAATGAATATGCAATCGGTACGAATGGCATACGAATACTTCTAAGTCAGTGTTATACTTCCCGCCTACGCATAAAGCTTCGGAGTGGCAAGTGGCAAGCCCGCATATGCATAAAGCTTCGGCGGACAAGCCCATTTATGCAAATCCACCGCCTTTAGGTGTAGTGATCGGGCTCTTAATTTCGGCGTAATGGCTTATAACTTAGGCATTTAGCATGACAGATATGAAAACATTCACAACCACGATCCCATTAACGGTTAAACGAATTCCGCTTGAAAAGGTGGTTATCCATTTTGCGGGAGATTCGGGCGATGGGATGCAAGTGGCGGGAATGCAATTTACAGAGGCTTGTGCGACTTTTGGTAATGATGTACGCACCTTCCCTGATTTTCCAGCAGAAATCCGTGCACCTGCGGGTACGTTGCCAGGGGTTTCAGGATTTCAATTAAGTTTCTCAGAACACCCTATTCATACTCCTGGGGATCAATATGATGTCTTGGTTGCAATGAACCCAGCCGCCTTGAAAGTATCTCTTAAGAATTTAAAAAAGGGCGGTATTCTTATCTTGGATGAAGATAAGTTTACGAGCAAAGACTTAAAGAAAGCACAAATTGATGATAATTCATTAGATGGCACTTTATCCGCATTTCGTGTTGTGCGTTTACCCATGACGACACTCACATTAACGGCTTTAGAAAAAAGCCCGTTATCTCGTGCAGCCGCGCGAAAATGTAAAAATATGTTTGCCTTAGGCGTGGTCTTTTGGCTATACCATCGCGAGCTTGAAGATACCAAAGATTGGATCAAAGAACGTTTTAAAGATAAAACCGATGTCATCGAAGCCAATATCGAAGCATTGCGCGCAGGTTATCATTTTGCGATTACCACGGAATTATTTGCAGAGCATTTTTCTGTTAAGGCCGCCAAACAGGCACCGGGTATTTATCGACAAATCACGGGCAACCAAGCATTAGCTTGGGGATGCGTTGCGGCAGCCACTAAAGCCAATCAATCGTTGTTAGTGTGTGGTTATCCCATTACTCCCGCATCCGATATTTTACATTTTCTAGCAAAACATGCCCATTTTGGGGTCAAAACTTTCCAAGCCGAAGATGAAATTGCAGCGATAGGTGCTGCGATTGGTGCAGCCTTTGGTGGGGAATTGACCTTAACCACCACCAGTGGTCCTGGTATGGATTTAAAAAGCGAAGCACTAGGCTTGGCAGTCATGACAGAGCTACCGCTGGTTGTTGTTGATGTTCAGCGCGCAGGGCCATCAACCGGCATGCCAACGAAAGTAGAGCAATCCGATTTGTTGGCAGCAATGTATGGTCGCCATGGGGAATGTCCGGTTCCTATTTTAGCGCCCGCAACACCCGGTGATTGTTTTCATATAATGCTCGAGGCATTTCGCATAGCCCTGCGTTATATGACGCCCGTAATTGTGTTAAGCGATGCATTTTTAGCCAATGGTGCTGAACCTTGGCAAATTCCTGATGTTAAAACGCTACCGGATTTAAAACCTCATTATTGTCAACCAACCGACAATTTCATGCCTTATGCGCGCGATCCAAACACATTAGCGCGTCCCTGGGCTATTCCAGGAACCAAAGGTCTTGAACACCGAATTGGTGGGTTAGAGAAAGAAAATGGCAGTGGTAATATCAGTTATGATGGTGATAATCATCAACGCATGGTCGATATACGAGCAGCGAAAGTGCAAGGTATTGCGCAAGATTTACCGCTATTAGAATTGATGGGACCCAAGCAAGGTGAAGTATTAATCCTCAGTTGGGGTAGCACTTATGGTGCTGTACGTACCGTGGTTGAATCATTACAAACCCAAGGGCATGCCATCAGTTTTGCTCATTTGCGTTATTTGAATCCTTTCCAGAATGAATTAGGTTCGCTTTTACAGCAGTTCAAAACAATCCTGGTTGTTGAGCTCAATAAAGGTCAACTTTGCCAGTTAATTCGAGCACGATACCTGGTGGATGCTAAAGGCATTAACAAGGTTCAAGGCAAACCTTTTGGTGTGCAAGAATTGACAGAAAAGGTACTGCCTTATTTGGAGAAAAATTAAATGTCGTTACAAGAAAACAAAGTACTACCTTTGAAAAGAGAAGATTTTGTTAGCGATCAGGAAGTACGATGGTGTCCTGGTTGTGGCGACTATGCAATTTTAGCTTCGGTGCAGAAAATATTGCCAGAATTAGGCATTGCGCGTGAGAATACCGTTTTTATTTCGGGTATTGGTTGTTCTAGCCGTTTTCCTTATTACTTGAATACCTATGGTTTTCATACGATTCATGGTCGTGCACCTACTATCGCAACTGGTCTTAAAATTGCGAGACCTGAATTATCGGTTTGGATTGTGACAGGTGATGGTGATGGCTTGAGTATTGGTGCCAACCATTTAATGCATATTATGCGTCGTAATCTGGATGTCACGATTTTACTTTTTAACAATCAGATCTATGGTTTAACCAAAGGGCAATATTCGCCTACCTCGGAAAAAGGTAAAAAGACCAAAACATCACCCCAAGGGACAATTGACGAACCGTTTAATCCGGTACAACTGGCTTTAGCCGCAGGCTGTAGTTTTGTTGCCAGAGCCATTGATGTTGATGCGATAGGATTACAATGGGTTTTAAAAGAAGCCGCAGCTCATCGTGGTACATCTTTTGTTGAAATTTATCAAAACTGTAATGTGTTTAATGATGGCGCGTTTGCCCATATTAGTGACCGTGGATTTCGCGCAGAGCGAACGATTAGCTTACGCCCGAATCAACCCTTAGTTTTTGGCCAAGCGGAAGATAAAGGGCTTATTTATAATGGCAACGATTTTGTTGTCACGCCTTTACAATCCCCTGAAGATAAATCGCAGCTTTACGTCCATCAAGTTGAAAATGATTTATCAATGGCGATTAAACTTAATTCACTATCCTATCCTGAGTTTCCAGTGCCAATTGGTATTTTTAGAAAAGTTGAACGACCTATCTACGAAGAAGAAATGAAAGCACAATTGGATTCAAGTGCTGCCAAACAAGGTAAACCGTCGCTAGAAGATTTATTACATTCTGGTAAAACCTGGACAGTAAAGTAAGTAATTACTTACTTTACAAGAACTACCTACTTTTAATAGAATTTTAGTTCATTTTTGCAAGTTAGGTAGTTCGAACAATGTCTCATACCCTGACCATTTATACAAAATCTCCAACCTCTTTTTTATTAGGTATTAGCCGCTTCATTTCACCTACATTAATCCCAGAAGGGTTATATGAGCGTTCGATTTCGATTTTTATTTATAAAAATGAGAAGGATTTAAAGGAAAAACTCAATGGGGCATTTGCTTCACAAAATGAGAAAAAAATTCATTTTTCATCAGAACTCGAAGTGTCCATTGAGACCGAGGATAAGAAAATTCCACCATATATGGGCAAATGTTTAGTAGAAATTTTGCCTCAACAATTAGGTATCACCAAACTGACGGTAGCTGATAAATTAGTATCGGCATCTCAACGCAATCAGCTTGCCCCCATTACTGAAATAGCTGAACAAAAACAGCGTCAGGTATCCTTAAGAATGCGAAATGGTATTTTGACAGGGATAGGGTTATTTGTTTTTGCTGCGACAGTGATGGCAACAATCGGAATGCCATTGGCATTTAGCTTAATGCTAAAAAACACTTTAACGGTAGGGATGATATCCGGCGTTATTTCGCATATTCGTAATATTTATCTTGATAGTACGCAATACTATTATCAAAAAAATGGCAAACTTAAATCTATTAGTAATGTTGCAGAAAAACACGCTTTTCATATCGGTGAACAAGCTAAAAATTGGAAAGGATATTTTACAAGTTATGGACGCTTATCTACCTATACTCATCCTATTGCCTTTGCAGCGGGTATGATGCATGGCATTAATAAATTGCCAGCTCAAGATACTTCTAACGATAAATATAAAATAATAAGGGTTTATGGTACAGATTCAATTGATCTTGTTAAAATTGATAATCGCATCAAACGAGGGGGATATATTATGCAATCTTGCCCCACGCAGGAAGATATTTCTATTCCGATGCAACACTTTGATGAGATTTTTGCAAAATTAATAAAAGAACCACGATTTAGTCAATATAATCAACATTTATTTCCCAAGAATACGAAAACAACAGCACGTCCTTAACTTTTACCCTCTCATACTCACCTCTCCTAAATGCAAGGGGTGAGTATGAAAGTATCAGTCATTGTCGACTACTTATAAATCCAACAATAAACCTGATTACCTTTCTTCGAAAATTCTAGATTATCAAAACACATCGATTTGGCCACCAGTAAGCCTCTTCCATGATAGGCAAGTGGCGAAGGAAGCGCATTTTCTTCTAATGCTTTCCAATCAAAGCCGTTGCCTTGATCGGTCACCTTAATGCAAATCAGATCGGGCGTAATATCGACTTGCACATCAACATATTTTAAACGATGTTCTGGTTCATTTAATCTTTTCTGAATTTCTTCTTGCCAATGATTTTGAACTCTAAGTTCTGTTTTTTCTTTGTTGCTAATATTAAGATTGCCATGTTCAATGGCATTAAAAAAAACCTCATTGAGACCCAACTCAATTTTTTTCTCATTAAAATTACAAATTTCTGCGATGGTATGGGCTAATCGATAGGCTTCTTCGATGGTTTTAAAAGTAAAGGCATATGACTTCATCACGTGAGGATAATTCATATTAAAGCCCGTAAATGAATCAACGGGTGCTTGGTAAATAGTGTTCATTTTTTCAGCACACAAACAAGAGTCTTCTTGCTTTGACTATAGATGAAAGCTAGCTATTCTTCACAGACTCTTTGGCAGGAATGGGTTTCATCATCATGCCAAGCCCTGCTGGATGTCCTAGCTGTTGTCTATAAATACTGGTAAACGCTAACACATTTTTTACATATTCTCGAGTTTCTTTGTAGGGGATAGTTTCAATCCAAATATCGGCTTCTTCTGGTTTTTGCGTGGGTAACCACCGCGTAATGCTGCCAGGGCCTGCATTATAAGAAGCGGTTGCAAGAATAATGTTGTCATACATTCGATGTTTTAAATTTTTCAGATACACCGTTCCCAGTTTTACATTAACAAAGGGGGTGTGAAGGAGGGTGTCACAATCAAATTTCACATCATACTGTTTTGCCATGATTTTAGCGGTGGATGGTAGTAATTGCATCAAACCCCGTGCTCCTGCTGGAGAGATAGCATCTGTAAAAAAAGCACTTTCTTGACGAGCAATAGCAAAAACCCATGCTGGATCGAGGTTATGTTGATTGGCATTGCTGACAATGTCTTGTTGATGCGCTAAAGGAAAACGCAATGGGACGTCATCGCGAAATTCACATTTAGCCATAGTAAAAATAGCGATGTCATATAATTCTTGCCCCTGGGCAAACTTAGCTGCAGCGATTTTTTCTTGTTCATTCATTTTATCCACAGCCGCAAACCACTCGATACGAGCAGGTGAGATTTTACCGAGGAGCATTAACTCTTTGAAACGCACAATACCCGGATATTGTTGCACCTGTTCGGCAACTTGTGGAGGTATTTGTGGCGTTTGATGTTGCAAAGAGAGGGGTTGTTTAAGGTAAAGACTTGCAAGAAAGCCATAATAGTTTCGAGTGGTGGCAATGGTTTTATAGATAGCTTGAGCTTGTTGGTGTTCATTCAAGCCATCCAGTGCTCTTGCTCGCCAATATTGCCAACTGACATCAGCTTGTTGTTCTGAGCTCAGTTTGTCGATCCATTTCAATGCACAAGACCAGTCATGATTTGCTAATGCATTTCGTACCCGCCATTCTTGCGATACTTTATCATGTTCTGCCTCAGGTAGTTCAGTTAACCAATCCAGCGCATAAGGGCTTTTTTGATGTGAGAGATAAATGCCGATATCCCTTTTAATTTGTGCTGCTTGTTGTTCAGTGAAAGCATAATCATGGTGATGTGCATTCCACCAACTCATCGCTTTTTCAGCATTGCTTTTTGCTAATAACTTCAAGGTTTGGGCTAACATCACCTGTTTAGTCTTTGCTGGAATGGGCTTGAGGCTATCCAAAAAAGTCTTTTGCGTAATCAGCGTTGGGGTCTTAACCATTTTTAGCCAAGTGTTGGCTGTTTCCGCTTCAGCTTTAGTGAGATGTTTGATTAAATGTTTGGCGAGATCAAAATTCTTGGCTTCTAGTGCAAGATGGTATCGTTCAAATGCGATGCTTGAAGTTAATTTACCGGCTTTTTTCCAAGCATTAAATAATCCATCACACGCAGCAGGTTGTGAATATCCTACTAACCACAATGGTTTTGCCTTATCAAGGTAACTGTCATTTTTAGTTAGTTGGTATTCAGCAAAATAATATTGGCAAGCAAGCTCTGCATTATCACTGGGAAGATAACCTTTAGCATAGGCTGCCCAATTTTTACTTTGTGCCATTTGTACAAGCCATTGTGTCCGCAAGGCATTGTGGAAAGGGAAGTCTGGATAGCGGGATTTGAAATCGTCAATCTCACTGAGCTTTAGTGATGTAGGTTTGGTATTTTTGATTTTTCCTTTGAGTTCTTCATAAACAAGATACGGATAGAGGGGGTAGTTTTGAATTTTTTCTGCTAACCGTTGATAGTTTTTAAAATCTTGATTTTTTAGCGCATGCTCAGCCCGACTAAATAGGTTTCGCTCGGCGGCAAGATCATCTTGCGCATAAGTAGAGGTTAAGGTGAATAAACTTAAACACAGAAGGAAGAGTATATTTTTAAAATAATGACTATGCATAGTTTGGATTGTGTACCGTCTGTTAATGTCATGAAGGACATAATGAGATTTATCATAATTTAAGCGTAGTTTCACTAGAGCAAAGTAGTATTTTTGATTACTTTTTGTTAGCATAGGCAAATGTTTTTAAGTAAAAAAACTAACATTAAATATGATTTTGCTGATCGATAACTATGATTCGTTTGTTTTTAATTTAGCTCGTTATGTGGCTGAGCTAGGTTATGAATATCAAGTTGTGCGAAATGATGAGATCACGCTAGATGAAATTGCTGCGCTATCTCCTAGTCATATCATACTATCACCCGGCCCTTGTTCTCCCAATGAAGCTGGGATCTCACTTGCCTTAGTGAGTGCTTTTTTAGATAAATTCCCAATACTAGGTGTCTGTTTGGGGCATCAAGCCATTGGTCAAGCTTGCGGTGGTAAAGTCGTTAGAGCAACGACGCCTAAACATGGCAAATCTTCCCAGATATTTCATGATGGCCAAGGATTATTTCAAAAGCTTCCCAATCCGTTCAAGGTTGCTCGCTATCATTCACTCATTGTGGAAAATGATTCGTTGCCTTCCTGCTTAAAGATTTCTGCGCGAACGAAAGAAAATGAAATTATGGCGATAGAGCATCGAGAATATCCCGTTTTTGGTGTGCAGTTTCATCCTGAATCGGTTTTAACCGAACATGGTCATCAAATGCTTTCTCAATTTTTAGCCATTGGATTTAAAGGCCAGATTTAGGACCTCGACTAGTTGGTTTGGGAGGTTGGGGTTGATGCATTTCTTGAGCTTCCCGCAGTGCTGTTTTTTGATGCAAAGGTCCGGGACCTAAAAGTAAAGGTTGTTCACGCGTAACGGCTTGCTTTTGAGCTTGTATGCCTTTTTCATAAGTGGGTTTTTGCTCTGGGAAATGAACTAAACCGACTTTCGTTAAATGACGAAAATTTCGTTGATGGTAATCATTAAAGAAGGCTGAAAAATGTTGAGTTGCTTCATCAGAGCCTAATTCTTTATTTGGAAAATAAATACAATATCGATTAGCATCATGTAGCCATATGCCGCGTTCATCTTTGGCAATCGCGACTGAATGTGCATTTCCCTTATTATCAGAAAATTGCATAATGGCCGATGATGGGTAAGATTTATCAAGCAATTTTAATAAATCATTAATAAACGTTTGATCATACGTTTTGAGTTGCTTATAAGCTTCTGGCGCTGCATGCTTATCTTGTTGAGATTGCATTGAATTGACTGGGACTTGATACGTTTCAAATCGATGTTGTTCATGTGCCGTATATTTATCCATTTCATTGATAAATTGATAGGTCTGTAAAGGCTGTTTCATGGATTGGTTAATATGTGCTAACCATTCACGTGAAGCTTCATAGCTATTTTTACCAATGGATAAATTGCCTATCACAATACCATTATAACGACTGACAAGTTCTTTCATAAAGAATTGGTATGAACGAGAAGTTGGGGGCAACATTCCAACATCGAAAGTCGGCTCATTTATTAAGGTACGGTGAATCAAGCGTTGTAAAATTTCTAATTGCATTAATTCAGAAAGATGTGCACTTTTAAAAGAAGTTTCAGCAACTTGAGTCTGCCTGTAGTATTTAATGGTTTGTGCATGTAATGCATTTAAAAATTCAGCTCTTTTGAGCGGCCCTCTAAAATCCAGAAATTGTAAGACATTATCGAGCAAGCCTGATGGTTTGGCGGTTGATTCTTGGCGTTGATGAAAGTTTTCAGCGAGTAGATTTTTGCTTTGCAGAAAATCAGAACGATATTGTTCGTGGAGTTTGTTTGTGCCGCCGGTGAGTGAATCAATTTGCTGCTGATTTTTAACAAACAGTTCGATGAGTAATTGAACACATTCTTGTTTTATTTGGGACAAAATGTCTTTAGAGGTTTGATCCTTGGTAAGATCGATTATTTTATTGAGATAATCTAATACATGTTCTAAAGGCAGTGGGACTTTTTCACTAGAAGTCTGAAGGGCATCGATAGCACTTTTTAATAAGGGAATGGCAGGATCAGCAGGATTTAATTGCTTTTTAATGAGCGATAAATGACTCTCAATTACTTTTAATCGAGTCAGTGTATCTTCACTCGATGTCACCATAAAATTCCCATTTTCTAATGGTCCTATATAACATTATATTATTTATCTAACTTGTATTTCAACTTGAACTATTTTTATTGCCTGCTTGTAAGCCTTTGGAGGGGGTCTTTGTGCGCATTTGGATAAATAGGCTTTACGATAAAGACGTATTTCATTATGATGCTAAGGGTGTAATGCAATGCTAATCTCGAATAGGAGTAGATGGTGCTTAAAGATAAGATCCAAGCGGATGCGCACGATAATTATATACAGCTAAAGCTATATCGTGATTACGCTAAAGCGGCAGATAACTACAATAAAAAGCAAACCATCGAAAATTGGGAATTAAAAGAAAAAGCATTTGAAACTTATAATGCCCTTATTCACGCTATTCTTAGTCAACACTTAACCGTCGCCTAGATTCTTTCCATTTTGAACGCAAGCTGTGTTGGCTGCTTACTCATCTCAGTCATGCACAAGTGTGCACTCCTGGGCTTCGCTCACTTGCCGCCTTGCCTGCATTCAAACTGATTCGAGTCAATTTTCTTCCCATTTTCCTTACCCCCACGTTGCAATTGTTGAGCAAATGCTCACCAATTTCACGCGCTTTGCGAAGCCGGAGGCTATTATCCTGCGCCCCTATGGGGCTAATGAGCAGGGATTAAATAAAAATTGCTGGAATGCAAAAAAATTCGCCCTCCAGAGGAGGGCAAACTTGCGAATGCGGTTTCTCATATTTTTTTATAAGCTGCTTGTTCTGATGACACCAACGCCAACGCCTTCAATGACCAAAGGTTGCATATTGGCATTGAGATAGATTGGAGCATAATCAGGATTTTCAGCTTTTAATTCGATTTGGTCACCATGACGGAAGTAACGTCGAATGACGACTTTATTATTGACTCTAGCAATGATGATTTTACCATTCTCAGCATGATCGCAGCAGTGAATTGCCAATAAATCACCATCTTTAATTCCAGCGCCAGTTAAACTTAGGCCTTGGATTTGTAATAAATAATCTGGCTTCGGACTAAAAAATTCATTTTGAATGCGCATTCTGCCGTCAAAATTTTTCTCAGAAAAAACCAAGGAATCTGCGCCTGGGCTTTTAATGATAGGTAATCCTATACCATGTTCTTTGGCTAATTGAATACCGCGAGAGGTACCAGGGGCTAATACAATTGCACCTTTTCGAGCTAACGCTTTCAAGTGATCTTCTGCCGCATTGACTGAACGAAAACCTAATGTTTTCGCAATTTCAGCACGGGTAGGAGGAGCACCAGTTTTCTCAATGTGATTGCGTATGACTTGTAGTACTTCTGACTGGCGGCGCGTAAGGGTCAGTGTTTGTGCGGAGGAACTTGTAGGCATAGCTTTGCTTCCTGTTCAAAGGTACAGAACCAGTATAGTTCCGATTCTAGAGTTCGCCAACTTCGCTCATGACTAATTGTACTAAAGAATATAACGAATTTTTAGTACAATGGATATTTCTTTCGTACATTTAATATTAATTTGTGTTCGAGATTTACGCAAAGTTTACTGCAATGCAAGAAAGGAATTTACATTTCGGAGGGTTCTATTTCTGTTAAAGGGCCTGACCAATCTTCTGGATGCATTGTATCATCGGAATATCCAAGGTCTTCACGCGACACTTCATAAGGGCCGGACCAATCTTCCGGAGCAGGAACTCTTTTTAAATCCAGTTCATACCAAGTCTCGAGATCAACCTCTTCAATTTCACCCGCAAAATATTGTATCTCAACGTACTGATCTCTATCATCTGAAGCGACGACTTCAAATAAATGATTCGCTTCTTGATCTTTATACCAGGTGCCAACGTCAGGATGCTCATGGTGACGCATGATGACCTCCTTTTTTATTAACATATCATTGTTATAGCTAAAAAGTAATACTAATAACAAAATGTGTAATGCCTTCAAATTTAAATTTACTTTATAATCAATCTGTTAAAATTGAGCCGCGAAGAAAGACGGGTTGACAAGAATTCTATTGGCGCAGTAGTTTAGCTTTGCATTACAATTCAATCGATTGAATCAATTGTGTTGTCCTTCTAACATTAATATTTTAGGGGACATAATAAAAAAGGGAGTGAGAATAATGGGTGGATGGTCCCTACTGGTAGTGATTGTTGGACTAGTATGGGGGGCCGCTTATTATCGACTACCCATCTGGGCATGGACGTCTCTGTTTGCTGGTTCCTTATTGTTACTCCAACTTATTGGAGCGATTGGCTGGTCAGCACTTATTTTGTGGCCATTACTATTAATAGTGGCTATCCCACTGAATTTTACCCAGTTGCGTCGTACCTACTTGACCGACAAGCTGTTTAGCTGGTTTCGCCAAGTATTACCTGGCATGAGTGATACAGAAAAAGAAGCCATTGAAGCTGGTGATGTTTGGTGGGAGAAGGAACTTTTCCAAGGCCGTCCTGATTGGCAGCAATTGATTTCAATGCCAAAACCCACCCTTTCTGCAGAAGAACAAGCCTTTCTTGATAATCAAGTTGAAACATTCTGTGGCATGTTAAATGATTGGAAGATTGTTCATAAATATAGTGATTTACCTGATGAAGCATGGGAATATCTGCGCCAAGAAAAATTCTTTGGCATGATTATCCCCAAACAATATGGTGGTTTAGAGTTTTCACCGCAAGCTCATTCCGCTGTGATTATGAAAATTGGTACCCGAAGCATTAGTGCTGCGGTGACGACAATGGTACCCAATTCACTCGGGCCAGCAGAATTATTGTTGCACTACGGTACAGAAGAACAAAAAAATTATTACTTACCCCGTTTGGCAACTGGGCAAGATATTCCTTGCTTTGCTTTAACAGGCCCTGAGGCAGGCTCCGATGCGGGGGCTATACCGGATAATGGCATTGTGTGTAAAGGCATACATGAAGGTAAGGAAGTATTGGGTATTTCCTTAACCTTTGATAAACGCTATATCACCTTGGCCCCGGTTGCGACGGTTATGGGATTAGCATTCAAGCTTTATGATCCAGAAGGTTTACTGGGAGAAAAAACGGATTTAGGGATTACCGTTTGTTTAATGCCAACGAATCATCCCGGTATTCAGATTGGAAATCGACATTTTCCATTAAATATGGCATTCATGAATGGCCCGATTCGTGGAAAAAATGTTTTTATCCCTATCGATTGGATCATTGGCGGTGCTAGCATGGCCGGCAAAGGGTGGCGCATGTTGATGGAGTGCTTATCTGCAGGACGTGGTATTTCTTTGCCTGCACTAAGTACCGCAACGGGTGCTTTTGCTTATCGCATGACCGGCGCTTATGCGGCGATTCGCCAACAATTCAATGTTGCCATTGGCCATTTTGAAGGTGTTGAAGAATCATTAGCTCGGATTGCAGGATTAACCTATCTCTTGGAATCGACACGACTCTTTACCCTTATTCCTATCAAACAAAATATCCGAGCAGCGGTTGCAACTGCGATGGCTAAATATCATATGACAGAAATGTCACGAATCGTCATTAATGATGCGATGGATATTCATGGTGGGCGCGGTATCATGTTGGGGCCGCATAACTACTTAGGTAGAGGATATCAATCTATGCCGGTTAGCATTACGGTAGAAGGTGCTAACATTTTAACTCGCAGTTTGATGATCTTTGGACAAGGGGCTATTCGTTGCCATCCTTATGTCTATGAAGAAATGAAAATAGCGATGTCTTATAACAGTGATCCTCAAGGTGCTACCGCACGTTTTGATGAGATCTGCCTTAAGCATGCAGGGTATATTGCTTCCAACTTTGCGAGAAGCTTATGGCTTTCTTTAACACGCGGAATGTTTCACCGTACAAAGCTTGCGCCAGAATGTAAATATTTTGAGAAAAAGCTGAGTTGGCTGTCTGCTGGTCTTGCCATCACTTCCGATGTTGCGATGTTTACTTTGGGAGGCGATCTTAAGCGAAAAGAAAAATTATCCGCTCGTTTGGGAGATATTTTAAGTAACCTGCAAATGGCTTCCGCTGTTATAAAATATTATTACGATGAAGGCCGCTCTGCAGAAGATTGGTTAGTGGCTAAATGGTCATTACAGTTGTGCTGCTACAAAATACAAGAAGCATTTTATGGCTTCTTTGATAACTTCTCTTATCCCATGATTGGCAAAGCTTTGAAACTCATTGTTTTCCCATGGGGAAGAGCCTTTTCTTTGCCAAGCGATAAACTAGGTTCCAAGATAGCGAAAATGATGTTAGAGCCAACCGAAATTCGTCAAAAGTTAACTCATACTTGTTATGTGGGCAAGCATGATAAAGATCCTACCGGTATGATCGAAATAGGTTTTATGCGTTACATCAGCAATAAACCTGCGATGGACAAAATCAATCACGCAGTTAAACGCAAAGAAATTGCTAAACGCTTATCTTTTGAAGAAAAATGCCAAAAAGCATTAGAGCTGAACATCATTAGCCAAGAAGAAAACCAGAATTTGCTTGAATTTGAAACGCTTCGTAAAAGAGTCATTGCTGTCGATGACTTTGCGCCAGATTATCCGTTAGGGACACAAACACAATGCAAAACAGACAAAATACAAATCACGAAAAAGTAGTCTATGTTGTTGACGGTACACGCACGCCATTTCTAAAAATGAAAGGCGTGCCAGGCCCGTTCTCAGCTGCTGATTTAGGGGTGAGCGCAGCAAAGACACTATTAGCTAGGCAGTCTTTTGCTCCCGATGCCTTTGATGAAGTCATCGTTGGCTGTGCAGGCCCTAGTGAAGAAGAAGCCAATATTGCTCGGATTATTGCCCTGCGTAGCGGTTGCGGGAAAAAAATGAGTGCCTTTACGGTTCAACGTAATTGCGCTTCTGGATTGCAATCGATTGATAGCGCTATTAAAAGCATCGCTTTAGGCAGATCGCAATTGGTATTAGCTGGGGGTGCAGAAGCCATGAGTCGTGCCCCGCTTTTATATAATAAATCGATGGTATTGTGGCTTGCTCATTTAAGTAAAGCCAAAAGCGTAGGGCAGAAGTTGCAAAGTTTTTTAAAATTTCGCCCACAAAATTTAGTGCCTGTGATTGCTTTGCTCAAGGGCTTAACCGATCCCGTTGTTAACATGAATATGGGACAAACCGCAGAAGAGGTCGCTTATCTATTTGACATCACAAGAACGCAAATGGATGAATATGCGATGACAAGCCACAAGCGAGCAATCGCTGCGCAAGCCGAAGGATTATTGGGAGAAATCTCGGCACTTTATGCAACGGATGGCACTGTATATGAGCAAGATGATGGGGTTCGCACGGATTCTACCATTGAAAGATTAGCCAAGCTGAAATCAGTGTTTGATAAATATGGCAGTATTACCGCAGGTAATAGTTCGCAGATATCAGATGGTGCTGCATTCGTGATATTAGCAAGCGAAGAGGCCGTTAATCGTTATCACTTGCCAGTATTAGCAAAAATCGTTGATACCCAATTTGCAGGACTTGATCCCACCATTATGGGGCTTGGGCCAATTCATGCAATGACACCGATATTGCAAAGAAATGGTTTGGGATTAAATGACATTGATCATATGGAAATTAATGAAGCTTTTGCAGCCCAAGTAATCGGTTGCCAAAGAGCATGGCAAGATGAAAAATATTGTAAAGAATCGCTCGGTCTTTCAGGTGCAATGGGGGCGATTGACATGGCAAAACTCAATCCAGAAGGGGGAGCCATTGCGATAGGCCATCCTGTCGGTGCGAGCGGAGCAAGATTGGTGCTACATTCAGCGAATATGTTGAATACACATAAAACCAAGCGAGCTTTAGCAAGCTTATGTATTGGTGGTGGGCAAGGTGGGGCAATTTTACTCGAGCGTGTTGGGGCATAACATGACAAATGATCAAGGGTTAAAAAAATACGAGCATTGGTCTTTAACACAAGATGAAGACAATATTCTTTGGTTATTATTTGATAGAAAAGATAGCAGCACGAATAGCTTGAATGAAGCAACCATTCGTGAATTAGATGATATTTTGAATAATCTTGCTAATACCTCTGCAAAAGCCGTGATTATTCGTTCCGCAAAGAAAACGGGTTTTATTGTTGGGGCAGATATTTCGCAATTTAAAACCTTAAAAACAGCAGAAGAAGCAACTGCCTTGATTCGCCAAGGCCAAGCAGTATTTGATAAATTGGCTGCTTTACCTATCACCACAATAGCAGTCATTGAAGGATTTTGCTTGGGGGGTGGCTTAGAATTAGCTTTAGCCTGTCGCTATCGTTTAGCAGAAGATTCCACCAAAACGAAGCTTGGCTTACCTGAAGTTAAATTAGGAATACATCCAGGATGGGGTGGAACAGTTCGTTTGCCAGCGCTGGTGGGTCCTTTAAAAGCGATGGATATCATTTTAACGGGACGTAATTTATCAGCGAAAACGGCCAAGAAATTGGGTGTGGTTGATGAAGCATTACCTAAACGTGTTATAGAAAAAGCAGCAAGAGAGTACGCAAATCGCAAAGAACGTCGTAAAAGTTCTTTTTCTACCAATCAATTGCTTGAAACACTGCCTGCACGTTTAGCCTTAGGAAAAGTATTTAAGAGACAATTAGATCAGAAAATTAGCGAAAAACATTATCCTTCGCCTTATCGTGTGGTTGATAATTGGGTTAAGTATGATACTAAGCATAAAGTGGCAATGGAACAAGAAGCCATTTCCATTGGAAAACTATTAGTCTCTGATACCGCTCGTAATTTGGTGAGAGTATTCTTCTTACAAGATCAATTAAAGAATCTTGCTAAAGCATCTGATTTCAAGCCTAAACATGTCCATGTGATAGGTGCTGGGGTTATGGGAGGCGATATTGCTGCTTGGTGTGCTTTGCGGGGGATGACGGTCACTTTACAAGATCAAGCGCCCAAATTGATTGGCAATGCAATAAAACGAGCCAATGAATTAGCCACGAAACAATTAAAAGAG
Source organism: Candidatus Berkiella aquae (assembly GCF_001431295.2). Classification (NCBI taxonomy): domain Bacteria; kingdom Pseudomonadati; phylum Pseudomonadota; class Gammaproteobacteria; order Candidatus Berkiellales; family Candidatus Berkiellaceae; genus Candidatus Berkiella; species Candidatus Berkiella aquae. The sequence goes on along the minus strand of NZ_LKAJ02000001.1, from coordinate 2,345,158 downwards.
AAATATTTAATTGAAGCGATGATGGACAGATTACAACCTGATCCCAAAGGTTATGGGATCCCCCATGCTGATGTTATCATCGAAGCAATTACTGAAAAACTCACTGCAAAACAAGGCTTGTTTAGTGAATTAGAGAAGCAAGCGAAACCCGATGCGATTTTAGCAACCAATACTTCAACGATTCCTTTAGAAGAAATTGGGAGTGTTTTAAAAGATCCTAATCGTTTAGTTGGCATTCATTTCTTTAATCCCGTTGCTAAAATGCCGCTAGTTGAAGTAGTGCATGCTCCTAATACTCACAAACAATTCATTGATAAAGCAATGGCATTTGTCAAAAAGATTGATAAATTACCGTTACCTGTAAAAAGCTCACCTGGCTTTTTAGTTAATCGTATTTTAATGCCTTATATGCTAGAAGCAGTGACTTTATTAGAAGAAGGTATTTCAGGCCCTGCGATTGATAAGGCAGCAGTTGATTATGGTATGCCAATGGGGCCAATTGAACTAGCTGATACGGTTGGTTTAGATATTTGCTTAGCTGCAATCCAAGAACTTTCGGGTGTATTAGGCGCTAAAGTACCAGCTAAGCTTCAAGAATATGTAGCGCGGGGTGAATTAGGACGTAAAACCGGTAAAGGTTTTTATACCTATAAAAATGGTAAAGTGGTTAAGCCTAAAACAACGGCAACCGTTTCTGAAGACATTAGCAATCGATTAATATTACGGTTACTCAACGAATCCGTTGCTTGCTTACGTGAAGGCATTGTTGAAAATGCTGATCTATTAGATGCAGGTTGCATTTTTGGAATCGGTTTTCCTCCTTTTAGAGGCGGCCCCATTCATTATATTCATTCCCAAGCACAAGGAAATGAGAATGTGATTGATTTATTACAAACATTCAAAACACGATATGGTGACCGTTTTACACCTGATCAAGGATGGGCTTCAGGTAAATTGCAAGAAGGAGCTTCCAGTGGTCAATGAATCTAGATTGATTATTCGAAAAGCTGCGGTATTGGGTGCAGGTGTCATGGGAGCGCAAATAGCTGCCCATTTAACAAGTGCAGGAATACCAACAATTCTTTATGATTTACCTGCTCAAAGTGGTAATAAAAATGCGATTATCAATTCTGCATTGCAGTCATTAACGAAGCTGAAACCCGATCCCTTGGCAACGAGTGGGATGCAAGCACTGATTACACCCGCCAATTACGATAGTGATCTAGCGTTATTGGGTAGTTGCGATTTGGTGATAGAAGCAATTGCTGAAAGATTAGACTATAAACAAAGGCTATATCAGACAATCAGTCCTCATCTTGCCAAAAATGCTATCTTTGCCAGTAATACTTCAGGCTTGAGTATTCAAGAATTAGCAGAACAATTACCCCACGAGCTCAAACCTCGTTTTTGTGGTATTCATTTTTTCAATCCACCTCGTTATATGAAGTTGGTTGAACTCATTCCGCACGAAAAGACTGATGAAACGTTGTTAAGTGAACTAGAAACTTTCTTGGTCACTTATTTAGGAAAGGGGGTCGTTTACGCAAAAGATACCCCTAATTTTATTGCCAATCGTATTGGTGTGTTTGGCATGTTGGCAGCACTTCACCACAGCCGCGAATTAAAATTGTCCCCTGATAAAGTGGATGGTTTAACAGGACCACTAATTGGTCGTCCCAAAAGTGCAACATTTCGTACCATGGATGTTGTTGGTCTAGATACCATGAATCATGTGGTACAAACCTTAAAACAACATTTAACGGATGATCCTTGGAATCATCTATTTCAATTGCCTGATTGGATTTTGCAATTAATTGAACGAGGTGCTTTAGGGCAAAAGGCGCAAGCTGGGATCTATAAAAAAGAAAAAACCGGTATTGTTGTTTATGATTTTCATGAAGGAAATTACCGAGCAGCTGATAGCACCATTGATCCACAAATCTTAGCTATTTTGACTTTAAAAAATCCTGTAGAACGCTTTGCTGCATTACATAAGTCTGAACACCCGCAAGCGCAATTTATTTGGCGGATCTTTCGTGATCACTTTCATTATAGTGCCTATCATCTTGAAGCTATTGCACAAACCACGCGCGATCTTGATTTGTGTATGCGCTGGGGATATGGCTGGCAGCAAGGTTTGTTTGAAACTTGGCAATCAGGTGATTGGCATAAAATCGCAAAATTAATTTCGCAAGACATTACAGCAGGTAAAGCGTTAAGTAAACAGCCATTACCAGCCTGGGCAACTGAATTAGATTTTAATGGGGCTTATCTACAAGGTAAAGCTTATGCTCCCGCTAAAGATGTCTATTTGCCCAGAGAAGGATTACCTGTTTATCAAAGACAACTCTTCCCTGAGTTGGTTTTAACGGAAACCGCTGATGAAGGCAAAACAGTTTTTGAAACCGATGCCATTCGCATGTGGACACAGAACGACAATATTGCCATTGTGAGTTTTAAAACCAAAAAACATACTATCTGTGTTGATGTTTTGGCAGGCATTCAAGAAGCGATTGCTAGGGCAGAAAAAGATTTTGATGCTTTAGTGTTGTGGCAGCGTGATGGGGCCGATTTTAGTTTTGGTGCAAATCTGAAAATCGTCAATGAAGCCTTGCAAACCAAAAGTAGTGATAAAGTCGAAAAGACAGTGACCGCATTTCACGAAACTGCTCTTAAATTGCGTTATGCAGCTATTCCAACCGTCGCTGCAATCCGTGGAATGACGTTAGGAGGGGCTTGTGAACTCTCCATGCATACCTCCAAAATTGTTGCTGCATTTGAAACTTACATTGGTTTAGTTGAAGTTGGTGTGGGGATCCTACCAGCAGGTGGTGGGACCAAAGAGTTAGCCATGCGGGCTGCAAAGTGCACATTACCAGGTGGCCACTTTAATCAATTAAAAGTCTATTTTGAACAAATAGCGATGGCGAAAGTCTCAACCAGTGGTTTAGATGCAAAGAAGCTTAACTATTTACAAACCACTGATAATGTTGTGATGAATAATGAAGAATTATTGTTTGTCGCGAAAAAACAAGCACAAGCATTAGCTGATAGTGGTTATCATGCACCGCTGCCTTATTTATTCCCTGTGCTAGGAAAGCCCGGCATTGCTAATTTGATGACATGGCTCATCAATATGCGAGAAGGTGAATTTATTAGTGAACATGATTTCTTAATTGGTTCCAAGATAGCAGAAGTGATCTGTGGTGGGAAGGTCGATGCCTTTTCAATGGTAGATGAAAAATGGCTGTTAAGACTTGAATTGAATGCCATTATGGAATTAGCACAAACGGCTAAGACCATCGATCGGATCAAATATATGCTCGAAAATGGGAAACCTCTGCGAAACTAGAAGGAATAGCAATGAGCCGTCAAATTCAAGATGCTTATATCGTCGCTGCCACACGTACTGCGGTTGGCAAAGCAAAAGGACAATTTGCCAAGACACGTCCCGATGATTTGTTAAGTGAGGTGCTCAAGGCAACCTATGCAAGAGTGCCTGAACTTCACAAAGAACTCATTGATGATGTGGTGATTGGTTGTGCAATGCCTGAAGCTGAGCAGGGGATGAATGTTGCAAGAATTGCAACTTTATTGGCAGGTTTGCCTATTAATACGCCTGCACAAACCGTCAATCGATTTTGCTCCTCTGGATTGCAAACGATTAGTACTGCTGCCAATACGATTATGCTGGGTATGGCTGATGTGGTTATTGCTGGCGGTGTAGAATCGATGAGTGCCGTGCCTTTAGGCGGCTATTCTTTTTCTGCTAATCCGCGTTATGTTGAAGAAAAAGAACACCAAGGTATTGCTTATGGAATGGGAATTACCGCAGAAAAAGTCGCTAAAAAATGGCAAATATCAAGAGAAGCGCAAGATGAATTTGCCTTCAACAGCCATCAAAAAGCATTAAAAGCGCAACAAGAAAATGCTTTTGCTGAGCAAATTGTTCCCACTACCGTTACTCAAGCACTACCCAACCTAAATCATTTTGAAATTGTGACTGAACGAAAAGTCATCACACAAGATCAAGGTCCTCGAGCAGACACAACATTAGAAGCGCTGGCAAAATTGCGTCCAGCATTTGCAATGAATGGCTCTGTGACGGCGGGTAATAGCTCACAAATGAGTGATGGTGCTGCTGCCTTGATGGTTGTCAGTGAGCGCATGGTTTCACAATATCATTTAAAACCTTTGGCTCGTTTTTGTGGGTTTTCAACGGCAGGGGTCGAACCTGAATATATGGGTATTGGTCCTATCGAAGCGATACCTAAAGTATTAAAGCAAACCAATCTCAATTTATCCGATATCAGTTGGTTTGAACTCAACGAAGCCTTTGCCGCACAAAGCTTAGCCGTTATCAAAACACTGAATTTGCCTATCGACAAAGTAAACCCGCAAGGGGGAGCTATTGCCTTAGGTCATCCCTTAGGCGCCACCGGTGCTATTTTAAGCACTAAATTAATTTATGGCGCCAAAGCAAAAGGCATACGCTATGGCATGGTCACCATGTGTATAGGGACTGGGATGGGTGCCGCTGGCATATTCGAGATCCTTTAATACTCTTTCCAGTTTGCTTTGATGCGTTGTTGCCGTCACTCTCGAACAAAAGTCATGTATTTTGCATACACTCCTTTTATTCTAGAGCTCGGCGCCTAGCCTGAAAGCAAACTGGTTCGAGTATGCACTTACTTCCCCCTTTGCTTTCAACTAACTTTATACACTCTAATCTTCCCTGTCGTGTAATGGCTTTGCTCCCCCTCTTCGCGTAGCATTAGCAGCACGCTAAGTTAATCTTCCGGTGTTACATGCATTATTTATTAAAACGATTTATTGTATTTGTTTTGTTATGTTGCCTACCTGCAATCAGCTTTGCTGAAAACAAGGAATTCTATGGGCGTTCTATTCCATTGACTGTCGTCATGGAAGAGTCGAATGAAACATTAACGTTGCGAGGCGTGGCGCTTAGTAAACATTTTTTTGAAGATGACTACATCGGTGCCTTTTATTCACAAAATACCGTTTTAGATGCTAAAGCCGCTTTAGCCGATATGGGGCCTAAGCGGATGGTGTTTTATTTTTTGCGAAGCAACGATCATTTTCGTGAGCAGTTAGAATCTGCCATTGAGGAAAACAACTCACCACAAATGGTGCAGCGCGAGCAAATTAACATTAGTCAGCTTCTTAAAATTTTTGATCGCCCTTTACGTGAAGGAGATATCGTGATACTGGATTACATTCCTAAAGTTGGAATGCGGATTATCCTTCGTGGTACCGTTAATGTTGTGATTAAAGATACTGAGATTTATAACTTGGTTTTGAAATCCTGGATGGGGCGTCAACCACCTAGTAAAAAATTTCGAAAAGATTTATTTAATTTAACGTAGGGCATTCACATGTGGCAGGTATCTCGGTAAAGTATGAACCAGAGCCATGGTGCATGAGTTGATTATCAAAACCATTGTACACTAATGTATTGGGCTAATAGCTTAGCGCTTTTCTTTTAGTTAAGGGAGTAAATAAAGTGGCCAGGAACTGGGATCCTTCAACCATGAAATCAACAATTAAAAATATCACTTCAAGCTTGGTACTGTGCTGTTTATCAAGCCAAGTGTTTGCGTCAGGCTTCGCGCTTTTAGAAAACAACGTTACCAACTTAGGCCTTGCCTATAGTGGTACCGCTGCTTTAGGCGAAGATGTGAGCACAAACTTTTATAACGCGGCAGCATTATCTCGCATTGAAAAAAATCAAGTCGTTTTGGGTGTGAATGTCATTCAAGGTGACTTTGATTTCGATGCTAGAAGCTCCAACGTTTCTTTATTACCAGCAACACCCGTACCTGGCAGTCAATCTGACGATCCAGGCACTGTTGTACCAGTTCCTAACTTCCATCTAGGAGCGCGTATCGACGATAATTGGGTGTTTGGCTTCAGCGTGACATCACCTTTTGGCTTAAAATCTGACTATGATCGTGATGGCATTGCTCGTTACATGGCAACCAAGTCAGAAGTAATAACCTTAAACTTCAGCCCAAGTATTTCTTATCAGCCATGGCGCTGTATTTCGATCGGTGCAGGCCCTGATGCTACCTGGGTTAAAGCAAAATTAGAAGCTCGTGTTGGTACCGGTAATCCCGTTGCTGACGGCTTCCAAAAGAACAATGCTCAAGGTTGGGGTTATGGTTGGCACGCAGGTATTTTATACGAATGGCGTGATACAACGCGCGTTGGTTTAAACTACCGCTCTAAAATTAACGTACATGCTGACGGCCCTAGCGAAATCCTTCCCCCATTCGTTCCGGGAACACCTTTTGCTGGTGCAACAATGACTTTACAAGAAGTCTCAGCACGAGTCGTTTTACCAGAATCAATCACCGTAAGTGGCTATCATGAGTTGAACGAGAAAATCGCGTTAACTGCTGATGTTGCTTGGACAAACTGGAGTCGGTTTGATGCGTTAAGCTTACGCTTTACACCGGGTTCAGCAACGGGTCTTGACACCACAACGATTGAACAGTTCAAAGATACTTGGCGTTTTGCGTTAGGTGGTATTTATACTTTGAACAACTGTTGGTCGTTCAAAGCAGGCTTGGCATTTGATGAAACACCAACACAAGATCAAACCCGAACTGCGCGTATTCCTGATGAAGACCGTACTTGGGTTGCAATCGGTGCTGCTTATACATTGAATAAATGCTGGCGCTTTGATGTAGGCTATGCTCACTTATTCTTCAAAGATGCGACAATTGATGAAAGCGCTCCTAATCGATCTGGTGCTCCTTTCACACTTGCTTCACAAGCAAGATTAGCAGGTGATTATGATAGTTCTGCTAATATTGTGGGTATCCAAATGCGATATGATTTCGTATAATCTGTTGAGTTAGCAAAGCGCTTAGCAAAAAGGGGTTATGGTTATTGTTTTGAAACCAACTTGGTTTCAAACAGTAACCATAGTTGTGTAGGTAAGTGGATGGATGTAAATCAGCGACAATAAAGTGGATTGAAGTTTATCCCTAAAAAAAAATGGACTATGGACGTTATGCCACGGAAAACTGATAAACGTATACGACTCATCGAAGCAGCCAAGGTTTTAATTCACCAACAAGGCTTCAACTTAACAACTCTAGCTGACATTGCTCAAGAAGCTGATGTACCGCTAGGGAATGTTTATTACTATTTCAAAACCAAAGAAGCCATTGGTATTGCTGTTATCGAGAAAAGAGCAGCTGAATGGTCAGAACGTTTAGCTTCTTGGTCTGAAATTTCAGATCCACTGGCTCGTTTAATGACATTAGTTAAATACAGCCTAGAACATTTAGAAGTCACAGCTCGTTTTGGTTGCCCAATTGGTGGCTTGTGCCAAGAATTAGGTAAGCAAGGTGGTGCATTATCCGATCTAGCTGCAAAACTACTGCATGATATTTTGCAATGGTCTGAAGAACAGTTCAGAGCATTAGGTTTAGAAGATAAAGCACCTGGCTTATCTTTAAATCTGATCTCAAGCGTTCAAGGTATGTTCTTGTTAACGCATACTTTTAAAGATCCAAAACTGGCTCAACGTCAATGTGAAGAGTTAAAAGCTTGGTTAGAAATGTTAGCAAATCGTAAGGTACAAATGCCTGCGACAGTTCACACTTCCGTCAGAGAAGAAGAATTGGTTGACTAATCGAACTGAATACGAAAAAAAGCCCCTTTAAAGGGGCTTTTTTTTTAGCGATTGTTATGCGGCTTCTGCGTTACCTGCTTTTTTCACAATATAGATATGGTCAATCGGTTTTGATTCCCACCCTTTCGCTTCATAGTCAGCATAGGAGCTACTAAACTCAGGAGCCTGATTAAGCTCACCTGTTTCTGGATTGATATAAACCGTAGCAACAAGAACGTTCTCATTGTTTCTATCGGTGAATTGGATAGGACAATTTTTTGGGTCGCTGCTACCATAGAAGCAGCCCATGCTCACAATAACATAAGAAGCTGATTTAGTTGTGTAAGGTAAAATACCCTGACCAGGCAATCCTGCAATAGAGGTGCCTAATGAAAGTGACGTTTCGTTGGTAAAAGTAATTTGGGAAGGTAATGCCATCGCAAGGCTACTGCACATTAGACCCACACTCATAAAACCTAATTTTCTCATACTAACTTTCATAAAATACTCCTGTTGAAAAACAAGATGACTATAGAACTGTGAGAGCAGTTGCACAACCGGCTGATTTTGAGACAATAAGCTTTTACGAAGAGGGCGGTGGTTTGCAAACATTAATCATTGATGTGGCCAGTCAGCAATTACACCATTTGCAGGATAAAAAAGTTTTAAAAAGCTATCTGATTTCTACCGCAGCCAAAGGGGTAGGCGAGAAAAAAGGTAGTGAACAAACACCTCGTGGCCAGCATATTATCCGTGCCAAAATTGGTGCAAATTATCCCAAAAAAGCGGTTTTTGTGGGTAGGCGTTTTACCGGAGAAATTTATTCCCCTGAACTTGCTTTAATGCATCCCAATCGAGATTGGATCTTATCCCGCATTTTATGGTTAAGTGGTTTAGAACTGGGTAAAAACCGTTTGCAAGATTGCGATACCATGCAGCGATATATTTACATTCATGGATGTCCTGATGAAAAAATAACAGGAACACCTGCTTCGCATGGCTGCATCCGAATGCATAACGACGATATTATCGAACTCTTTGATCTGATACCTCCTAAAACCCCTGTGTTAATACAAGGATGAAGTATGAATAAAGCAACGCTTGGTCCCATCTTGTTGGATATTGAAGGATTCAATTTAAAACCAGAAGATAAAGAGATCCTGCAACATCCCTTAGTTGGTGGGGTCATATTCTTTAGCCGCAATTATGAGAGTCCTGCGCAACTAGCACAATTAGCACGTGAAATAAAAGCATTGCGCTCTAATTTATTGCTATGTGTTGATCAAGAGGGAGGGCGAGTCCAGCGTTTTATTAAAGGGATGACCCGCTTACCAAAACTACGTGTTTTAGGAGAAAAGCTAGATAGCAAAGCAGCATCATTGCCTCAAGTGCTAATAATGGCTGAAAAATTAGGCTACTTAATGGCTTTAGAGGTACGCTCGCTGGGTGTTGATTTAAGTTTTGCACCTGTATTGGATTTAGACAAAGGGGTTAGTGAGATCATCGGTGATAGAGCATTTCATTCCCAGCCCGAAATCGTGTCAAAACTTGCGATGGCTTATATTAAAGGCATGGCTCAAGCGGGGATGAGGGCAACGGGTAAGCATTTTCCAGGGCATGGCTCAGTGGCATTAGATTCTCATTTAGGATTGCCGGTAGATATGAGCACTCAAGCTGAAATTGAAAGAGACATGCTGCCGTTTAGTCAGGTTATTCAGCAGGGATTAAGCGCTATTATGCCTGCCCATATTGTTTATCAAGAAATTGATCCCCTTCCTGTTGGGTTTTCACCGTATTGGCTACAAACTGTTTTGCGCCAGCAATTAGGCTTTAAGGGTGCTATTGTTAGCGATGACTTATCTATGGGTGGGGCTGTTGGAATGGGGACGTATGCGCAGCGGGCAGAACGTGCACTTGATGCAGGTTGTGATTATTTATTAATTTGCAATTATCGCCAAGGTGCGGTTGAAGCTTTAGATTCACTCAAAGAAGTCCCCAATGAAATGACGCAATACCGACGTCAAAGTTTATTAGCGCAGGGGCAGGTCCCTCATTGGCCGCTGTTAGCAGAATCCGTAGAATGGCAGCAAGCATCAGGGGTATTAAACGAGTTATCTAGTTATGAAACTCATTCCTGATAAACTTGCAGTTCTATTTAAAAACTCATAACCTATAACGTTTTTGCAGTAAGGGTAAACCATTGGTTATGGCAGAATTGACTGCACCGTTGAAAATTAAAGGTGTCACTTCACGGGCTAAATGTCTCTATAATTCAGAGCAAATTGAGCGCGCTTTAAAAAACATGGCAACAGCCATCCACACTGATCTACAAGATGAAAATCCGATTGTACTTTGTGTGCTGATTGGGGGCGTCGTTTTAACAGGTAAATTGCTAACCTTACTCGATTTCCCGCTGCAAATGGATTATATCCATGCTTCGCGTTATGGGGATGAAACTGTTGGCTCTCAGTTAAAATGGGTTGTTAAGCCTCGGTTATCATTGAAGGGCAGAACGGTTTTAGTGGTCGATGATATTTTAGATCACGGTATCACGTTGGCCGGGATTATTGATTATTGCCAAGAACAAGGTGCACGCGCAGTCAAAACAGCGGTGTTAGTGGAAAAAGAAGTAACACGTCCACCCCTTGCTGTGCAAAAAGCAGATTACACCGGGATTATTGTTGAAAACCGGTATGTATATGGTTATGGAATGGATTACCAGGGTTATCTTCGAAACGCGCCGGGCATTTTTGCTGTCGCTGAAGAAGATGAATAAAATCAATATCGATGAATAAAATTGCTGTCATCGGAGGCTCTCATTTTGCCTCCCTTAAAAACTTAGTGATTACTCATAGCACTAGCGTTAAAACACCTTATGGGGAGCCATCGGCTCCTCTTAGCTATGGGATCTTAGGCGATCAAGAAGTGGTTTATTTGCCACGTCGCGGTAGCCAAGAGCCGATGCAACCACATCAAATTAATTATCGCGCGAATATCTGGGCATTGAGAGATGCTGGTGTACAAACGGTCATTGCGACGGCAGCGGTGGCAGGTATTGCTGATTTCTTTAGCGCAGGAGATGTCGTTGTACCCGATCAGTTAATTGATTATACCTATGGGCGCGAAAATACTTTCTTAGGTGAATCTGAAGTAACCCATATCAATTTTACTGAGCCTTACAGTGAACAATTACGGCAACAAATCTTCCAGAATGCTGAGAAATTTAGTTTTCCCGTCATTGCTAAAGCAACCTATGCTATCACTCAAGGTCCACGCTTGGAAACAGCGGCGGAAATTGAGCGTATTGCGCGCGATGGTTGTCATTTGGTGGGTATGACTGGAATGCCAGAAGCGGCTTTAGCTCGTGAATTAGGCTTGGATTATGCTTGTATTGCGTTGGTTGTACGCAAGGCGGCAGTTCATGAATCGATTGATGAGTTTAAGCTGTCTCGCGGTGAGAAATGGGTTGAAGACTTGGTTGAAGCCATTATTTTGGATGAGACGCAGAAATCAACTTAACTGTCATGTTGTTCTAGCTACTTCAGACAGTTCTGGCTCCGGCTGATTACGCCGGAGGACAGCTTAATTCATCTTTTCAACCTTATCATCAGGCGGTGGGCCTTTATCAAAGCTTGACTGATCGATAGGTGGGACAATCGTAACGAGTCGTAACATGCGAGGATTGATTTTTAAGCCTGCTTTTTCGACTGCGGGCAAGTTTGTCATAATTGCTAAGCGATTATTCACAATATAGAAGTTCATTGAACCGCCAGCTTCTGCAAACCCATCCATATCACCAAAACCTAAAATCGGTTTATTTTCGATGGAAGTGAGAATGCTTTTAACATTGTCTTGTTCTGTTTTGGTAACAAAAAGGATTTGGCAATGATTAGCGGCTTCAGACACTTTGTTAATTTTCAAAATATTTAAAGCGCGATCACTGACAATTTTGCCATTAATAGAGTTAAGCCCTTGAAAAGAAGGTACTTGGCCCAGCACGCAGATATTAATAGTGCTCTCTGGTAAGCTGCTTTCTGGCCATTCAACAAATTTAGCAACGTAACGTAAGAAAGCGGCTTTTAAATGGTATTCGCGTGATTCAGGCGAATACTCGCTGCTGCCGCCACCAGCGGGCATAGCTGACATTGCTTCACCATCTTGCGCAGTAGGTAAAGCACTGGCAAAGAGTGAACTTGAAAAAATTGCAAGCTGGCTAACCACTAAGGAGCTAGTTAACAGTCGCAGTAGGCGCGTTGTAACAAAATTCTTCATGCATTAAACCAACGTTAGCTTTTTGTTTGTCTCGCATTGATAGGTAGCACAACCGTAAACTCAGTAAAGGCACCTTCTTCCGAGGCAACCCGTAGTTCACCTTTATGTTGCTTTACTACTGTATCATAGCAGATAGATAAACCAAGACCTGTATTTCCTTTTCCGGTTGGTTTTGTGGTGAAGAAGGGTTCAAAGACTTTATCTATATTCTTTTTAGGGATCCCACCACCATTATCTCTAAGCTTTATAGTTACTTGCTCTGCTTGTTCTTCAATCGTTAAAGAGAGAGTGGGTTGGTAATCAGCAGGAGCAATTAATTTCTTTTCTCGCAGTGCATATAAAGCGTTGTCAATTAAATAGATAAATACGCGTCCTATCGCTTGAGGAACAGCTAGTAAACTAATTTTGTTTTCTGGAAATGATTTATCTAATAGCAGATCGAATTTACCTTGTGTGTTACGGAAGCTTTCAAGTGCAATCTGATAATTTTCATCAAGTAATGCTTTTATGTCGACCATCTCTTTTTGCACACCCGATTCTTGAGAGTGCATCAGCATATTTTTAACGATATTATCTGCGCGCGTACCATGTTCTTTGATTTTAGCGCAATTGGTTTTTAAATCATTTAAAATGCCTTCAACATATTCTAAAGCATCTTGACTGAGTTTATCTTTATTGGCCGCAAGTTCTTCTGATAATTCACCCACTAATTCAATCGATAAATCTGAGAAATTATTGACAAAATTTAATGGGTTTTTAATTTCGTGAGCAATACCGGTTGTTAGCATCCCCACAGATGCCATTTTTTCTTGCATGATGAGTTGATCTTGCGCTTCTTTTAAGTCTGCTAAAGCATCATTCAAATCAGCATTCTTCACAGTCAATTCTCGAGTTCTATCAGCAACACGTTGCTCTAATTGTCGATTGATTTCTGCTAAACGTATAAACGCCCAGCGGATGACTAATAACAAGACGAAGACTAAAATATACAAAACAATTCGAAAAGCAGAAGATATTTTCCGATAATCATCAAAAGCAAGTTTATAAGCAGAAGCTAAAGTGCTGATCGTGGGTACAATAGGCACTTCAAAGAACGATTCATCAATTTTCGATATTTCGGGTTGTATTTCTAAAATCTTAGTTGCATAAGCAAGACCTTGTGAAAGTCTATCCATATCGACATCTAAAGAAGAGAACTTCTGAGGATTCGCTTTGATTTCTTGCATTGTTTTGGTAATGTCTTGGACCAAAGTCATTAAATATTTCTGACGATCTAGATTGCGTTGATTAATGTAAACTAAAATACCACGAAACAAATTGTTCAATTTTTCCATAAACTGCGCATTAAATAACTGCGCATATTGTTCTTGTAAACTAGAGCTTTCAACCGCTTGGGTACTGGCTTGATTTTCAATAATTTCAGCCATCACTATCGAGAATTGATAAATTGCATTTATGAGGACAGGATTTATGCGCTTGAAATGTAAGCTGATTTCTTCTTTGTCATTAATGGCTTTTTCTAAAATAGCAACATCTTTGGCAATTAATCGTTTGATAGGGAAATTAGGACTTTGTACTAATTCTTCTTTTAAAATTTGCAAAGTATCATGCATGCCATCTAGGGCTTTATCGATAGGGTTATAATATTTTTTAATACCGAATCGAATTTGCACCAATGCTTCATTTAATTCAGCATCGTAACGTTGGAGTTGATTTAAATTAGTTTCATAATTGCGATAAGCAAAAGGACGAATTTCACTGACATAATAAATAGCGACAATCACAACAACAATACCCGCGATAAGTCCGCGGGTCATGTTGTATTTTGTTCGCTCAGTTAAATTCATTATTTCTCTTACTTCTCTTGATTAGTGATTAAATCATTATCAGGTTGTCCGTTTAAACTTTGCAAAAATGCTGCGATTGAATTCACTTCATCATTTCTCAAAGGTTGCCCAACTTGATAAATTGCCATTAATTGAATCATTTCAGGTAGCGTTTTAATGGAACCATCATGTAAATAAGGTCCCGTTCTACTTATGTTGCGTAGCGTTGGCACTTTAAAGACATATTTATCTTCAGGCTTGCCTGTCACATTATAAAGACCTAAATCCGATTTTTTGGGAGGCCCTTTGTCGGCATAATAGTCTTTATAAATACCGAGACGTTGATAAAGATTGCCGCCTAAATTAGGACCTTGATGGCAGAAGATGCAACCATATTTTTTAAATAAGCGGAATCCCTTTTGTGCATCATTGGTTAATGCATTACGATCACCAGCCATGAATTTATCAAAATTGGAATTATTGGTTAATAAGTTTTCTATGTAAACCGTCAAAGCATCTTCGATGGTTGCTTTGGTGATACCTTGTGGATAAATCTTTTTAAAATCTTCAGTATAAATACTGTTTTCAGAAAGATGTTGAATAATCGTTGGCCAACTGCTGTCAAAAATGCTTTTATCTTTGACATGATCACTGATAACTTCAGCAATGGTTTTTGCACGCCCATCCCAAAATTGTCGAAAATTCAGACTCGCATTTAAAATAGTGGGTGTATTGACTGCTCCCACTTGTTTATTCATACCAATATACTGTGGAAGGTTATCAACGCCTGCATTTTTTAATTGATGACAGCTCGCACACGAAGCAGAGAGATCTTTAGCAAACATCGGTTCTTGATAGAGTTTTTTGCCTAATTCAATTTTTGCAGGATCAGCAGGTTGTTGAGGCGCAGAAATAGGAAAAGCCCCGGCCGTTTGCGGTGTTTGCGCAAATCCGTCTTGGCTTATGAAGGCTGTAAATAGAAACGGTATCAAAGCTTTTAAACGCAGCACATTAATTCCTTGCTAGTTCCTAATCCATCGAGTACCTCTACTCCTTACTAATTATAATACGCACCTGCTAGAGTGTACTTCCCTAAAAGTCATTTTGTTGAAGAAAAAATCAGTGAAATAGCCCTTTATTCGCATTTCTAGTACCAAAGACCACTATCTGCTGCCAAGTACAACAGTATAATTTTGTTATCTAGTAAACAAATTTGATGTTTTCTAATGCAATTACACGATTTAACGCTACCACTATAGCGAGTAATCTAATGGTAATAAAAACAGCTGAAGAGGGATCAAAACAAGGTAAAGGGACGAACCAAGAAAAAACAGAACAAGATGGTACGTCGGGCACGCATGCTCATAACGTAGCGATGATTGATGATATTTCAACATTAAGCTCAGGCTTAATGGATATCTTTATTGATCCGAATCAAAATTTTTTTCCAGCAGAAGAAATCTCAAACGCATTTGAACAAGCTTTTCAAACGTATGTTCAAATGGATCAAAAGGATTTTTTAGCAGAAGTTGAAGAAGCGATTGCAAAATTAGCACTCAACGATAAAGGTCCTGATTTTTTAAATTTAGAGTTTGAACAATTATTTGATGTTCTAGTGGAAGAAGGGGGTAGTACCTCAGGAAGAGCTATCTCAAGCGGCAGTGAAGGAAGTGTGACGTCTCTTGATAGAGCACTTAATATATTTCAGTTGAGCCTTAATGAAGAAGACTTATTAAAAGTACAATCACAACCACAAAATTTAGCTTTTAACACGTTTAATTCTTATGCTTTTGTTTCCCCTCCGACGCCAACGCAAAATCCCGATGGAAAAGGGCCGACTACGCCACCCATTAATATTCCACCACCAGAGCAACATGTTATATTTACAGAAACCCTTTTAAATACGCAACAATCATTTACAGTGAGTGGTAATATTTTTGTTCCTAGTGAATTCAATAATTTCACAGGAGCAACTGTCGGTGCTGGATTATTAACAATGGATGTTTTCTTTAATGTGCCTGCACGAGCCGGTTCAAGTGAAACGCATACGGCTGCTTTAACCACATTAACAACACCGGAAGGTAATGTATTTGTTTTTGATAGAGTGACAGGTGACTATTCTTATACGTTAAATGAACCCATATTACATTTACTCAGTGTGTGGGGGCCCAACTATGTCGATATAACCCAAGAATTTTTTACCGATCGCTTTGTTTATTCTATTACCGATGTGGCTTTGCAAACAGCCGTTGGCAATATTAGCATTGTGATTCAAGATGATCATCCGGTTGCAACAGATCAAGTCACAATGGCAATTTCTGAGGCTGATATCCAAACAGTTGGATCCAATCAGTCGAACACGCCAGAGCAATTGACCGGAAGTTTAATATCACCACCCAGTAATTCTTTTGGTGCAGATGGGGGTTCCGTTACCAACGTAACCTTAGCAAATGGATCGACAGTCATTGCCGCAGGAATAATTACCGTTACTGATGTTGCTGGAAATACCTTTGTAATTGATCAAGCAACCGGTAGCTACGATTATAATTTAAATAACCCTTTTACCAACATTAATAATCAGCCAACGGTTTTAGTTTATACGTTTACCTTTACGGATGCTGATCTTGATACCGTTAGTAAAAGTATTACCATTACCATTAATGATGATATACCTATAGCATTGGCTCAAAATGGGGGAGCTCTCAACGAAGCGGACATTCCGATAGTAGGAACAGATGCTAATCCCAATGCGCCAACGATCACAGGCGATATCACCTCAAATGGCACTGTGTTAGGTGCAGATGGTGGCATTGTCTCGAATGTGGTGTTAACAAGTGCATTAAGCAATGGCGCATCGAATGCAACAGCCAACACTGTTATTGCAGCAGGTGTTATTACTGTAACCGATAGTGAAGGAAATATTTTATCGGTTAATCAAGCGACAGGCGCTTATACCTATACTTTAAATAACGCTTATAACAATAATAATAATCTTCCCACCATTTTAACATTTACTTATACCTTAACTGATGGCGATGGTTCGCAAGCAAGTTCAACTTTAGCGATTTCAGTTAATGATGATGGCCCTATTGCTTTAACCCAAAATGGGGGTAGCGTAAATGAAGCCGATATTCCTGTTGTTGGCTCAAGTGCCGATCCTAATGCACCCACTATCTCAGGCGATATTACCTCAGGTAGCACCGTACTAGGTGCAGATGGTGGAATTATTTCGAATGTGGTGTTAACGAGTTCATTAAGTAATGGTGCATCCAATGCAACAGGAAACACCGTTATTGCCGCAGGTGTGATCACAGTAACCGATACTGAAGGTAATATTTTATCGATAAATCAAGCGACAGGTGCTTATACTTATACTTTAAATAATGCTTACAGCAACAATAATAACCTACCCACGATATTAACCTATACCTATACCTTAACGGATAGTGATGGAACAACCGCAAGTAATACCTTAACCATCTCAATTAATGATGATGGTCCTGTCGCGTTAGCACAAAATGCGGGTAGCGTAAATGAAGCAGATATTCCGGTTGTCGGTTCTAGTGCCGATCCGAATGCACCAATGATCACAGGGGATATTACCTCAGGAAGCACCTTACTAGGCGCAGATGGTGGCATCGTTTCGAATGTGGTATTAACGAGTTCATTAAGTAACGGCATATCGAATGCAACCGGAAATACGGTTATTGCAGCAGGTGTTATTACGGTAACCGATACCGAAGGAAATGTCTTATCTATTGATCAAGCAACGGGCGCTTATACTTATACCTTAAATAATGCTTATAGCAATAATAATAATCTACCCACGATATTAACCTATACCTATACCTTAACCGATGGTGATGGGACAACTGCAAGTAATACCTTAACTATTTCAATTAATGATGATGTTCCTGTTGCTTTAGCACAAAATGCGGGTAGCGTAAATGAAGCAGATATTCCGGTTGTCGGTTCTAGTGCCGATCCGAATGCACCAATGATCACAGGGGATATTACCTCAGGAAGCACCTTACTAGGCGCAGATGGTGGCATCGTTTCGAATGTGGTATTAACGAGTTCATTAAGTAACGGCATATCGAATGCAACCGGAAATACGGTTATTGCAGCAGGTGTTATTACGGTAACCGATACCGAAGGGAATGTCTTATCTATTGATCAAGCCACCGGTGCTTATACTTATACCTTAAATAATGCTTATAGCAATAATAATAACCTACCCACGATATTAACCTATACCTATACTGTAACCGATGGTGATGGTTCGCAAGCAAGTGCTACTTTAACCATTTCGATTAATGATGATGGTCCTATCGCTTTAACCCAAAATGCGGGTAGCGTAAATGAAGCGGATATTCCGGTTGTAGGCTCAGATGCCGATCCTAATGCACCCACTATCTCAGGCGATATTACCTCAGGTAGCACCGTACTAGGCGCAGATGGTGGCATCGTTTCGAATGTGGTATTAACGAGTTCATTAAGTAACGGCATATCGAATGCAACCGGAAATACGGTTATTGCAGCAGGTGTTATTACGGTAACCGATACCGAAGGGAATGTCTTATCGATTGATCAAGCCACCGGCGCTTATACTTATACCTTAAATAATGCTTATAGCAATAATAATAATCTACCCACGATATTAACCTATACCTATACCTTAACGGATAGTGATGGGACAATTGCAAGTAATACTTTAACTATTTCAATTAATGATGATGGTCCTGTTGCTTTAGCACAAGATGCGGGTAGCGTAAATGAGAATGATATTGATCCCAATTTTCCTGGGGTGCCTAGTGTCATTGATAATATCATCTCAAATGGTACGTTGTTAGGTGCAGATAGTGGCACGGTTTCAAATGTGGTATTGACGAGTTCATTAAGTAACGGAATATCAAATGCAACCGGAAGCACGGTTATTGCGGCAGGCATTATTACAGTAACCGATAGCGAAGGTAATGTCTTAGCGGTTGATCAAGCCACCGGCGCTTATACTTATACTTTAAATAATCCTTATAGCAATAATAATAACCTGCCTACGATATTAACATTTACCTATACCTTAACCGATGGTGACGGCACCGTGGCAAGTTCGACATTAACCATTTCGGTTAATGATGATGGTCCTGTTGCTTTAGCACAAGAGGCGGGTAGTGTGAATGAGGCCGATATTCCGATTGTGGGCTCCGATGCCGATCCGAATGCACCTACTATCACAGGGGATATTACCTCAGGTAGCACAGTACTAGGCGTAGATGGTGGGATTGTTTCAAATGTGGTGTTGACAAGTTCACTAAGTAATGGAGCCTCAAATGCAACGGGAAACACGGTTATTGCGGCAGGCATTATCACGGTAACTGATAGTGAAGGGAATACTTTAGCAGTCGATCAAGCTACCGGCGCTTATACTTATACCTTAAACAATGCTTATAGCAATGATAACAACCAACCAACGATATTAACATTTACTTATACCTTAACTGATGGTGATGGGACAACAGCAAGTAATACCTTAACTATTTCAATTAATGATGATGGTCCTATCGCTTTGCCAGAAAGTGCAGGTAGCCTTGATGAAGCAAGTTTAGCAGGGGGGTCAAATCCTAATCCTTCTGGGTTGCAACTAACGGGTGATATTATTTCAAGTGGTACGTTATTAGGTGCGGATAGCGGCATTATATCGAATGTTGTCTTGACGAGTGCATCGAGCGATGGTTCATCTAATGCAACGGGAAATACCGTTATTGCAGCAGGAATTATTACGGTAACTGATAGTGAAGGGAATACCTTAGCTGTCGATCAAGCGACAGGTGCTTATACTTATACATTGAATAATCCTTACGATAACACGAATAATCAACCTGAGATTCTAACCTATACGTATACTTTAACGGATAATGATGGAACACAAGCAAGTAAAACATTGACCATTAATATTACGGATGATCTGCCCGTTGCCGTTGATGACAATGCGGTTACAACTGAAGATACGCTTTTATCCGTAACAGCAGCTAATGGTTTATTAAGTAATGATACGAATGTCGATGTATCCGATGTCATGAGTGTTTCACAAGTTAACGGTGCTGCAGGAGATGTTGGTAAACAAATTACTCTCTCATCAGGTGCTTTATTAACGGCTAATGCCGACAGCAGTTATGATTACGATCCCAATGGCAAATTTGAAAGTTTAGCGGTTGGTGAATCGACAACAGATAGTTTCAGCTATCAAGTCAGCGATGGTACAGGTGGATTTGATACCGCTAATGTCACGATTACCATTAATGGCGTGAATGATGCGCCAGTCGCCAATGATCAAGCGATTAGTGCAATCGAAGATGGTGGTCCAGTAGGTCCTACTTTATTCTTAGCGGATGATGTAGACAGTGATGATAATCAAGCAAGCTTAACCTACACAATAGTAGGTAATTTAGCGGCTGGAAAAGGTTCAGTGACGAATAATAATAATGGAAGTTTTACATATAATCCAGGAAGTGATTTTCAAGAATTGGCAGATGATGAAAAGCAAGATGTTACTTTCACGTATAAAGCAACTGATGCACACGGTGTAGATAGCGGTGTACAAACGGTAACGGTGACAGTTACTGGCGTGAATGATGCGCCAGTCGCCAATGATCAAGCGATTAGTGCAACCGAAGATGGTGGTCCAGTAGGCCCTACATTATTTGTTGGTGACGATGTTGATAGTGATGATAATCAAGTAAGCTTAACCTACACAATAGTGGGTAATTTAGCGGCTGGTCAAGGTTCTGTAACGAATAATAACGATGGTACATTTACCTATAGTCCAGGTGCCGATTTTCAAGGATTAGCGGCAGGGGAAAAACAAGATGTTACTTTCACGTATAAAGCAACCGATGCACACGGTGTAGATAGCGGTGTACAAACGGTAACGGTGACAGTTATTGGCGTGAATGATGCGCCAGTCGCCAATGATCAAGCGATTAGTGCAACCGAAGATGGTGGTCCAGTTGGCCCTACATTATTTGTTGGTGACGATGTTGATAGTGATGATAATCAAGTAAGCTTAACCTATACAATAGTGGGTAATTTAGCGGCTGGAAAAGGTTCAGTGACGAATAATAATAATGGAAGTTTTACATATAATCCAGGAAGTGATTTTCAAGAATTGGCAGATGGTGAAAAGCAAGATGTTACTTTCACCTATAAAGCGACAGATGTACATGGGGTTGATAGCGGAACGCAAACAGTAACGGTTACAGTAACAGGAGTTAATGATGCGCCAACTGCTGTCAATGATGCCTTTTCAACCGCAGGTACCGGTACCGTTGTAGTTACTGGAGATATCTTAGCAAATGATTCGGATGTTGATATTGGCGATACTTTTGTCGTTTCAAGTTTAAGTTATAATAGTCAGGCATTGTCGTTAGGTACTTTAGAAACATTGAGTGATGGATCAACCATCATTGTTAACTCTGATGGTTCATTTACCTATACAGGCGAAGCAGAATCTATTAATCAGTTATCTTACACCATTCAAGATAATCATAATGCAGTCAGTTTAGCAGCAACTCTTATATTTGGGGGGATACCTCCTATGATTCTCGATCTCAATAATAATAATAGTATTGATTTGGTCAGCGATGATAAATCCAATGTTACTTTAAATTCATTTCGAGACACTCATGGTTCTAATCCAATGGGATGGGTTCAGCCAGGTGATGGTATCTTAGTGTATGATTATCAAGGTGATGGTAAAGTGACGAATATAGATGAAATTGCATTAACATTTCATGCTGATGAAGCTAAAACTGATTTAGAGGCTTTACGTTTTAAATTTGATAATAATCACGATGGTATATTTGATGCTAAAGATGAGTTATTTGGTAATTTTGGTGTTTGGCAAGATAAAAATGGTAATGGGCTCTCAGATGAGGGTGAATATAAAACGCTAACACAAATGGGTATTATTTCAATTAATACTAATTCGGATCATCAAGTCCAAATCATAGAAGGAAATACCGTATTTGGCTATACCAGTTTCCAAACAGCTGATGGGGTATCTCACCTTGCTGCAGACGTTGCACTCAGTGTTGCGCCTGCAACTAAAAGTGTTGCATTAAATATGCCGGATGTGGTTGATGAACATTCTGTTATTGATTTTTCAGCCATTAAAAGTGTAGCTCCACTGGCAACAGATAATCACGAAACAGGGAGCCAAAATGCTTCTGTCACCTCACAAGCTTCTAGTGCGGCTGTTGCATCAGAAGCACCGAATCCTGCTGAAAACACTCAAAGTGAAAATGCTAATGTAGGTACTCATGTAAGCACAAACACTGAAAACTTTACAGCAACGTCAATGTCAGCAAGTAATTCAACCGTAACACAACAATTGGAGCAACAGCATCACGAAGTACCATTATCGTAACTATTGATAAAATGAGCAGTCAAAATACTACTATTTATAGCTCTTTCTAGTACCTTTGATCTATGTATGAAGGCCTCATCATTGTATAATTTAGTTATCGAAGCAATTAAAATTGCATATCTGTAATTGCATCTTTCCATCATTTTCTTCATGTTGGTAGTGATAATGGTAATAAAGACAGTCGAAGAAGGGATTAAGCAAGATACAAGGACTCAACAAAATCAAGCTTCGCACGAAGCTACTCCAGCGATGGATGCCGTATTACTGTTGAATTCTGGTTTAATGGATATTTTCGTTGATGCAAATCAAAATTTTCTGCCAACTGAAGAATTATCAGTCCCCTTTCAGGAAGCTTTTCAAGTTTATGCACAGATGGATCAAAAGCAGTTTTTGGCTGAAATAGAAGAAGCGATTGCTAAACTTGCTGTTAATAATGAACAAGGTCCTGATTTTTTAAACTTAGAGTTTGAACAGTTATTTGAAATTTCTGTTGAAGAAGGTGGGAGTACGCTAGGCAAAACAATCAGCAGTGGTAGTGAAGGGAGTGTAAACTCTCTTGAACGATTCTTAAATATGAATAACCCTTTGACGCAAAATGATGAAGAGATTTTGCTCAAAGTTGAATCACAGCCACAAGCTTTATCGATTAACATTGTACAGTCATACTCTTTTAGCACGCCACCGACCGCAACGCCTAATCCAACTGAAAATGCTCCTAAAGCACCACCTATCGATATTCCACAACCTGATCAACAAGTTATTTTTACAGAAACCCTTTTAAACACACAGCAATCTTTTACCATTAGCGGTAATATTACTGAGCCAGGCCCATTTAATAACGGGACAGGAGCAACTTTTGGTGCTGGATTACTCACGATGGATGTATTTTTTAATGTACCCGCACGTGCCGGTTCAAGCGAAACCCATACGGCTGGCGTAACCACTTTAACGACCCCAGAAGGCAATGTGTTTGTCTTTGATAGAACAACTGGCGATTACTCCTATACACTCAATAATCCCATATTGCATTTGCAAAGCGTTTGGGGTTCAAATTATGTCGATGCTTTGCAAGAAATATTTACCGATCGATTTGTTTACTCGATTACCGATATCACTCTGCAAACGGCCGTTGGCAATATCACTATTTATATTCAAGATGATCATCCTGAGGCCAATGTTAAGAATAATAGTGTCGATGAGACAGCTATGTATGTAAATGGCAACGAGGCCAAAACCGGAAACTTACTATCAGATGGGATTGCATCAACCTTTGGTGCCGATGGTGGCAAAGTAACCTTAATTAATGGTGTAAGCGATGCAAGCGACGGAACGATTGATGGCTTTATTAATGTGACAACGTCTTATGGACACCTCATCGTGGATACGGCAACAGGTGGTTATACCTATTCGCTTGATCCGGCATTGATGAAACTTATCCCACAAGCCTTTGCCGATACCAATAAAAATGTAAATGATGTGTTAACTTATGAGCTAACGGATGCGGATGGCGATAAAAGCACCTCGACGTTAACAGTCAATATTGATTTGAATGAGTCACCGGTGGCTATCGACGACACCAATACCACTGGGGAAAATACGGCTTTAGTCGTTATTGCAGCAAATGGCGTGTTAAGTAATGATACCGATCCGGATGTGGGTGATACCAAGATTGTTAGCGCTGTCGATGGTGTTTCTGCGAATGTAGGCAAACAAATTACCTTATCGTCAGGGGCTTTATTTACGTTAAATGCGGATGGTTCGTATTCATTCGAGCCAACAAGTGTCTATGATAGTTTAGCGGTAGGTAAAACTGCTCAGGAAGTCATTACTTATACAATGAAGGATGCTGAAGGCTTAACAAGCTCAGCTACTTTGACGATTACAATAACCGGTGTCAATGATGCACCCCTTGCCAATGATCAAGCTATTAGCGCCACAGAAGATGGTGCTTCGGTTGGTCCTATTCTCTTTGCCGCTGATGATGTGGATAGCGATGATAATCAAGCAAGTTTAACTTATACAGTTGTGAGCAACCTAGCGGCAGGGCAAGGGACAGTTACCAATAATAATGATGGTACTTTCACTTATAATCCTGGCAGCGATTTTCAAGGTCTAGCAGCCGGTGAAAAGCGAGACGTTACCTTTACCTATATGGCCACAGATGCCCATGGTGCTGATAGCGCTGTGAAAGCAGTGACGATTACGGTAACCGGTGTCAATGATGCACCAACCGCCAATGATCAAACCATCAGTGCCACAGAAGATGGTGCTCCAGTTGGTCCTATTCTATTTTCAGCAGATGATGTCGATAGCGATAATAACCAAGCAAATTTAACTTATACGATTGTAAGCAATTTAGCGGCAGGACAAGGGACTGTTGCTAATAATAATGATGGCACTTTCACTTATAACCCAGGCAGCGATTTTCAAGGTTTAGCAGTCGGTGAAAAGCAAGATGTTACCTTTACCTATATGGCCACCGATGCGCATGGTGCTGATAGTGCGGTAAAAACAGTGACGATTACAGTAACCGGTGTCAATGATGCACCAACCGCCAATGATCAAGCCATCAGTGCCACAGAAGATGGTGCTCCAGTTGGTCCTATTTTATTTTCAGCAGATGATGTCGATAGCGATAATAATCAAACAAATTTAACTTATACCATCGTGAATAATTTATTGGCAGGACAAGGTACTGTTACTAATAATAACGATGGAACTTTTACTTATGATCCAGGCAATGATTTTCAAGCGCTAGGGGCTGGCCAAAAACAGGACGTTACCTTTACTTATATGGCCACCGATGCGCATGGTGCTGATAGTGCCGTGAAGACGGTTACCATTACCGTAATCGGTGAAAATGATGCACCCGTTGCTGCTCTTGATGTGGCATCGACATCAGAGAACACCCCAGTGACCGTTGATGTACTTGCAAACGATACCGATATTGATAATGGTGATGTCCCTGGCACCTTTAATTTAAATTCAGTGCTAATTAGTAGTGCATTATTTGGCATTGATGATGTGACGATTTCAACCGCAACAGCCAATGTGGTTAGTAATCAACTGGTATTTGATCCTGGCACGGATTTTGATTTTTTAGCAGATGGTGAAACAGCGACGGTTGTTGTGTCATATCAAATGCAAGATCTTGGAGGATTAACTAGCACTTCAACAGCAACCATTACCGTAACGGGAGTGAATGATGCGCCAGTTGCTAATGCCGTTTCAACCTCCGGTCTAGAAAATACAACCATTCCTATTACTTTAGCCGGCAATGATGTTGATGGGACTATCTTAAATTTTAGAGTAGATGTTTTACCCACCGATGGTATTTTATATAAAGATAACCTTTTAACGCAGGTACTATCAGCTAGTGAGTTGATTACGGCTACCGGTAATAATGCTCAACTTTATTTTGTGCCAGATGCTGATTTCAATGGAACGGCTAATTTTGATTATGTTGCGATTGATAATAATGGGCTTGCCTCCAATACCGCTGCACATGTTGATATTGATGTCACGGGAGGCGCCCCTGTTATTCTCGATCTAAATAATAATAACAATATAGAATTGATTTCTGCTGAGCAATCTTCAGTCACTTTAAATACCTTTCATGATATGAATGGGACAAATCAAATAGGGTGGGTACAACCCGGTGATGGGTTGTTAATCTACGATTATCAAGGGGATGGAAAAGTAACGAATATGGATGAATTTGCCTTAACTGCCCATTCACCCGACGCTAAAACAGATTTGGATGCGTTACGTTTAACCTTTGATACGAATCATGATGGTATTTTTAATGTAGAAGATACTTCCTTTGGTAAATTTGGTGTTTGGCAAGATAAAAATAGCAATGGCATTTCAGATTCAGGTGAATATAAAACCTTAATGGAAATGGGCATTATTTCAATCAATGTTAATTCAGACCATCAATCACAAATCATCGAAGGGAACACCCTATTTGGATATACCAGTTATCAAACGGTGGATGGAGTATCGCATGTCGCGGCAGATGTTTCATTAAATATAGCGCCTACTCAGACGCAAACCTTAAGTATGCCAGATATCATTGGCGATCATGCTGTCATTGATTTCTCGTCCATGACAAGCACATCGCCACAATCAACAGATAATCAAAGCATATTAAATACATCAGAAATGCACAATATAGGAACAGAAAGTACAACCAATACCGATATGAGTACCGCTGAAGTTGCAGCCGTTTCTGCTGCAACTGATATACAGTCAATAACACAGCAATTAGAACAACAACATCAAGAGACACCGTTGTCATAAACTTGAGAATGATTACATGAATGAATCAATTAAAAATGAAGAAAGTCGTTTAAACCAAGAACGTTTATTACACGAAGTCGCTTTTTTTCGTGTTAATAAAAATAATATCATGCGCTTGATACGCTCAAATCGCATTATTATCAAGCAATTATTTCAACAAATTGCTATTTTAGTTGAAAATGGTTTGCAAGACGTTATTGATTTAGTGGCGCTTGATACTGTATTAACTAAAATGAATACTTATATTATTATCTCTTATCTAAATGCGGTAGAAGATCATGACTTGGAGTTAAAATATATCACACGCCTTCCCAGCTTTGCATTTCATTTAAACTTAAATAAATTGAAAATTATAAAAAGATTAAAGATCATTGGTAAAGATTCCTACATTTTAGAATTACCTCCTGAAATTGGTCTAATGTCTGAACTAAGAGAATTAGATATAGCAGATTGTTTGATCAAATCACTCCCAAGTGAAATATCTCATTTATTAAAACTAGAAATTTTAAATGTTGAAGGAGATCCCCTTGCTTTAATACCCAAAGAAATAGGTCATTTAAAGCATCTTAAAGAACTTTATATTGGAAATAATCCTGAATTGACAGAATTACCAACGGAAGTAGGCGAGTTAATTGCTTTAGAAGTATTGCAAGCTGCACATGATAGTTTAAAGGTATTACCGCAAGCGCTTGAACGGTTAGCAAAATTACGAGAATTAAATGTAGCCCATAATCAATTAAAGAGTATTCCAGAAAGTTTAGGTAAATTACCGAATTTAACTATTCTAAAAATTGACCATAATGATATTAAAACCTTCCCTATTGAACTCAGTAAATTAATTCATTAAATTAACACAATATATCTTTTTATAGTTAAACAACTAAACTATTTGCTTGGTATCAAGAAATCGTTTATGTTCTTTATATGGAAAGGAATCCAGAACGTATTGAACATGATCATGACATCTTCGTTCCCACTGTCGAAGCGGTATTCCCTTACGAAAAACTGGCTGTCCCATTTGAGAAGTCAATTGACAGCTATAAAGTTTTAGACGAAGAGGCTTTATTAAAAGTAGCTAACCAAACTTCGAAGCAATCAGATGAAGAAGACGTCTTTGCGCCCAGTCTTGAGGGCGTGTTCCCTTATGAAGTGCTTGCTAGTTCATTTGCTAATGCAATGGATAAATATGTCGTATTGGACGAAGCAGCCTTATTAAAGACCATAGAAGATGCGGTAGCCAAATCTAAATTAAATGCAAATGAAAATGAATTTCTTGATGTAAAATTCGAAGACTTATTTCAAATTCCCGTGACAGAGGGAAATGCTTACAATATAAAAATGGCTCAATACATGAAAGAAGGCCGCGTTGAGTCTTCAGGGAGTCAATTAGAGGTTGTTAGTGTTAATTTTGATTATCAACCGATTGAAATGCTCGATCTGGTCATTTCAGTTCCAGCACCGCAGCCATCAATCACAACAACGACCACAACCAATGTGCAGTCTCCACCCACGGTGACGACCAATCCACAACATGGTTTGCCAACCGCGCCCGCCATTACGATGCCTGATATCTTCGAAGTTACCCTTGATACGGTTGCTTTTACGACTAGCATCGGGAATATCTTTACAAAAGGGGCATCATTTGGGCCATCAGGTGGTAATTTAGTCAATGTTTATTTTGGTTTACCTATTCGACCTGGATCATCAGAAATTCGTAATTCCGATGTCGTTACCTTAACGACTGCAGAAGGTAATGAATTAAATTTTTACCTATCGACGTTTAATGGCCACCAAATAGGTGATTATGAGTATATATTACATCACGCCGTCCCCCATCTGTTAGGTAACCCCTTATATGATGTGATACAAATGGGCGGGACTAAAATATTTTTTGATAACTTTGTTTATAGTCTTTCAAACACTTATCTTGAAACCAATATTGGTACATTAACCTTTCCGATTATTGATGATGTTCCGCTGGCAACAAGTCAAAATGGTGGCACCATTTCAGAAGCCGCTATAGAAAATAGTGGAACTGATCAATCTCATGTTCCTGCATTACTTTCGGGCACATTAATTAATCCACCGGTAGATCGATTTGGGGCAGATGGTGGAACTGTCACTAGTGTGACGATTAATGGTGGAAGTTACGGTTTTTTATTTGGGCATATTGTTGTCATAACCACCGAAGGAAATATACTGACCGTTAATGTAAATACGGGTGCCTATACATTTTTATTAAGCAATCCATTGCATAACACAAATAACCAACCAATTAATCAAGTTTTTACCTATGTCTTTACTGATAGTGATGGTTCGACCGCTAGCAATACCCTAACTATTACCATTGATGATGATATTCCCATTGCCACCGAAAAAACCAATACTGCGAGTGAGACACTCTGTTTTGTTAATGGCTCCGATACAGCCACCGGAAATTTAATAAGCGATGATAATGGTTTTGGTATTTCATTATTTGGCGCTGATGGCGGTGATATTACCGCTGTCAATGGTGTAACGGATGCGAGTGATGGTCTTGTTGACGGCATTATTCATGCACCCACAACTTTTGGTGATATTGAAGTTTATGTTGCGGTTCAAAGTGGTCATCAAATTGGTGATTATATTTATACGCTAGATACCAGCAAAACAGCGCCACAAAATGATAATTTAATAACTGTACTCGATACCATTAGTTATACCATCACTGATAATGATGGTAGCCAAGATAGTGCAAATTTGGTGGTTACCGTGACGCTTAACCAAGCACCCACGGCAGTTGATGATGTGGGAACAACAGATGAAAATACTATTCTCGATGTACTCACTGTCAATGGCGTTCTGAGTAACGATACCGATCCCAATCCGGGTGATACTAAAATTGTGAGTGCAGTGAATGGTCTTGGAACAAATGTTGGGAATCAATTTACATTACTTTCCAATGCCTTATTACTGCTGAATGCAGATGGTTCATATACCTATAACCCTAATGGCGTATTTAATTATTTAGCCGCGGGTAGTCAAGGAATCGATAGTTTTACTTATACAATGCATGATGCAGAAGGATTATCCAGTTCTGCGACAGTGACTATTACCATTAATGGCGTTAATAGTGCCCCTGTTGCAGTAGATGATAGTAATACAACGGATGCCAATGCGATTATTAATGTGAATACCATAGTTGATCCGCATAATTTACTGATCAATGATACTGATGATGTGGGTGATACGCATTCAATTAGTGAAGTTAATGGGGTTGCTGCAAATGTCGGAAATCAAATCACATTAGCATCCGGTGCGCTCTTAACGGTAAATGCTGATGGCACTTATAATTATAATCCCAATCATATGTTTGATTCTTTAGCGCAAGGGAGTTCAACGACCGACTCATTTACTTATACCTTGCAAGATAGTGGTGGGCTTACCAGTACGGCTACCGTGATTATTACGATTAATGGCGTCAATGATGCACCAACGGCGGTTGATGATAGCAATACCACGGATGCGAATACCATGATTGATGTCAATTTGGTATCCGATCCGCATAATTTACTAATCAATGATACCGATCCAGATGTTGGTGATACCTTAGTTATTAGTGAAGTACAAGGTTTGGCTGCCAATGTGGGGGTTCAAATCACATTAGCATCGGGTGCTTTATTAACCGTTAATGCCAATGGCACTTATCAATACAATCCGAATGGGGCATTTGTCAGTTTATCCGTAGGTGCATCAACAATCGATTCCTTTACGTATACTGTCCAAGATAGTGGCGGACTCACAAGTACGGCTACCGTCTCGATTACCATTAATGGTGTTAATGAAGCGCCTATTGCTGTTGATGATAGTAATACAACGCATGGCACCACCGTGATTGATGTGAATTCAACACTTGATCCACAATGCTTACTATTTAATGATTCCGATCCCGATACTGGCGATACTTTTGTTATTAGTGAAGTAGAAGGACAGGCAGCAAATGTTGGGGTACAGATTACGCTAACATCCGGTGCTTTGTTAACCGTGAATGCTGATGGTACGTATCAATACGATTCTAACGGTGTTTTTGCAGCAACAGATATCGATAGCTTTACTTATAAGATCACGGATAATCATGGATTAACAAGTAATGCGGCTACAGTAACTATCAATGTTATCGTTCCTCCTATCATTTTAGATTTAAACGATGATGGTATTAACTTAATTCCGCCTGATGAAAGTCAAATTGCCTTTTCCTTGTTTGGACGGGAAAATACAACTACTATCGGCTGGGTCAATGGACAAGATGGACTACTCGCAATCGATTTAAACGGCGATAAAATTATCAATGGCCTAGAAGAATTTACCTTCACCCATCCGAATGCGAAAACCGATCTGGAAGCATTGCGTTTACTTTACGATAGCAATGTTGATGGTATTCTGGATATGCAGGATGAAGATTGGGCTCGCTTTGGGGTATGGCAGGATGCTAATGAAAATGGTATTTGTGAACCTGGTGAATTCTTGTCATTAGCTGAGAGAGGCATAGCATCGATTGATTTAATCAGCGATCAACAATCGGATGTTATTGCTGGAAATATTATTTTTGGCTATGCCACCTACCAAACTACTGATGGTCAACTTCATCAGCTTGCTGATGTAGGATTAGGGTTATTCTGACCAAGCGTTAAACAACACAATCGTCAGCGGTCAATTTAAATCTTATAAATTTTAATAATCTAAGAACCATTTTCATTGTTAACACTCTAAATAAATGATATTGAGAGGGTTTGTATGCAAAATGGTCCTACAATCCAATCAGGTTATGCAGAAGTCATAACCTGGGGTACTGAGTTTGGTGGAGGTAATGGGCTCCTTTTTCAATTACGCGCCAAATTTATGGGTGGTAACATTGGGCATGCTGCTGTTCGATTAACCTTTCCAGCCGATGAACAAGCACAAAATTTAATTGATAAATATTGTTATCATGAAAATAATCAAGTATTACCCTTTGAAAAGAGAACTTTGCCAAATGGCCAACAAGTTTATGAAGTGTATATCAGTGCTTGGTCAAATGATGAAGTTACACTCGATCGAGACTTTATCATAGATTCAATTGAAGAGCGCGCTGGTGTCAATTTTGCAATGGATCCGAAATGGGCAGCTGAACTTCAACCAGAAAAAAGAAGTTATAAGGGGTTAATCGGACGTACAACGATGACTTTAGGCCCTGACGAAATTATCCATCAACGTGGTAATTTATCAGATGCTGAATTTAAAGCGTTTGAAAATATAGCCAATTTCAAAAAATATATACAAGAGCTAGATAATTATAGATTTGCTGCGGGTAGGTTAGACCGTGTTGTCGCAAAAACAAATAAACTTGGAGAAACAGATGTCATTTTACTTGATAGATTGTACCCTCAATGGAAAGATAACGTAAAAAAACCTCCCAAAATAACTTCAGCAGAAATCAATTTTTTAACAAATGAAATTAACCAGCGCAAAAGTGATTTTGAAAATTCACCCAGAAATCTTGAGTTGATGCAAACCATCCAAGAAATGGCTAAACAACAAAAAAGTGAAATTCTGAAGATGATTAAAACAGACTTCACTCGTTGGCAACAAATTACCCCTAAAACAGCGGAAAAAATTCTTGAAAATAAAAATTTGCTGGGTTTGGAAATGATCTCAGCTACCAATCTTATGAATTATTCTAAAGATGAAATTGCTGAATTATGTCAAAAGTTGCAAGATAAATCTGATATTGAATTTGATAATTTGAAAGCTAATTACGAAAACCATATTCCAAAAAATCAAGAATTGTTAAGAAATAATTTTTCATATGGCTTGCCACCTGATCATATTGTACAAATTCCCTTGGCTTCTAAGAATGGTGAAAATAAAAATGGTGCCTTAGATTTGGAACCAATGTTAAACAGAGCGAAGCAAGTCGCTATTTCACATGATAAATTTTCATTAACGGGAACGAACTGTTCTAAAGTGGCAGGATGGGTTTTGCAAGCAGGTGCAAAAGAGAATAAGTCAAGTAAATTGTTTAATCGTAGAGCGCTTCGTTCATTTGCAACGCCACAAATGGTTCTTAATAATGCTTTGAAATATCTTAGAAAGAACTCAAAGAAAGCGGACTCGAATTATAATAAAGAAATTGAAGCACTATCAAAAACAAATGATGATGCAAAGACAACTAAACCATTGCCTGTCTCAGGTTTTGTAGAAATTTCATTCGCTGGAATTGATTCGAAATTATCCTCTAAAGAGCAATGTGAAGCTTTTTTATCTAAATTTGAAAATGCTTTAGCGAATGGAAAAGAGATCCCGTATATTGAAACGTCAGTTAAATTGCAACTAGAAAAAATGATTAAAGGGGATAATGTCCTTGAAGATCGTTTTTTTAAAAACTGTGATCAAGCAATAGCAAAGGCCAACAAGCAAAGTCATGCGCAGCAACAACTAAAGGAAAATGAATGGGATATTGTTAATCAATTGATTGTTGATAATAAAACTCAAAAATTAAGCAAGAAAGATCATCCAGGATTAGGTCATTCTTATATCATTCTTAATGAGAATGGTCAAAATAAAGCTTATAGAGTATCAAGAGATATTTTAGGAAAAGGGATGGAGGGAAAAGTTAAGGTTCTGGAGAATGAACAAGGTGAACGATTAGCTATCAAAGTAATGGCTGATAAATCTTCATTAAACACCGAAATTAATCTGATGAAAGAAATGGGAGCTGCAAAAGCTGATTTTGTCAGAGAACGGGAAGCAAAACAATCTAAAGCAATGGGACAAATGATTGGCAATAAGCGCTATGTTGTTCAACCCTTGTATCAAGGCAGTGAATTGCAATCCGTATTAAAAAAGCAAGCACTAACTGAAGAACAAAAATTAAAATTAGCACAACAATGCTGCGCTTCGGTTGCCAAGATGCATGAAAAAGGGATCTTGCATCGAGATATCAAAGGTGCCAATTTTATGGCATCGCTGGATGAAAAGGGTAATGTTAAAAATGTGAATGTTATTGATTTCGGAGGCGCTATTAAATTACAAGGGGATGCCATTGTAGCCAAACCATTTGGTAGCCCAGGGTATATGTCACCCGAACTGGGTAGAGAAGAAATTCTTAAAGCCGGTAGAGCTTGGCAAGCACAAGAAGGAATTGCTAAAAAGCAAGGTGAATTTATCCAAGAAGCTAAAGCCATTGTTGAAGATCTGCAAGTAGAAAAACGAAAAGTCTTAGGCGAAAGTTCGCAAACGATAGATATGATGTTTGCTATTGATCCAGGAGGATTAAGTATTTTTAATCGGGATAATAAACAGCAAGTTTTAGCGCTTTTAGAAGAATATGATGGCACCAATCAAGAAGAATTGATTGAAAAAACAAAGCATTTCGCTCCGAATGAAGGCTATCATGGAATGGCCGCTAATGCAGTAAAAGATTTCTGTTCAAATAGAGATAAAGCAAAAATTCTTGATGGTAAAATTGATGACTTTCAAGCGAGAATTATCAATTTTCAAAGTAAATATGAGACAGCCCTTCAAGTAGCAAAACAGCATAAACAACAACTTGATGCTGAATTTTCAAAGGAAGTTACTAATTCAGTACAATCTGATGTCTATGCTATGGGAATAATGCTGCAAAATGAATTTAAGTTAGATTTGGCAAAGTTAGGATTAGCAAACATGTTAGCTGTTGATCCCAATGAACGGCCAACGATGAATGAAGTTATGAATGTTATCAATCATAAAATAAATCCTGATGCTAAAATATCGCAGGAAAATGGTAATAAAAATCAAAGTAAAGAAAGATTACCCTCCGCAGTAAATGCTAATACAATGCATCCATTAGATAATGGTAAGTTATCTATTCTAACTAAAGATGAAATTACTCAATTAGATACTATGAAAGAAGGGAAAGAAAATAATTACATCAAAGTTAACAATAAAACCATATTTCTCACCAAAGAAGGTGGGGCATTTGTTATGCATTCTCCTATTGGTAGTGGTGCAACCGCTGCAGCCTTTTTGGTACAAAATGTTGCCGATCAATCGTGGTCAGTACTAAAAATGGTTAAAGGTCAAGATAATAAAATCCACGGACAAGTTTCTCAACAAAATACCGAAAATGCGACTTTGTCAGAATTAAAGCAGTTGCATGGCACGCTGAAGATTCAGAATGGAAATCAATCTATGCACATTAGTATTCAGCCTTATGCTCAAGGTAAAGAATATACGGATGTTATGAAATTGGCTACCAGTGATAGCGAAGGGTTGCCACTAGAGCAGACGGTGTTAATGGCATTAAAAGCGGTCGAAGCATTAACCGACTTGCATGAAAATCATCATTTTTTACATCGTGACATTAAACCACAAAATATGATTTGGGATCCGATTGATAAAAAATGTACATTGATTGATTTTGGCTGTGCAGGAAAATGTCAAGGGACTGATTTGAAAATACAGGATATGACTAAACGAGGTTCAGAAGCATACCAAGCACCAGAAATTGAATTCGATAAAATAATTAAAAGAGATAGAAGTTATTCTAATAAAACCGATCTTTATTCGCTCGGCGTTGTAATCAATGAACTGATAGAAAAAACAAAACCGGATGATAAAATAGTATTGGAAAGATTAAAGCAAATACAAGCAAAAATGACAGATAATGATCCATCGAAGCGTCCGTCAGGTAAAGAAGTCTTGCAAGAGTTATTGAATGTTTCGCAGTTGTTAGTAGCTAAAGGTCATTTATCAAAAGAAGATGTGGCTTCCAGTGAACAATTTTTGGCAAAAGGGAAAGAGGCAAGTAAAACATCAGAAGCTAAGAATGATAGAACTAAGAGTTTAATGTTTAGCACTTATAGCCACTCCGAAACGAAAAGTGAACAATCTTTGGCAAAAGGAAAAGAGGCAAGTAAAACATCAGAAGCTAAGAATGATAGAACTAAAAGTTTAATATTTAGCACTTATAGCCACCCCGAAACGAATCGAGCATCAACCAAAGTTGAGGTTGATGCCACTCCCACACAATCTGCAAGAACATTCAAAAAGTGATTAAAATAATTTTTTAAAGAAACCTTTAATGCCTTTAGGTTTATGCGCTTCCTCTTTTGGTGTTGCCTTTATCTCAGTATCAATTTGTTGGGGAATTTTAGCAGCTTGCGCTTTGTATTGAATTGTCAGCGGTTTAGCCTCTTTAAGGCTTGGAATGGAGGGAGTGGATTGGTCTTTTGTAATGAGTTCAATCATAAAGAAATTCATATGAAGTTGGTCCAATTCTTCTTTTTGAATAGGATTTCCACTGATATTGAGTGAAGAAAGTTTAGGTAGGGTAAATTTCCTGAGCCAATCAAAAGAAGTAAAACTATTAGCGGAAAAATTAAGGTTTTGTAAGGTGGCACTATTTTGGCGTAAAAAATCAAGTAACTTTGAAGAGGGTCTAGTAGCCCCAATGTTGCTAATGTCTAAATCTTGAGGGGTTGAAAGTGACAAGGAAAATTCAATCAGCTCATTATTTATTTCATTAAGTAGTTGTTCACGCTCCATCAAATCGAAAGAAGTTATTGCTGTGGAAATTTTTTCCATTGATTCTGGGGAGATAGCAGAGCTTTTAGATAAGTTATCAAACTCTTTATTTTGTGATTCTAAGGTAATACCGGAGATTGCCATCGTGTTTATATCCTTGAATATGAATTTGATATTATTTTAGCATTGATTAATGAACACAGGCATGAAAATTCGCTAAAATGGGCAGGAAAAAGATAAAGGGAATAAGATTATGTGTATATCAAAAGCTGTTAGTACACGAAAAGAGTGCTTTATACAGCACTCTTTTCTGGAGAAACGACAATAATGATCCCATATAAAGGATGATCAATATAATGCATTTCATCTGCTTTTAATCGACTGGATTCTTTTAAGCGAAAAGCTTGTAAGCGCGCACCAAATTCATTTTTCCAATTTTTCAATGAGACTTCAGCAAATCGTGCCGTGCCTTCGGTATTTTCAGAAGGGGGCAATTCAGGATTCGTTGGGGAAACTAATTTAATCGGTTTATGAAAGAGTAAATCTGCATCGACATTAATGAATTTTCCTCCAGAAAGCTTGATCATGCCATCCACTTCATACCCTTTATTCTCTGCAAGGCTATCTGAAAACTGTTGACCACCTAATAAATGGATGCTGGTGGCGTTTTCTTTATCAGAAAGCATTTGTCGCCAGCCTTTGTGCATGACGAGACGATAATGTTGCTGAAGACGTTTTTTGGCTCGACCTAGGGTGAGTTCATTCTCTTTTAATAAGCTGAAATCTGTAGCCGAATCAGTGCCAAGTTCAATGGCATTAGCCATGGAGGGTTTACCGGGGTTGAGGGGCCATTCTTCTGCTAAAGCACTTTTATCTTTTGCCTCAATGACGATTACTTCAACATGATACCATTTCTCGTTGGCAAGACTTGAAAGTGTGGTTAATAACAGTGCACCAAATAAAGGGAGCCGAAGGGTCTTAACTAGTTTGACGACATCCTTACTCATAATGATATCCTTATCGTTATGTGACTAATAATCGTAAGATATTCTCTACAATTGTAAAACGTCTTTGGGGTGTTGACATGTCAAAGATGAATTTAATTTGGCTTTGGCCCATAAATTTATAATTTTTAGGATAATCGCGGATCAACTGTATCACTTTATCGGGATCAATATTGGGAATGGCTTCAAATTCAATTTTACCACCATTGGTAGAAGCTTCTATTTTTTTGATCCCTAAAGGTTGTGCTTTGATCTTGAGGCTAGAGATTTTAAAGAGATCTTTGGTTGCCTCTGGCAAAAGGCCAAATCGGTCGATCATTTCAACCTGTATTTCATTAAGCTCATTATCGTGTTTTGCATTGGCTATGCGTTTATAGAGCACTAAACGGGTATGCACATCGGGTAAATAATCCTCAGGGATCAAAGCAGAGACTTGTAGATCAATCGTGGTACCTTGCCGTAAGGGGGCATCAAGATCCGCTTTTTTACCTGATTTTAAGACATGAATTGCTCTATCGAGTAGCTCCATGTAAAGGCTAAAGCCAATCGCATTCATATCGCCACTTTGTTCTTCACCTAATAACTCACCGGCGCCTCGAATTTCTAAGTCATGAGATGCTAATGTAAAACCTGAACCAAGCTCTTCTAATGATTCTAGCGCTTGTAAACGTTTATTCGCATCAGCCGTTAAGCGATTTTGTGGTGGAGTGAGGCAATAGCAATAAGCTTGGTGATGTGAACGCCCAACACGGCCACGTAGCTGATGTAATTGAGCTAAACCCAACTTATCTGCTCTATCGATAATGATTGTGTTAGCACTAGGAACGTCGATACCGGTTTCAATAATCGTGGTGCAAACTAAGACATTAAAGCGTTGATGATAAAAATCAGACATAACATGTTCTAATTGTCTTTCACGCATTTGACCATGCGCATAAGCAACACGTGCTTGAGGGAGTTCTTCACTCAGTTCTCGTGTGACTTTTTCTATTGTTTCAACATCATTGTGTAAATAATAGACCTGCCCGCCACGCATCAATTCTCGCATAATCGCTTCAAGGACTAAGGGCTTATGGTATTCGCGAACAAACGTTTTAATGCTGAGTCGTTTTGCAGGTGGTGTCGCGATAATTGATAAATCTCGCAAAGAAGATAATGCCATATTCAGTGTGCGAGGAATCGGTGTTGCCGTTAAAGTCAATATATCGACTTCCTGACGTAGCGCTTTAAGGCGTTCTTTTTGTCTGACACCAAAGCGATGCTCTTCATCGATAATGACTAAACCTAGGTTCTTAAGCTTAACATCTTCTTGGATTAATTTATGAGTGCCAACAATAATATCAACACTGCCTGCTGCAAGCTTTGCTAATACTTTCTCTTGTTCTTTCTTAGAACGAAAGCGGGATAAAACTTCAATGCGCACAGGCCAGTCAGCAAAGCGATCGACAAACGTTTCATAATGTTGT
This sequence comes from Candidatus Berkiella aquae, assembly GCF_001431295.2. Classification (NCBI taxonomy): domain Bacteria; kingdom Pseudomonadati; phylum Pseudomonadota; class Gammaproteobacteria; order Candidatus Berkiellales; family Candidatus Berkiellaceae; genus Candidatus Berkiella; species Candidatus Berkiella aquae. Next base: position 2,306,693 of record NZ_LKAJ02000001.1, on the reverse strand, counting down.
TGCGCAAGCAAGGTGGTGGGCACAAGTAAAACGACCTGTTTGCTATCTTGAACGGCAACAAAGGCTGCTCGTAAGGCGACTTCGGTTTTACCAAAACCAACATCACCACAGACCAGTCTGTCCATGGATTTTTCACTGCGCATATCTTCTAAGACAGCGGTGATAGCTTTGGCTTGATCTTCGGTTTCCTCAAATGGAAAACTGCTAGCAAATTGGAAGTATTGCGCATCGGCCATTTCAAATTGATGGCCTTTTTTGGCACCACGTTTAGCATAAATATCTAACAGCTCAGCGGCCACATCATAGGCTTTTTGCGAGGCTTTCTTTTTGGCTTTATCCCATTGTTCAGTGCCAAGTTTATGAAGAGGAGCATTGGAGACCTGTGCTCCGCTATATTGGCTGATTAGCTCCAAGGAGGCGACAGGAACATATAATTTGTCATTATCAGCATATTCTATGAGTAAATATTCAGCAGCGATGCTATCGACACTTAAGTGCACCAGACCTCGGTAGCGCCCAACACCATGATCAATATGGACAATTGGTCCGCCAATAATCAGCTCGCTTAAATCTCTAATTTGTTCTGAGAAATCTTTGGTTTCTTTTTTGCGACGACGTCGTTGCATAACTTGCTGGCCATAAAGTTGGCTTTCAGCAATCCAGACCATTTTAGGAGAATCAATAATAACGCCTTCGTCAATAGGTGAAACGATTAACCCTAAAGGTTCATCGCTTGCAAAGAATTCTTGCCAGTCTTTACATAATTTAGGATGAACATCATGACGTTTTAATAAATCCAACATGATTTCCCGACGCCCAGGCGATTCTGCACATAAGAGTACTTGACCACTTTGGGTTGCAAGAAAAGCCTGCAATGCACTTAATGGCTTTTCTTGTCTTGGTTCGATTGGCATGGGCGAAATAGAATGTGTCTGAAAATCAGTTGTACCGTTTTCACTGATTTCTATTTGTGCAAATTCTTTTAATTTGGCAAACAACTCGTTGGTTGCGATAAATAAATCTTGCGGTGGTAAAATAGGTCGCTGAATATCATGTTGATATTGATCATAACGCGCGTTGATCTCTTGCCAAAATTGTTGGCTAGCAGGCTCTAATTTATCAAAACGAATAATGGTTGCATTAAGGGGCATGTAGTCAAATAATGTGCTGGTGTTCTCAAAGAAGAGCGGTAAATAATATTCAATACCTGAAGAGGGTTTTCCTTGGCTAATATCTTGATAGATACTGCAAGCAGTTGGATCCCCTGTGAATTTTGCTCGCCATTGTTGACGAAATAATGCAATGGCTTCTGGCGTTAGCGGAAATTCTCGGGCAGGCAAGCAGTTAAGTAATTCAATCTTTTCATCTGAGCGCTGCGTTTCGGGATCGAATATTCGTAATGAGTCAATCTCATTATCGAATAAGTCGATTCGCACCGGGTTAGTTGAACCCATAGGAAAGATATCAATAATGCTACCGCGGGTGGCAAATTCACCATGTGTCATCACTTGAGAAACGCATTGATAACCTGATTCAACTAATTGTCTTCTTGTGGTTTCCCAATCAAAGGTTTGCCCAACCTTTAAGCTGAAATTTTGTGAGCCAACATAAGTTTTTGGTGTGAGGCGATAAAGGAGTGTTGTCATGGGGACAACCAGCAATCCTTTTTTCATGCTGGGTAATTTGCTCAGCACTAATAATCTGTCAGAAATAATATCTTCATGCGGTGAAAAATTATCATAGGGAAGGGTTTCCCAATCCGGAAAATGCCATACCTCTAAATCATCAGGCAGAAAAATCTTAAGCTCACGTTCAAGACGGTTTGCTGTTTGGGTATCGGGTGTAATAACGACTAACGGATTATTGGCCTTTGCTGCGGCATGCGCAATCGTCATGGCAGTTGCCGCGCCATGCAGCCCACCCCACAACATTTTCTCATGACTTTTTTTTGGTAGGGGTGGATTTAATACCGTAATTTCTTGCATGGGCGTTCTCAGGATTTTTGTAAAGCAAGCGCTTTACGAGCTTCATAGGCGCGACGTGAAATTGCTATATCCTCTAAAAACCAACCTAAATCATGCATTGGAACGGCTTGCTTACTATCGACAATCGCTCGCGGTGGATTAGGGTGAAAATCGATTAACACCATATTTGCGCCACTAATGATGCCTTGTGCCGTTGCATGATAAATATCAGAGATCCCATCCGGTGCTTTGCCTGAAATTCCAACAGAATGAGAGGGATCAACGCAAACTGGCATTCGTGTTAATCGTTTAATAACTGGGACTTGAGCAAAATCGACTAAATTACGGTGGGGATTGCCAAATAAGGATTTTACCCCACGTAAACAGAAGATAATATTTTCATTGCCGGCATGTGCAAGATATTCTGCGGCATGTAATGATTCGCTTAAGGTAATACCATAACCGCGTTTAAATAAAACAGGTAGTTCGCGTTGTTGGCCAACCGCGCGTAGTAATTCAAAATTTTGTGCATTACGAGTACCTATTTGTAACATGACGCCAGTGGCATTGCCGGCATTATTGAGAGCCATATTAATTTCTTCAATATGCTTCTCATGGGTGACTTCCATGGCAATCACTTTAATGCCATATTTTCCGGCGAGTTCAAATACATAAGGTAAACAATCCTTTCCTAGGCCTTGAAAGGAATAGGGACTGGTGCGAGGTTTATAAACCCCCATTCTGGCACAAACAAGTTGATGCTCTTGCAATGATTTAAAGGTTAGCTCAACACTCTCTTTGGTATCAACGGCACATAGGCCTGCAAAAATATGTAAATTGTCTTGTGAGAAAGTCACCGTGTTGTATGTAAATTCAAAGCTCTTCTTATTATGATGACGACCCAGAATTTTATATTCGCTAGAAATGCGAATGACTTTTTCTACACCGGGCAATGCTTCAATATTTTCTTTAGAAATGCTATTAGTATCACCGATTAAATAAATTTCAGTAACGGTTTCTTGCAGCCCGCGGGTTGTGCGAATTTCTAATTCGATATTCGGAATTTCTTGGAGTGCTTGTAAGGTATATTGGTAATCCAAAGATCCTTCGCTAATAGATGATTTTAATATAACTATCATTGTATATGGCTACTATTGTACTTATTTGTATTTGTTTATTTCAAAAAGCGCTTGGTTAAATCGCTATAGGCATCAATGCGTCTATCGCGTAAAAAGGGCCAAATGCGTCGTACGTGTTCGGTTCGTGTGAGAGAAAGATCGGCAACCAAGACAGTTTTATCATTTTGATTCGCTTGGCTTAGTATTTCACCTTGTTGAGCTGCAATAAAGCTGCTACCCCAAAAGAGGGTATTCTCTTCTGTGCCCACACGGTTTGCGACTAAGACAGGCAACCCGTTAGCGACTGCATGACCTCTTTGCACGGTGATCCAAGCATCTCGCTGACGTTGTTGCTCAGCTTGATTATCTTCATCACTCCAACCAATAGCGGTAGGATACAGTAATACGTCTGCCCCTTGTAGCGCCATCAGCCTTGCTGCTTCTGGGAACCATTGATCCCAGCAAACCAAAACGCCTAGTGAGCCAACTGAGGTATCTATGGGGGTAAATCCTAAATCACCGGGTGTGAAGTAAAATTTTTCAAAAAAACCAGGATCATCGGGGATATGCATTTTTCGATATAAGCCTGCTATCTCACCATTTTTTTCGATGACAACGGCAGTGTTATGGTAAAGCCCGGGTGCTCGCTTTTCAAAAATAGAGCTGACAATCACCAGTTGTAATTCTTTTGCTAAGCGACACAAAAAATCGGTTGTTGGGCCTGGGATAGTTTCAGCCAAATCAAAGTGATCAACGGTTTCTGTTTGTGGGAAGTACAAATGACTGTGTAATTCCTGTAGTAAAACACATTGTACGCCTTGCTGTTTGCAATCACGCAGGTGTTTTTCAATGCTGTCATAGCTTTGTTGAGGGGTTTGGTAACCCAGATCTTGTACAATACCGACACGAAGGGTTTTGTTCTCTACCATGTGATAGTTACCTCTGAGAAAATGCAGGGATCTGCATGGTTAGGCAATGTAAGCTGCCATATTGTTCAATGGCATGACAACAATCGATACCAACAATTTTCCTATCTGGAAAATGTGCTTTAAAAGTTGCCAAGATTTGCTCATCTTTTGGATCTTGATAGATGGGCACTAAAACTTGTTGGTCACAGAATAGAAAGTTGGCATAAGTTGCTGGCAAGCGTTTGCCGGAGGCATCATAAATAGCTGATGGTAAAGGCAACTTAACCAATTGATAGGGTTCGCCAACATTATTTTTGAAGCTTTGTAATGTTCTTTCCATTGCTTTTAAAGAGGCAAAGTGAGGATCATTTTCATCATCAGTTGAGGCATAAGCAATGGTATTTGCATCGAAAAAGCGTGCAAGGGTATCAACGTGGCCATCGGTATCATCGCCAGCTAATTGTCCATCACTTAACCAAAGTACCCTTTTAATACCAAGGTAGGTGGCCAGTGATGCTTCGATATCTTCTCGGGTTAAATCGGCATGCCTTGCTTGAGTTCGAAGGCATTGTTCTGTGGTTAATAATGTCCCTTGGCCATCGCAGTCAATTGCGCCACCTTCTAAAATAAAGGGGATTGCCTGATAGCCGTAGTTTGAAAGTAACCCAGAAGCCACTAATTTGCTGGGAATTTGATCATCGAGTTGATAAGCATATTTTTCTCCCCAACCGGTGAATTGAAAATCACATAGTACAGATTTGTCGCCCTGATATACCGTGATGGGGCCATGATCGCGTGCCCAAACATCATCTGAAGGAACAATATAGGTTTTGACCTCTGCTAGCTGGATACCTGATGCTGTTAATACGGTATGGATATGGTTTTGATGAGTCGCATCAAATGCGCCAATGATAATTGTTTGGGTTGCCACAACTGCGCGAGTAATCTCAATAAAGACCGGTTCAATGCTATCATGGTAATCTTTGCCCCAAGCGCCATGCTCGTGAGGCCAGGTGAGCAGGATAGCATGTTGTTTTTCCCATTCTGCGGGTAGACGAGTATTATTCATAATAAGATATTTAGTTAACTACTATTGATTTTATGTTACACGCATTGTTCCAGAGAGCTATCTTACTGTCAATCAATGGGCGTTTTCGTTCTATATTTAAGGTATACTAGAGCCTTCATCATATTGGTATAAATACACTATGTTTAGACCCTTTTTCCTTTTCATTGGTACACGCTACACCAATTTCAAGCGCCGCGATCATTTTATCACTTTCATTTCAATTGTTTCGATGCTGGGTATTGCTTTGGGCATTACCGTCCTCATTACTGTTTTATCGGTAATGAATGGTTTTACCAAAGAAATTAGAGCGCGCATTTTAAGTGTGACACCTCACGTGATGATTAATGAAGGTTGGGGAGAGCCACTAAAAGATTGGCAAGGATTAGCTAAACAGGTCTCAGGACATCCAGATGTAGAAGCAGTAGGTCCTTACGTTGATGGCCAAGGCATGCTTACCCGAGGACGCGAAGTGCGGGGAGTGGTTATAAAAGGGGTCGATCCCGATGCGATTGATGCTGTATTCCCACTACATAGCACGTTAAAGGCTGGCAAAGTGGAAGATCTGCAGCCTGGTAAATTTGGTGTGGTGTTAGGATCTTATTTAGCGAAAACGCTTGGTGTGAATATTGGCGACATGGTGACATTAGTCATCCCAGAAATAAATGTCTCAATGATGGGAGCAGCACCGCGTTTAAAACGTTTGCCAGTCGTAGGTATTTTTGAAGTGGGCTATGTCTATGATAGTGGATTTGCGTTTATGCATATCCAAGATGCAGCAAAAATATTTAAGACACAAGATGGGGTAACCGGGATACAGTTGCGTTTGAAAGATCCTTTTGCTGCGCCCCGAATTGCTAAAGAATTGCATGAGAAGCTGCATGGCTTTTATAACGTGATTGATTGGACCGTTCTTAATAGTGCGTATTTTAGTGCGGTGAAAATGGAAAAAACGATGATGTTTTTCACCTTGATCATGATATTAGCGATAGCCGTTTTTAACCTTATTTCCACCTTAGTGATGGTCGTAACTGATAAAAGGGCTGATATTGGTGTGTTACGCGCATTGGGTGCTTCTGCTCGAAAAATTATGGCCATCTTTATTTGCCAAGGAGCGATTATTGGCTTGATTGGTACTATTTTGGGTGTGGTCATGGGGGTTGCGCTTTCGTTAAATGTGACAGATTTAGTCGCAACGATCGAGCGTGCATTCAGAGTGAAATTTTTATCTGCCGATGTTTATTTTATTAGCTTTTTACCATCGGATTTACAATATGCAGATGTGTTATTAATTGCAGCTTCTGCAATGGTATTGAGTTTATTAGCAACCATTCATCCTGCTTGGCGGGCTGCTAATGTTCAACCTGCGGAGGCTTTACGTCATGACGCTTAAAACAGATCCAATCTTATATTGTGAAAATCTGAAAAAGCATTACCAGGATGGCGATAAAATTGTTCCCGTATTGAATGATGTTAGCTTTGCGATAAAACGAGGAGAAAGTGTCGCGATTGTTGGGCGCTCTGGTTCAGGTAAAACGACTTTGCTTAATATGCTAGGTGGATTGGAGTCGCCATCTGAAGGTAAGGTGGTATTGGATAATACACACTTACATGCATTGTCGGATCGTAAGCGGGGTTATTTACGTAATCGAGTTTTAGGGCTTATTTTTCAATTCCATCATTTACTACCAGAATTTACGGCTTTGGAAAATGTTTGTATGCCATTGTTGATCCAAGGACTTTCTGCGTCGACGGCAAAGAAACGTAGCCAAATATTATTAGAAAAAGTCGGACTGGGTCATCGCGAAACCCATAAACCTGCAGCATTATCTGGAGGGGAGCGTCAACGGGTGGCTATAGCTCGTGCATTAGTGACACAACCAAAATGTATTTTAGCAGATGAACCAACAGGTAATTTAGACAATCAAAGTGCCGATCAAGTTTATGATCTGATGATGCAACTCACGCAAGAGTTCAATACTAGCTTTGTCGTCGTAACACATGATTTATCTTTAGCAAAGCGCATGGATCGTATCGTTACCATCGAACGCGGTAACCTCCGTGAAGGTCAGTAAGTCGTTATAAGTTATTTCGCAGGACATCCAGAGAGAGAACAAGAACGCAGAAGAACGCAGGACATCCATAATCTTCCACGATTTGGATGTCCTATTTTTTTATTTTTTTGAGGGACATCCAAAAAGAGTATTTGAAATTGCAACATGATTACTGTACATTATACAAATTGCAGTACAGGATGTTGTTGTATGACCATTGCACGTTCTTTTCAAATTGATCTAACTATTTCTCATTATTACCATTGTATGATGCGCTGTGTGCGCCGTTCATACCTTTGCGGACACGATAATGAAACAGGGCATGATTACTCTCACCGTAAACCTTGGATTGTTTCACGTATTAAACATTTAGCTTCTATTTTTGCTATCAAAGTATGTGCTTATGCTGTCATGAGTAACCATTATCATTTGGTTTTATTTGTGAATGATTCCGAATCTCAAGCTTGGAAACCTGAAGAGGTAATTGCAAGATGGGCTCAATTATTTCCAAAAGATGCAAAATCGATCAAAATGCTCTCAAAAAATGAAATAGAGCATAAAATTGCATTATGGCGTTTACGACTAATGGACATTAGTTGGTTTATGCGATGTTTAAATGAATCAATTGCTAGACATTCCAATAAAGAAGATGACAAAAAAGGAAGATTCTGGGAAGGGCGTTTCAAATCACAAGCCTTATTGGATGAAGGTGCGATATTAAGTGCTATGGTTTATGTTGATTTAAACCCTATACGAGCGGGTATGGCTTTTACACCCGAAACGTCTGATTTTACATCCATTCAAGATAGATTAAGCTGTTTAGCAAAACAGCTTAAAGACGAAGCAAGTCCAAAAAAGCTTAATAGCTTAAAACAACCTAAGCATTTAATGCCTTTTCTAACAATGGGTAATCAGTGCATTGATTTTGCATTATCTGATTATTTGCAATTAGTTGATTCAACAGGACGAATTTTTCGAGAAGGTAAGCGAGGAGCTATTCCGCAAGATATTGCTCCAATTTTATCAAGATTACATTTGAATCCTGGTACTTGGCTGAGTATGGTAAAAAATTTACAAACAAATTTTTCTTATGCGGTTGGTCATACTGCAGTCTTAATAGATTTTGGTCGGAATTATCATTGCAAAACCCCCAAAGGGCTTATAGTAACAAAAAAATATTATTCGGATGTTGCTTCATTTTAAAAATGTGTGATGGCTTCAATTCTTTCCCAGATTGGAGTTGTAGGAACAAATTTTTCATAATCAACGATTGCGACTTCCCAATAATGTCGGCTTCGATAAGGATCTAAAGCGTTTACCAAATCGTCATGTTCGGGATGAGCAGCCCAATCTTGTAATGTAGTTTCATTTTGAAATACAACTATAATGTTGATGCAATCATTACTATCTTGTTGAGCATCATGCTCAACGCAAATATACCCGTTTTGTTGGCTCATGATTGATTGAACTCGAGGAAACCAATTTTGATGGAAGTAGGCGATCCCTGCTGAAGTTAGATAATGCCTTACGTAAACCTTAAACATGATATTCAGGACATCCAAAATATTTGATTATAACGTTTTAAAAGGTTTTAACCAATTGGATGTCCTGCGGATTGCTCGGTAAATGGATTATGATATCCTGCAGATTAATCAGCTAATTCGATGGCATTTGTGGTTATGCTACGACGAACTTGGCGTTCTTCCCAACTTTTAGCAACAGTGTAGCGCCAGTAGGTGCGTACCAGTAGATTGCCGATGATTGCTAAGAAGGTGCCGCAGATCAAACAACCTAAAGTAAGAGGCTGCCATACATCTAACAAAACTTGCCATGAATGGAAGTCTAAATCTTGGAAAGAATAGCCAAGCAGACTTGCTCCAATAGCATAAGCAAAGCCAAACATAGGGATCATCGTGAGAGGGTTTACTACCCAACACGATACAATGGCTATGGCAAGATTAGCGCGAAACAGAATGGCAAGAATAGCTGCCACAATCATATGGCCAGGTAATGGAATATATCCAACAAACAGTCCAATGCTAACTGCTGTTGCAACACAGGAGCGGTTTAAAAACCAAAGATTGGGATCAGTGGCCCACTTCCCGAGCATTTTGAGACTTCGATTATTTTGAAGCTTGTGAGGTGAAGGCATTATGCGCTTAAATACTTTTTTTGCCATATTGCCCCCTATTGAATCATTCAACTTAGAATAGTAGTCATAACTCAGGTGTATGTCCAGTCCAATCAGAAGTGTAATAAGGAAACTCGTCAGAAAAGTAATATTTGGCATTTGAATTGATGTATATACTCAGAAAAATTCTTAAATGGTGATGTTTGCAAGCGCTTTGTGGCTGTCCCGTAACAAGCCCTGTTGTGGCTGTCTCGTAACAAGCCTTCTGTGGATGTCCTGCAGCACTATCCTGCAGCACTACCAGCAGAGAAATTTGGCTTTGCAGCATAATGGTCGTGAGTCGTAGAAAGAAAAAGCGTCCTTGCTTCATTTCTATTCTTACATTTTCTTTTTCGATTTGTGGTGTCTTTTTTGTTTTGGGGTAACAAATGGATTGGGTTGATCTAGATTAAATCTTTTTTTGTGCTGTTCAAAAGAAATAGCAAGTTTCATGAGATCCTTCTTTGTTAATTTACCACCGCCACCTACTTCAGTTTTAAAGAAGGCAGAAGGCATTTCTGCTTCATTTTCTTTGTCGGAATTTTCGTTTGAATCAGAATTTCTTTTTTCTGCTTTATAAGCACTCTTAAGTTCCTGTTCTTTTTTTAGTAAGTATTCATTAAAATCTTGGTGAGTATAAAAATATTGTTGATTGCCTATTCTATCTTTATAACTGTTAGTGGGTAATTTAGGTGAATGAAGAAAAGTCGGCAAAATAGGTTTTTCGAGTGAAATAAGTGAAGATGGTCCAGATGCTTTCATGGTAAATGCCTCATTGTTAAAATCCATTGTTAAAACAAGAGGGGGAAAACTTGATTGGCACCACCACTCTTTCAAGTAGTGATGAGCCCGTTTAATGATTAAACTAGGTAGTACCAGTTCTCTTACCAATCCATTCAGAGAAGACCCATCAGAGGTATAACATTATAGATTTAATTATATTTCAGTGATAATCCATTCATACAACGATGAGTTACCGTATATCGCACTATATTCGAACATTTTAGATTATATAATAATACTAAGAATATAAGAAAATGGAATGTGATTAAATGATGACATGAGAAGAAGCGGTGCGCTGCTTTTTGCGATGATTCCAAGCTCTGACAACATGAAAGCGCCACCAAAGTCGTACCCAAAGATTACCAATCAATGCAAAAAGCATCCCCAACATAAATGAGCCAACCAGAAGCGGTGCAGCAATATGTTGTAATTCATGATAAAGCCAACCAAAAGTCATCTCAATATGAAAAGGGGTGGGTTTTAAGTGTAATAAAAGCGTACCGACTTTATAAGACATATAAATCATGGGTGGAATAGTCAGCGGGTTAGAAATCCAAACTAGTAGGATGGAAATCGGTAAATTTGCGCGTAATAAGATGGCAATAAAGGTTGCCATCAGCATATGCCCTGGAAATGGCATAAACGAGATGAAAATCCCAATACTCACGGCAGTCGAAACACTATAGCGATTCAGATGCCAAAAATTGGGATTATGAATAAAATTCCCAAAATAGCGTAATTGTGGAATACGTTTAATTTTATCAGTAGTTGGCAATATTTGCTGGAGCCACTTTTTTGGCATGCTATTATGAATGTTCTTTGGGACCGTGTTATGGTTCAGTATAGTCAATTACAGAGATAGATAAATGCTGGAAGTTAAACCATTAGAAGAAAATCAAATCTCCACTATTGTGGCGGCATTTACCCAAATTGGTTGGCATAAGCCTAGTACATTGTTTTTACAATATTTGCAGGAGCAAGCTAATCAACAACGCTTTATTTGGATAGTAACGGAGCAAAACACTTTTGTGGGGTATGTTACGTTGAAAAGAGATTCGCTCTATCAACCGTTTCGTGAAAAGCATATTCCCGAAATTAGCGATCTTAATGTGTTGCCCTATCATCGTAAAAAGGGGGCGGGAACGTTACTACTAGAGACTGCCGAACGCCAAGCCGCTAGGTGGGGCAATAAAATGGTGGGTATAGCTGTAGGTATGAACGCTGATTATGGTCAGGCACAGCGCCTTTATATCAAACGACATTATGTGCCAGATGGTCGGGGACTTACCTATCAATATCAGCAGGTTATTGCAGGACATCCATATCCTGTTGATGATGATTTGACTTTGTGGTTTACAAAACAATTAAAATAAAATGATTCGTGGCGTTATTTTCTTGCGTTGTTCTTCCATCGTTATTTCTTCTTGAGCGGTTGCTTTTGCAAGCTCGAATGCAGGTACTAGTGCGGGCTTTAACTTCGATGGAGAAGATAAATCCGTTGGAGTGGGCAGCTTTGTTAGAAATGCCTTGCTAGGTGTGGAATACGGAGAATTGATCGCGGCTCGCAATTTTACGGTAGGTGGTGTCATAGGCTTCACGGGCGCCACAGGTTTTTGCCGTACTTTTCCAGAAAATTTAGCAATAATACTATCACGCACAGGCCGTACATCAGAGAGGCAAACGGGAGAAAGTGTTAACATATTGAATGTCACTTTAGCGGAGTGTTTAAAGTTCTTACCAGCACCATCTTTGATCGTGAGAGTTAATTTCTTTAACCAGCGCACCTTCTCGAACCCAGGAACCCATTCAGGGGTTGCTGAAACATAAATTACTGCAGGGCCATTTTTCATGTAGAGCAGTCGTTTAATAGCGCGGTTTACCAATTCCATTGCCGCATTAGCTTGACGGGTTCCAATGCCCATATTCTGCACTGTTTGTGATTTGTCACCAAAAAATTCATGGGAAAGAAAATGGCAATGTTGGGCTTCACCATCATTAATTTCAACCCCAGCTTTGCGTAATGCTTGGGTTGCAGCGATACCCATAACCTCATTTTGTGAAATCTTACGAGGATTTTCACCCGCTTTTTTGCGTTTACGTTTTAAAGCTTCTACCGCTTTAATAGCTTTTTTTGTCACTGCTATATCAACCATCCCAGTCATCTTAGCAGCAGGAATAGGAGATTTTTTGATCCAGGCTGCTGGTTTATCAGGGATAGTTAATTCTTTTTGAGCCTTTTTGTCTTCGGAGATAAAGACACTCACAACCCCGTCATCACATTGAATAATTCGAGAAGGATATAATTTACTGCCAAGCGGGGTAACCAGATGAGACGTTTTAGGGCCTGCATCTGGTGTTGATAATTTATATTGGGGTGATTTCAGTAATATCGATGAATGCTTTTTCTTTGGCGTAAACAATACCGTTTCATCTTCACAAACGGATGCATTCGTTGTGTTGATAATCGCGACCTTCTTCGCAGGAGACGTTGCGCTTTTCATTAAACGAATTAAATTTTCAGTGGTGAATTCAGTGGTGTTTACGGCTCTGCTTTTACCACGAGGGTTATAGGCGCCATCTCTATTTTTTTTCCGTCGGCGTTTGGGTTTTACGACCGGTTCGCTTTCGTCTTCTGAATAGGAAGTATCATCGCTAAGTTGATCCCCTTCCCCTTGATTAGCATTTTTTTGCTGGGGAGGCGTGTTTTCTTTGTCTTGCGTTTTATTTTTGGGCATATACACGGATTACTACATAGGAGGTTTGTCAGCATTATAAAGAAGTGCCTGAATTATTCAAGTTATCTGAAATAATATGAATAACTTATATTAAGAAATAGGGGGTTTTGTTCGCTTTTTTTTACGTGTGCTCTTCTTTTTACGACGAGCTAGACTGCGGGCGGTGTGTCGTTCGCGCCATGCTTTAATAATGGCCCAACGCCAAATTAAACGAATAATAATATTACTCAAAATAGCAGCAACAATGGCAACAATGACGGAGCCCACAACAAAAGGTAAACCAATCCCACCAATTTCTTTCATTAACCACTCAAATGAAAGTTCAAATTTAAAATGCTGTGGTGGGGTTTGTAGGACGAAAGTGCCTACTAAATAACAAAAATATGCTATTGGGGGTGTTGTTACAGGGTTGGTTACCCAAGTCAAGGCGATAGCGATAGGTAGATTGCCACGTAAAAGAATTGAAAGAGTGGCAGCTAATAGCATTTGAAAGGGGAGGGGCATTAATGCTGCAAATAAACCCGCACTAAATCCCATTGAAACGGAATAGCGATTCAAGTGCCATAAATTGGGATCATGGATTAATTTACCAAAAATTTGTAGGTGTTTATCGCTTTTAATTTTTTTTGTATCTGGTAGAAACCGTTTAAAGAGTTTTTTAGACATGGCGCAATCAATATACAAAAAGGATGTAGTTGATGTTGATCCTATTTGCTCTAGGTACGTTATTGGGTGCGACGTTGCTCAATTTCTTTTCTACCCTTCCTCAAATTGATTATGTGGTATATGGGGGAATTAGCAGTTCGCTTTTATTTGTTTGTATATCAACTAACAAATTATTACTTAAGCGCTTAAGTTTCTTCCTATTATCAAGCATAGTCGGTTTTTGCTTTACCTATCAACATGCGAGTACTCGGCTTGCCTGGTCATTGCAACCCGCTTACTGGGGAGAAACGTTAATGGTCACAGGAACGGTGATGGGGATCAGTCAATGGTATGAACAAACATTGAGATTTGATTTGGCAGTAGAAGAGATTAATCATGAGCGGATACCTGCGACACCCAAAATTCGCTTATATTGGTCCAAGGCAAATGAATGGTTAAAAGAAGGAGATAAGATAACCGCAACGGTTAAATTACAACCTCCTTGGCATTTAGCAAATCCAGGAGGGTTTGATCAGCAAAAACAATTTTTTATCGAAGAAATTCGAGCCGTTGGTAAACTGGTCGCCATCCACTCTATTCAATTTTGCACTCAAAAATCCATCACGCGTTTGAGGCTGTATTTGAATGAACAGATAGCGCAAATATTAGCAACAAAGCCATTACTGGGTGTCATTCAAGCAACAACATTAGGACTTTATAAGAACATTCCTCCCAGACAGTGGCAAGTATTTTCAATGACAGGAACAACGCATGCTATTGCTATATCGGGTTTGCATATCAGTTTAGTCGCGTTATTGTTTGGAGGGTTTGTGACCTGGATTGCCAGGCGAGTGACGGTTTTGACCCTATTATGTCCGGCTAAATTTTATGGTGCAGTCGCTGCTATGTTAAGCGCGACGTTGTATTGTGCATTAGCAGGCTTTTCGATCCCAAGTCAGCGTAGTTTAGCGATGATTTTAGTTGCTTTATTTGCATTGGTAACCAGACAAAAAACGCTTTCTTGGCATTTATTAGCATTAGCATGGCTAGGAATGGGTATAGTGGATCCTTTGGCAACCTTACAAATGGGTTTTTGGCTGTCCTTTGGGTGTGTTGCTGCATTAATTTATGGTAGCACACAACACCATAGCATGGGGCGTTGGCAGAAGTGGGTTATGCCACAGTTGGTCGTTTTCATTGGATTATTCCCTTTGGGGGTTTTTTTCTTTCGTCAAGCAGCTTTGCTATCCCCTTTGGCAAATTTTATTACTTTGCCTATTATTAATTTTTTGGTGATTCCGCCTAGCTTATTAGCCCTAATTTTATTGCCACTTTCGTCTTCATTAGCTTCATTGGCGCTCAATATTGCTCATGAAGCTTTATTTTACACTTGGTTGATATTAGAAAAAATTGCAGACTGTTCGTGGGCACTGTGGCAACCTGGAACCATGCCGATATTTCGTTGCTTACTTGCCTTTTTTGGGGCAGTTGTTTTATTGGGTCCCAAAGGATTGCCAGGAAAAATGTTGGGCTGGTTTGGTTTCTTGCCAATGATTTTTTATCAGCCCAATCTTATTCCAGAAGGAGAATTTCGCTTAAGTGTACTAGATGTAGGGCAGGGGTTAGCTGTTGTCATACAAACACGACATCATGTTTTACTCTATGATGTGGGGCCTCAATATGGCAGTGAAAATGATGCCGGCAATAGGGTGATTAAACCTTATTTACAAGCACAGCAAATTAAAAAAATTGATAGTATTATCATCAGCCATGGTGATTTAGATCATCGGGGTGGATTAAATAGTTTGCATCCTCTTTTACAAGGACACATTCTTTCCAGTGAACCAGAGCGTTTGACTCAACTAGCACAATACTGTGTTGCACCTTCTGCATGGGAATGGGATGGGGTGCAATTTAAAATACTCAGTCCAACGGCAGCAGGTTATAAGAAAAGAAATGATCGTTCCTGTGTCTTAAAAGTGATGACGCAAAAGCAAAGTGTTTTATTGACAGGCGACATTGAAAAAGCGGCAGAACAAACGTTATTAGCAACGGTGCCTGAGTTAATATCCAGTTCTATTATCGTTGTGCCGCACCATGGTAGTTTGACGTCATCCTCATTTGAATTTGTTAAACAAGTCGCTGCAAAATATGCTTTGTTTCCAGTGGGATTTAATAATCGCTATGGCTTTCCTAAAACAGAAATTCTAGAACGATATCGGAAGGTGGGCAGTGAAAATATTGTTATTGCCCAAAGCGGTGCGGTGATTTTTCAATTAAATAATAAAGATGAATTGACACCCCCTATTCGTTGGCGCGACACTTCTTTAAAGTACTGGCATACCCTAGTCACATCAGGAGAGTGAAATGGTTGACTTATTACTGGCAGGAGGCTGGTTAATGTTTGTGCTGTTGGGGTGTTCTATTATCGCTCTAACCATCATTGTTGAAAGAATGTGGGTGCTAAAAGAACGTAAAATTGCACCAGCCGACTTAGTTCAGCATGTGCTTAAAAGCCTTGTATTGCGAGAAGCAAAACCACTGAAATTATCTGAGCTTGCCAACAGCAGTCCGCTAGGGCTGATTTTATCGCGAGGCTTACAGCATTCTGAGCAGGGCGTGAGTGTGATGCGGGCACGGATGGAAGATCAAGGGCGTCAAGTCATTATTGAGCTAGAAAGATATCTTAATACATTGGGTAGCATCGCCTCTGCAGCGCCTTTACTGGGGCTCTTAGGTACTGTGTTAGGTATGATTCAAATTTTTGCCGTATTGGGAGGAACGCCTGATCCACAAGCTTTAGCAGGCGGGATTGCACAAGCACTGTTAACAACGGCTTTTGGTCTTTTTATTGCGATTCCTTGCCTTTTATTTCATCGTTATTTTCGGCGCCGAATAGATGAGTTTGCTATAAAACTTGAAAAAGAATCACAAAAACTCGTTGATGGTTTAAAAGCAATCGCACCAGCGATTGTCGCAAGGCGAATGGATCAGGTAGAAAATTGAGATCCATCACGATGGCAAGCGGTATCGTGTGATTTGAGTATATTAGTTGGTGAACTTATGGTAAACTGCGATGAAATTTAGTGAAAGACGTCAGGAAGAATCGGGGATCGATCTCACTCCTTTTATCGATGTCGTATTTATGCTATTGCTGTTTTTTGTCGTTTCCACCACTCTCTTTAAGGAGGTTACTCAACTTAAAGTAGAGTTGCCAGAAGCTCATGCAAAAGCAGTGGATAAAAATAGTCATTGTTTAGAGGTTGGGATTGATGAAAATGGGCAATATTTCTTGGATGGAAAGCCCGTAGGCCCCCAATATAAACGTCTTAAAAAGATTTTAGCTGAAAAACTGAGGGAAGATAAGTTACTACCATTGGTGATTGTTGGCGATAAAGCTGCACCCCACCAAGCGGTTGTGTCGGCATTGGAAGTCGCAGCAGAGTTAGGCGTGACACAAGTGCAAATTGTTGCAAAACAGGAAGCACGCCAGCAGGACAATGGTTTATAGTCACAGTAGATTATTTTTCGGCTAGGCGGCAAGCCTCGAACAACCGGAGTGTATAAAAAATACATGAGGATTGTGAGATGGCGAAGCCAACAACGCCGAAAATTCAGCTACAAAGACTATAGTAATATAGGTTTAAGTATACGTATGACATCTCCTCACACTTCCCCTATATCCGGCAAAGTGGTTTATCGTCGTTTGTTATCTTATGTATGGCCTTATCGCTATGCATTTATGTTAGCCATCCTTGGTAACATTCTTTATGGCGTCATTGATGCAGGAATCACCAAATTACTTCAGCCTTTGTTAAATCAAGGCTTTGTTGATCATGATGTAACCTTTATTCATTGGATCCCTTTTGTGGTGATTGGCATTTTTATTTTAAGAGGGGTAGCCACGTTTCTTTCGACATTCTTCATGGGATGGGTTGGTCGTAATGTGGTGATGAACTTTCGGCAAGAAATGTTTGCACACATGATGCGCTTGCCAACAAGCTATTATGATCATACAAGCTCTGGCGAAATTTTATCGAAAATTATCTATAACGTAGAACAAGTCGCAGATGCGAGTAGCGATGCGTTAACGGTATTGGTGCGAGAATCTTGTACTGCCATTGGTTTAATTGTCGTTATGCTGTCAATTAGCTGGCGCTTAACATTACTTTTCATTATCACCGTACCACTGATGGCAATTATAATGAGTGGTGTCAGTAAAAGAATGAGGGCAGTGAGTGCTCGTATTCAAGCTTCCATGGGTAATGTCACGCATGTCGCCGAAGAAGCGATTGAAGGTCAAAAAGTGATTAAAGCGTTTGGAGGCCAGGCTTATGAAACCGAACAATTTAAACAAGCGACACAGAATAATCGTCGCCAAGAAATGAAATTAATTGCCACTTCAGCTACCAGTATCCCCATGATTCAGGTTATTGGTTCGGTTGCTTTAGCGATTACTGTTTATTTAGCAACCTTAAATCCTGAACATGTGCTTAGAACAGCGATTACACCAGGCGCATTTGCAGCGATGATGGCTGCGATGATCATGCTGTTAAAACCCATTAAACAGTTGACTAAAGTGAATAGCAATATTCAAAAGGGGATTGCAGGGGCTGCGAGCATTTTTGCCTTTTTAGATGAGAAGCCTGAAGTCGATACCGGAACTCAAATCATTCCATCCGTACAAGGCAATATGGCGTTTCGCCAGGTTTCTTTTAGCTATGCCGCAAGCGAAGGGCAAAAGACACTGAGCAATATCTCCTTTGAAGTGAAAGCCGGTGAGACCATTGCTATTGTTGGGCGCTCTGGTGCAGGTAAATCAACCATCGCTAGTTTATTGCCTCGTTTTTATGAAGCGCAAGGTGAAATCTTAATTGATGGCGTCAATGTCAAAACGATGCCGCTATCTCATTTGCGCAAACAAATTGCGGTTGTTTCTCAACAAGTGACGTTATTTAACGATACCGTGGCTCGCAATATTGCTTATGGGCAAGATGATGCAACCAGAGAACAAATTATAGCAGCGGCCGAATCGGCATATGCCATGGATTTTATTGAAGGTTTGCCAGAAGGATTGGATACATTAATTGGTGATAACGGCGTGCGTTTATCCGGTGGACAACGGCAACGGATTGCAATTGCGAGAGCGATTCTGAAAAAGGCGCCTATCTTGGTATTAGATGAAGCCACCAGCGCTTTAGATACGGAATCAGAAAGACACATTCAAGCCGCTTTGGATAAACTCATGGCTTCGTGTACAACCTTAGTGATTGCCCATCGATTATCAACGATAGAAAATGCTAATCGGATCATGGTGATTGATCAAGGTCGTATTGCTGAAATGGGCACCCACGAAGCATTAATGGCGAAAAAAGGGCTCTATGCTAATTTGAGATTAATGCAATATAACCAAGTGACTGCAACAATTCCTGAGTTGGAGTTAGAGACAAATTGAGGCAAGCATTACTCAACTTTTGGTATCGAAAAAGTAGCATCGCCAATTTATTAGCACCGTTTTCTTGGTTGTTCCAAGTAGTCGCAAAGTGTCGCTATTTTTTTTATCGTTATGGTGTTGGCCAACAAGAATTTACGGTACCCGTTATTGTCGTTGGCAATATTACCTTAGGTGGTACAGGGAAAACCCCATTAGTTTCATGGCTTGCCAATGAACTGAAACAACAAGGGTTAATGCCAGGTATTGTGATGCGTGGTTACGGCGTCGACCTTGGGGGTGAAACCCGCATTGTGACTGATGAATGCTTGGCGAAAAACGTAGGTGATGAGCCTTTACTCTTAAAACAAAAAACCGATTGTCCTTTGGTCATTGGCAAAAATCGTCCTCTTGCGGTTTCGCATTTATTAAAATCTTTTCCACAGATTAATATTATTATCAGTGATGACGGGTTACAGCATTATGCTTTGGCGCGAGACATCGAGATTGCGGTATTAGATGGGCAACGCCGTTTAGGCAATGGCCATTGCTTACCCGTTGGGCCACTGCGTGAAAATAAGCGGCGCTTGAAATCCGTAGACTTTGTGGTTGCGAATGGCACAGCATTACCAGGTGAATGGGTGATGGGAACGCAATTAGGGAATACCTGTTATGCGATTCATAACCCAGAATTAAAACAATCACTCGAGGATTGGCAAGGCAAAAAAGTACACGCGGTTGCAGGCATTGGCAATCCCGATCGTTTTTTTGCTGCATTAAAAGCCAAAGGTCTAGAAGTGATTGCGCATCCTTTTCCCGATCATTATGATTTTAAGCCCGAAGATATTTGTTTTAATGATGATATCCCGGTCGTGATGACAGAAAAAGATGCAGTGAAATGCCGTGCTTTTTTATACCCACAACAGATGAATCACGAAGCCAACAACACCGAGGATTCCTTTGTGAAGGGTATATGGTGCATTCCATTAGAAGTTAAATTACAAGAAGAGTTTCGAGAACAGTTACTAAGGAAAATCTACAGTGGACAAAAAATTGCTCGACATATTAGCCTGCCCGCTTTGTAAACAGCCACTGATTTATAAAAAAGACAAAAAAGAATTAATTTGTAAGTTCGATAAACTTGCTTATCCTATTCGTGATGAAATTCCCGTTATGTTAGAAGAACAAGCGCGACGCATCGAATCCGATGAAGTATGAGCGTCCCTTTTTGGCTCATTTGAACGTTCCTATTTCATGGAGAAATAGGGGGTGATCGAACCTATTAAAGTGCTTTTTGTCTGCACCGCAAATTATTGTCGCTCACCCTTGGCTGAAGTGATTTTTAGTGAGCTGCTGGAGAAAGCACATTTAGCGGAATATTTTTTTATTGATTCGGCTGGTACGCATGGGGTATTTGCAGGTGCATCGCCTGATCCGCGATCTCAAGCCATCGCGCAAAAGCATGGTCTTAAGATGCAGCATATTGTATCTCGCCAAATCACTTTACATGATTTCCATTACTTTGATTATATCGTCGCGATGGATCATTCCAATGTAGAACATTTGATGGCGCTGTGTCCTAGCGCATTTCAAAGCAAAATATCGTTGTTATTATCTCATGATGCTGAATTAAGCAGCGATGTTTTTGACCCTTATTCTGGTGGTGAACAAGGGTTTGAGCAGGTATTTGATCTGATTGTTAAAGGTGCGCAAGGGCTACTTGCAACCATTAAACAAAAACATAACTTATAACCCAGCTAATTCCAAAGTGGATGTCTTTTTCTCTTCCTCAATCACGCTGGTGGGTGTTGGTTGAGCCGGTGCTTCGATAACAACAGTCGGTGTTGGTTGAGGAGCCGAAGTTTGAAGATACTGCGTTAAAATGGGCTCACTTACAACCGGTCTGGCTGATGAGGGCGATGCCTCTGAAGAGGAGCTAGAGGTTAAGCTAGACAGTTTAAATGCATCAACTTCAGCCCATCGCTTCTCATCATCATCATCGCTGCTGTTGGGTGTACCCCCGGAGACTCGCAGTTTTTCTAATCTCGCAGAGAGATCGAGATCGACTGGGAATCCCTCTGTAGGGAAAACGCTATCCCAGTCCTCATTGGCAACAGGTTTGATCGCAATAGGAGTTAAGGTAGCGAGTATATCGGTTAATACAACAAGTGAAGACTGGTATTCTGTTAATAATTTAAAAGTAGTCTGACTATCGAATATTGTTCCAAAATATTCAATGGCAAAACGTTCGCAGGGGGTAAGCATTGCAATATTCGCTGTTAATTTCGCCAGGGGGTCATTGAAGGTATTTTTCAATAAATCTTCAGTAGATCCTTTTATAATTTGAGGATGTTTTCTTAAATAGTCCTCAAGTGAATGCTCTAAGTTTAACTTAATTTCTGCTAGCGCTTTTAATGCAGTTAAATCTAATGTTATGAAACTTTGATTGTGAAGTTTTTCTGAATTCTTGATTAGTGCTGCTGATAGAAGCCTACAGCCCTCTTTGAGGATGGTTAAATTGCCTTGGACAGTCAGCATATAAAGATGTGCTTTTTGTGCCAAAGTCGTTACGACTTCGTTTTCAGGATATCTATCGGTTAAATGCCTAATATCGAGTAACTTAATTTTATTGCCCGATCCTGGTTCAAAGAAAGTTTGTTGCTTGAAAAATTGATTAATTTTTTCCTGGTGGTAAACACTTTCTTCTTCGCACTGTAGCAGGAGCTTAGAAAGTGTTTCTAGACAGGATTCTACAGTGAGTTTTTCGAAATGAGTTGGGCCTTGATGAAGTGACATAAAACCATCCCGCTATGATACAACGAATTTATCTGAAAAATTCACAGAAACTGGGGTAACGATATATCACAAAGTTATATTGTTTGCAAAGAAGCGAACTTAATAATGAGTCTGCCAAGATACTTTAGAATATCTTGGCAGATTAAAAAGATTACTCGGTAGAGCTATCTTCAGAGGTTTTTTCTTTTTCTTTTACTATATGCATACGCACAGGTTCTGCAGGCTTGGCGCTAGTTATTACCGCTTCGCGTTTGGTACTAATTTGCGTCATGTGCTGAGTTTCGCTGACAATAACCGGTTCATTACTTAAAGTCACTTTGGCAGCAGCTTCTTGCTGTGGTGTGAGTTTTAAGAAACTGGTGTTGTCTTGCGCTTTGCGATGTAACCCCGTATGTACAGGTGCTTTGGGCGCAGGTGCAGCAATCGGTGCTACTGGTGCTGTTGCGACAGGAGCAACAACCGGCGCAATAGGTGCAGCAGCAGCAGCGGGTGCTAAAGCAACGGGTGCTGGAGCTGCAACAGGTGGTGCAGAAATCACTGGAGCAGATGTTGCCACCGGTGTTTGCGCAACAGAGATCGCAGGTGTTTCCGCCATTGCAGGAGCTGGTGCTGCACTTTGATAATCATAAGATGACATTGCGACGGATTCATGTTCAACCGTGGCGTTTGATTTATGTTGGTGATCATCGCGCTGACGACCTTGGTTGTGTCGACGATTGCGTTGATTTTGATTACGACGATTACCACCACGTTCGCGATTATCTCTGACTTCTTTATTATCTCGATTATCGCGGTTTTCATGTCTATCGCGGTTTTCATGTCTATCGCGGTTTTCATGTCTATCGCGGTTTTCATGTCTATCGCGGTTTTCATGTCTGTCGCGGTTTTCATGTCTGTCGCGGTTTTCATGCCTGTCGCGGTTTTCATGTCTGTCGCGGTTTTCATTCCTGTCACGATTACTACCACGTTGATGGCGGCCACGGCGGTTGTTTTGTCTTTGGCCGTGGTGACGGTGTCCTTCTCTAGTGCCTTCAGAGCGAGACGATGAAGAGGATTGCGAAGAAGTTGTGGTTTGCTCAGATTTTTCACCTGCACCAAACATCGCAGACCAAATGCGTTTAATAATACCCTCACGATTCATAGGACCGGTTGTTGGAGCAATCGGGGGGGTAAACTGCTTAATTGCAGGCTCATCGATCTTTTCAGCAGGTTTGCTTTGTAAAATCGTTTGGTCTTTGGTTTCTTGACGACTGATAAATTTATAACTGGGCACATCTTCTTGAGCAGAGGCCTCATCAGCGCGAAGACGATTGATCTCATAATGCGGTGTTTCAAAACGTGGATTGGGTAAAACCAAGATACGTATACCATATCGTTGTTCGAGCTGGGTAATCGCATCTCGTTTGTCATTGAGCAAATAAGCCCCTAATTCAACAGGCACTTGAATATTGACTTGGCGTGTATGCTCTTTCATTGCTTCATCTTCAATAACGCGTATCAGCGCTAATCCTAAAGATTGAATGCCACGAATGACCCCCTGTCCATCACAACGTGGACAAGAGACATGGCTTGAATCACCTAATGAAGGGCGCAAACGTTGTCTAGACATTTCCATTAAACCAAATCGAGAGATTCTGCCTAATTGGATACGTGCACGATCTGCTTTGAGTTCTTCTCTTAATTGGTTTTCGACCATCCGTTGATTTCGGGTTGAATTCATGTCAATGAAATCAATGACAATCAAGCCACCAATATCTCGTAAGCGTAATTGTCTTGCAATTTCTTTCGCTGCAGCCAGATTGGTTTGAAGAGCCGTTTCTTCAATATCACTACCTTCGGTTGCTTTTGCCGAGTTAATATCAATGGCAATTAAAGCTTCTGTTGGGTCAATGACAATAGATGCCCCATTTTCAAGTAATACCTCACGTTTGAAAGCAGACTCAATTTGGCTTTCGATTTGGAAGCGATTAAACAAGGGGATAGGATCTTGGTAACGCTTTATTCGCTCTGCAAAATCGGGTCTGACAACTTGAATATGCTTTTTCGCATGTTGATAAGCTTCTTCAGAGTCAACCAAAATTTCTGAAATATCGGGTCTTAAGTAATCCCGTAAAGCGCGAATAATGACATCACTTTCACGGTGAATGAGAAAAGGAGCAGGGCGTTCATTCGCGGCTTGCAAAATGGCTTGCCATTGACTGAGAAGAACATCTAAATCCCAACGTAATTCTTCGATATTACGTCCAACACCAGCTGTTCTCACGATTAAACCCATTCCATCAGGAAGCGGTAATTGATTCAGGGCATCTTTGAGATCGTTACGTTCATCGCCTTCAATGCGTCTTGAAATACCACCGGCACGAGGGTTATTGGGCATTAAGACTAAGTAGCAACCCGCTAAACCAATAAAGGTTGTCAGTGCTGCCCCTTTATTGCCGCGTTCTTCTTTGTCAACTTGAACCATGATTTCTTGGCCAGGTTTGAGTGCATCGCGGATGTTAGGGCGTCCGCCTTCGTTTAAAGAACCTGGGCTGAAATACTCTTTAGCAACTTCTTTTAACGGCAAAAATCCATGTCTATCTGGACCATAATCAACAAATGCAGCTTCTAAGCTAGGCTCAACGCGTGTAACGCGCCCTAAGTAAATGCTAGCTTTTTTCTGAGTGCGACCGATTCTTTCAATATCAAGATCAGTGAGGGTCTGTCCATCGACGAGTGCGACACGCAATTCTTCTTTTTGCGTGGCATTTATAAGCATTCTCTTTATCATATTTTTCCAACGTATCAGTTATTTTGTTTAAGTGCTGTTACATCCCCGATGCTTCATGGGGGTGGAGCCGAATAGGGGTATCTTAAGCTTGAAATCAACCAGCGCGTTTCGCTTGGGATACCATTGTGTAGCGTCTACTATCTAAGGGGGGTTATTTTTGGCCTTGGCCTAAACCCTGTACTGCCCCTATTGGCAACCTTGTTACAAAGTAAGCTGGTTAAATTTTTTACCAAGCACTTGCAACTATTGTATTTTATCAGTTTTTCCGATGTCGAACTAGCTGAAGCAAAATGCTAAAATAAGCGGACAAACGGTAATCCACAGTATATAATCCATTCTATGTTAGCCAGTCAGCAGCCACTAAATCAGGTACAACAAATTGTTGTCACCGAAAACCATGCCGGGCAAAGAGTTGATAATTTTCTCTTTACTTTGTTGCGTGGTGTTCCAAAGAGCAAACTTTATCGAATTATTCGAAAGGGTGAGTTACGCGTGAATAAAAAACGCGTCGACGTCAGTTATCGCCTCGTAGAAGGGGATACGGTTCGTATACCTCCACTTCGCTATGAGGAAAAAGAAGTACCTGTTAAAAGTTCTCCAGGTAGCAGAACATTAAAAAATATAGAAGATTCAATTGTTTACGAAGATGATCACTTATTGATCATTAACAAGCCTTCGGGCATAGCCGTTCATGGTGGCAGCGGTATCTCTTGGGGACTTATTGAGGCTCTTCGCCAACTACGTCCTTATTCGCCGTTTTTAGAATTAGTACACCGACTTGATCGAGACACCTCCGGTTGTGTCATGATTGCAAAAAAACGTTCTATGCTGCTGCACCTGCACGAATGTTTGAAAACTGGCAATATTCAAAAAAATTACTTTGCTTTGGTTGCCGGCGCATGGCGTGGCGGGAAAATGGTGGAAGCGCCATTACATAAATATGTGTTACCTTCAGGTGAACGCATGGTGAAAGTGGTCGATGATGGAAAATTTGCACAAACTGCTGTGAAAATTTTAGAATCGTATCCTCAGGCCACTTTATTGCAAGTATCGCCTTTGACAGGACGTACACATCAGATCCGAGTGCATTGCGCTTTTATGGGACACCCTATTTTAGGGGATCAGAAATACGGAGATTCTGAAAAAAATCATCAAGCAAAGGCAATGGGATTTACGCGTCTGTTTTTGCATGCGCATCAATTGACAATCGAGTTACCCAACAAGTCGGAACGTTTAACGGTGACTTGTCCTATGCCTTCAGAGTGTCAGCAATTTTTAGCGAAATTAAAATCACAAACATGAGGAAATCCTATGCAGGATCAGGTTGAGAAGTCTCCCCAGTGGGAACGAGATGTATTAGAAAAGGCATTAACCGCTAGCGTAACAGAGCATCGACGTTCACGCCGCTGGAGCATTTTCTTTAAACTGATTATTTTGGCTTATGTTATCTTCTTAACCACGGCCTGGTATCAAGGGAAAGCAAAACCTGTGTTAAAGGATCATGTCGCATTGATTGATGTAATAGGCACAATTGGCCAAGGCCAAGAAGTTGATGCTGATCAAGTTGCGACTAGCTTACATCGTGCTTTTAATGAGCCCAAAGTAAAAGGGATCATTTTAAGAATTAACTCGCCAGGTGGTACGCCTGTACAAAGTGCCTACATCTATGACGAATTAAAACGTCAAAGAGCCTTACATCCCGACAAAAAGGTCTATGCTGTTGCTGTTGATATCTGTGCATCAGGTGCTTATTACGTTGCAGCGGGGGCCGATCAAATTTACGCTAACAAATCGAGTATTATCGGTTCCATTGGCGTATTGATGCCTGGTTTTGGCTTTGTGGATATTATGAAAAAAGTGGGTGTGGAGCAGCGCTCAATGTCTGCTGGGAAAAATAAACTTTTTATGGATCCCTTCTCACCTGTAAAACCAGAACAAGTGGAGTTTACTCAAGCATTACTAGACGATGTGCATTCACATTTTATCAATGCCGTCAAAGAAGGTCGCGGTAGTCGCTTAAAGCCTAATAATGAAGTCTTTACCGGATTATTTTGGACTGGTGATAAAGCGCTAGAAATGGGATTAATCGATGGTATCGGTAGCTCAGGCTTTGTTGCGCGAGAAGTGATTGGGGTGAACGAAGTCATTGATTATACCACTTCACATAGCTTACTCGATCGCTTGGCTTCCCGTATCGGTTCCAGCTTTTCAAAACAACTGAGTTCTGAACTCGGTATTTCAAGCTATTCATTAAGATAATTGAGAATCGCCCACTTTGAATAAAAGGGGGCAGCTCGCACTGCGTAGCAAAAGCTGCGCAGGAAGCGAGCGGGCGATTTCTCTTTAAATCACCGCCATTCCCACTTTTTCTAACATGTCGCATAACGTAATCAGAGGCAGACCAATCATGGCAGTGGGATCATCGCCGTGAAATTTTTCAATTAATGCACTCCCTAAGGTTTCTGATTTGAAGCTACCTGCACTTTGATATGGTTTCTCTTTTTGTAGATAGTTTTCTATCATGCTGGGAGATAGTTTACGGAATGTCACTGAAGTCATAACAAGGCGACAATCTTCAAAGGCAGGATGGGTCGATAGAACACAGATCCCCGTATAAAAATCGACTTTCTGGCCGCTCATTGCAGACAGTTGTTGAGTTGCATTCTCATGCGTTAGCGGCTTGCCAAGCACCTCATTATTTAAAACGGCAAGCTCGTCTGAGCCAATGCAGGTAGCATCAGGATATTGGTTTAAGGCTGCTTTGGCTTTTTCCTTTGAGAGTCGCAGTACCAATGCTTCTATGGATTCGCCATTTTTTGGCTTCTCATCTATGTCGGGTGAAAAACAGCCAAAGGGTATTTTTAAACGAGATAATAATTCTTGACGGTAAATAGAGCTGGAAGCCAATAATAATTTTTGCATGTTAGATAACTATTTTGCTATTAAGCTAGGTTAAGATGAAGCGGGAAATTATATATCTAAGAGGCTTCATGATGCGAAGCATCTTAAAAATGAACTTTTTATCATGACTTTTGACTCTGCGAGTTCGAAAAGATATGATTGGCACCCTATGTTAATCAATGAACTCCCCACAACTATCAATCCACAAAAACTTTGCCAATCAGCACCGATAGGTGGCTCGCACATGGTTGGAAAGATCTCTTTGGGGAAACTTCCAAATCTAGACGAAACCTTAGAAAATCAACCGACGGCGCAAATTAGCGTATCAGTGGTTTTTTCAATGGATTCAGAGGGTTATTGCTGTATTGCCGGCGAATTATCAGTTGATTTATCACTGATTTGCCAGCGCTGCATGCTGCCAATGATTGAGCCAATACGGGCAACATTTTTAGTAAGTCCTGTTGTCAGCGATGTTCAAGCAGAGCAGCTTCCAGCACGCTATGAGCCTTTGATGGTGGTAAATGGGGAAATAGTTGTTACACAATGGATTGCAGAGGAACTATACCTTGCGTTACCCTTTGTCCCTCGTCATGATTATGAATGTGTTAGTCATGATGCATATAAAGAATAATATTTAAACTACTAACTATATAATGGTGAATAGAAATGGCAGTAGGACAGGCTAGGACCACGCGTTCAAAGCGCAACATGAGACGTTCACATGACAAAATCGCTAAGCCGACATTGTCAGTGGATCAAGAAACGGGTGAAACACATCGTCGTCATCACATGACAGCTGACGGATATTATCGTGGTCGTCAGATTATTGCGGCTGCTGCACCTGATGCTGACGAAGAGTAAACGCATTTGAGAAGTATTTGCATCGCATTGGATGCGATGGGGGGCGATTTTGGTCCTAGTGTTGTTGTCCCTGCAGCATTGGACGCACTCGCGCAATACCCTCATCTCAATCTGATTCTTGTAGGAGATGAGCAGAAGCTTTTGCCTTTTTTAAGCGCTGCTTCCTATGATGAATCACGTTTGCGTATACAGCATGCTTCGGAGCAAGTCCTGATGGACGATTCTCCGTCGTTAGCGTTGCGCAATAAAAAAGATTCCTCGATGCGAGTCGCTATTAACCTGGTACAAACCGGCGAAGCTGCAGCATGTGTCAGTGCCGGTAACACAGGCGCGTTGATGGCGATTGCACGATTTGTTTTGAAGACACTACCTGGTATCGATAGACCCGCGATTGTTTATCCTATTCCTGTACGGGTTGACCAAGCTGAAATGGGGCGGTTACGAATGCTTGATCTTGGCGCAAATGTAGATTGTCAAGGCGAACATCTTTTTCAATTCGCTGTGATGGGTTCTGTTTTAGCAGCAGCAATTGATAATATCGATAGACCTCGTGTGGCACTTTTAAACATTGGTTCAGAAGAAATTAAAGGCACTGAAGCCGTTAAACAAGCAGCACAATTATTATCGCAAACCGATTTAAACTATATTGGTTTTGTTGAAGGGACTGATGTCTATCAAGGTAAAGCCGACGTTGTTGTCTGCGATGGTTTTGTAGGTAATGTTGCCTTAAAGACCAGCGAAGGTGTTGCTAAGATGTTAACTAGCTACATTCGTCGTGAATTTACTCGTAGTCTCTATACCAAATTTATCGCATTTTTAGCGATTCCTATTTTACGTTCGATACGTAAACGCTTTGATCCTGGCGAGTATAATGGTGCGACTTTTTTGGGGCTTAATGGCGTTGTTATCAAAAGCCATGGTAATGCACCTCAGCATAGCTTTAAAAAAGCGATCATTGAAGCAATGCTCGAAGCTGAAAAAAACATACCTGAAAAGATTCGATCCGAAGTTGAACAATATTTGGTCAAGCGAACCCCTGTATGAAGTATTCAAAAATTGCCGGTACGGGTAGTTATTTACCCCCAACGATATTTACAAACGCAGATTGGGAACAGCGCGTTGAAACCTCTGATGCCTGGATTTTTGAAAGAACAGGTATTCGTTCGCGACATATTGCAGGTAAAGAAGAATCCGCTTCTAGCATGGCAGCGATCGCTGCTAAAAGAGCGATTGAACAAAGTGGACTCTCGATAGAAGAAATACAAATGATTATTGTGGCGACCGGTACGCCAGATAAAATATTTCCTTCGACCGCCTGTTTGCTACAGCAACGATTGGGAGTGCCAACCTGTATTGCGTTTGATGTGCAAGCAGCTTGTACCGGCTTTATTTATGCCTTGAGTGTTGCTGATCAATTCATTAAAACAGGCGCGGTAAGCAACGCCGTTGTCGTTGGTTCAGAATTAATGAGTCGTGTGATTGATTGGTCTGATCGTTCAACATGCGTATTATTTGGCGATGGTGCGGGTGCTGTTGTTTTAAAAGCAAGCGAAACACCTGGTATTTTATCAACGAATCTTTATGCGCAAGGCAGCTATGGCGATTTCTTAACGGTTGAAAACATGCAGCTTGCTGATTATACCGGCATATTGCCTGGAACCACGAAGACAGAAAACAATAATGCTGATTTGATGGCGCTTAGCCCCTACGTTAAGATGCAAGGGCAAAAAGTATTTAAAATCGCCGTTAGTAAATTAGGCGAAATGGTTAAAGATATACTTGAAAAGCATCAACTGAATTCCGAGCAAATTGATTGGCTCATCCCTCATCAAGCAAACATCCGAATTATTCAAGCAACGGCTGAAAAACTGGGACTTTCTATGGAGAAAGTTATTTGTACCGTTGATACCCATAGCAATACCTCAAGTGCATCCATTCCTCTTGCACTCGATGTGGCCGTAAGAGATGGCCGTGTTAAACCAGGTCAAACGCTTTTATTTGAAGCCTTTGGCGGCGGTTTAACTTGGGGTTCAGCACTCGTTCAATATTAACATCTAAAGAAGACGAATTATTTATTATGGTTAAGCAACTTCAATCACTCGCCTTTGTTTTTCCAGGTCAAGGATCGCAACAGCCTGGTATGTTAAAAGCTGCTTATGAAGCATTTCCAATTGTCCAAGAGACTTTTGCAGTCGCTTCTAAAGCGTTAGATAAAGATTTATGGGCATTTACCCAAGCAGAAAATGAAAGCGAATTGAATCAAACGATGAATACGCAACCTGTGTTACTGACAGCAGGGGTTGCATTGTGGCGTGTATGGCAAGCTCAAAAAGGTCCCATACCGACTTTTCTCGCGGGTCATAGCTTAGGTGAATACACGGCGTTGGTTTGTGCCAATGCGATGAGTTTAGAAGATGCGGTTAAATTAGTGACCTATCGTGGTGAACTCATGCAAGAAGCCGTTCCTGCGGGGCAGGGTGCTATGGCTGCTATTATTGGCATGGATGATGCTTCTGAGTTAGAAGCCGTTTGCCAAGAAGCAGAGCAAGGCGAAGTGGTATCTTGTGCTAATTTTAATGCGATTGGACAAACTGTATTAGCAGGCACCGTGAAAGCGGTTGAAAGAGCCTGTGCCTTAGCTAAAGAGCGTGGTGCTAAAAAAGCGATTGCTTTACCCGTTAGCGTACCTTCACACTGTGCTCTGATGAAGGGAGCTGCAGATAAATTAAAAGAAGCGCTAGGGAATATTCGCATTTCTTCACCCACGATTCCTGTCATTCAAAATGTCGATGTTGAGATTCATCAACATCCTGACGATATTCGAGAACGCCTTGTTAATCAGCTATATCGTCCCGTACGATGGGTAGAAACCGTTCAGCGGTTGGTTAACGAGGGAACACAACAAGTTGTTGAGTGTGGTCCTGGAAAAGTGCTTGTTGGGCTTATTAAACGTATTGATCCATTAATCAAACCTTTAAATATTGAACTTCCTAATGATATGGAAGCAACGTTACTATTACTTAATAGCTAGCATGTAGAGGAAAGAAATACGATGTGGCAACTCTCTTCATTAGAAGGCAAAGTCGCTTTAGTGACTGGCGCTAGTCGCGGTATTGGGCAGGCCATTGCCT
This sequence comes from Candidatus Berkiella aquae, assembly GCF_001431295.2. Lineage (NCBI taxonomy): Bacteria > Pseudomonadati > Pseudomonadota > Gammaproteobacteria > Candidatus Berkiellales > Candidatus Berkiellaceae > Candidatus Berkiella > Candidatus Berkiella aquae. Next base: position 2,275,360 of record NZ_LKAJ02000001.1, on the reverse strand, counting down.
TAACTTTGGGGCAAATGGGTGCAACCGTTATCGGTAGTGCTACTTCAGAACGCGGACAAGAGGCTATTTCACACTATTTTGAACAGCAAGGCTTAAAGGGGTTTGGGGTTGTCTTAAATGTGACCGATGCTGCCTCAGTGAATGATACGATTGAGCGGATTACCAAAGACGTTGGGATTCCAACCATATTAGTCAATAATGCAGGTGTTACAAACGATAATTTATTATTGCGTATGAAAGACGAAGAGTGGGAAAACACGATTGATACCAATTTAACCGGTGTTTATCGAGTGACCAAAGCTTGTTTGCGAGGGATGCTGAAAGCAAAATGGGGTAGGATTATTTCCATTAGCTCTGTTGTTGGCGCAACCGGCAATCCGGGACAAGCAAATTATGCTGCGACTAAAGCGGGCGTAATGGCTTTTTCGAAATCATTAGCAAAAGAAATCGCATCTCGAGGGATTACGGTCAATGTTGTCGCGCCAGGTTTTATTGATACCGATATGACCCGACAATTGTCAGATGAACAGCGTCGTGCTTTATTAGAAACGATTCCAGTGGGTAGCATGGGGCAATCGCAAGATATTGCATCTTGTGTTGCGTTCTTAGCTTCCGCGCAAGCGGGCTATATCACCGGTGAAACCATCCACGTAAACGGTGGAATGTATATGAGCTAAATAACAAAATTCTGATTTACCTGAGGAAGAAGGGTGGCGTGAGGCGTGGATTTTTGCTAGCATTTCCGCACATTAAGCCCAGGTGTTTTTTGGGTAGTTAGTTTTTTTACTTATTAAACTATGGAGCGTAAGTCAAATAATGGCTGAGGAACAAGTTGTGATGAACAGCATTGAAGAGCGTGTAACTGATATCGTAGTTGAGCAATTAGGTCTTGAACGCGATAAAGTCCAAGCAGAATCCAAATTCGTAGATGATTTAGGTGCTGATTCACTCGATACCGTCGAGTTAGTAATGGCTCTAGAAGAAGAATTTGAAATTGAAATTCCTGACGAAGAAGCCGAAAAAATTACGACTCTTCGTGAAGCGATTGCTTACGTCGAAGAGCACGCCAAGAAGTAATGCTTTAAGGTGAAGCACTCACCGTGCTTCACCTTACAAGTCAAGGAGCTATTATGAGCAGTCAACGACAACGTCGAGTAGTAGTGACTGGCTTAGGGATCATTTCACCACTTGGAAACGAAGTAGACTCCACCTGGCGAAATATCCTTGCTGGAAAAAGCGGTATCACGCTAATCGACACTTTTGATGTTTCAAACTTTAGTGCAAAAATTGGCGGCTTAGTGCGTAACTTTGACCCCCAGCATTATGGTATTTCTTCAAAAGATACCCGCAAGATGGATACGTTTGTGCAGTACGGTATTGCTGCTGCAGTGCAAGCGATTCAAGATGCAGGCCTATCATCTCATCCAGAGAATGCTTCGCGTATTGGTATCTCTGTGGGTTCCGGGATTGGTGGCTTAGCTTTTATTGAAAAGAATTATGAAGAATTATTAGCATCAGGTCCAAGACGCGTTTCGCCGTTCTTTATTCCGGGCGCCATCATTAATATGATTTCAGGCCATGTTTCTATCATGCATGGTTTTACCGGCCCTAATCTGGCTTTTGCAACGGCTTGCACAACCGGTGCGCATAGCATTGGTATGGCAGCACGTAGCATTGTTTATGGTGATGCGGATGTCATGGTGGCAGGTGGTGCAGAGAAAGCAAGTACCCCGCTTGGATTAGGTGGTTTTGCAGCTTCTCGTGCTTTATCAACCCGTAATGATTCACCCGAACAAGCAAGTCGCCCTTGGGACAAAGACCGTGATGGCTTTGTACTAGGAGATGGTGCTGGTGTGGTTGTCTTAGAAGAATATGAACATGCTAAAAAGCGTGGTGCAAAAATCTATGCTGAATTAGTTGGTTTTGGAATGAGCGCCTCTGCTTTTCATATTACCTCATACTCTGAAGGCGGACTCGGTGAAGCAGCTGCGATGACCAATGCTTTGAAGGATGCTCATTTACCCGTTGAAGAAGTTGATTATGTCAATGCACATGCAACATCGACACCAGTAGGTGACTCTGGCGAGTGTCTAGCCATTAAAGTGGCTTTAGGTGAACGTGCGAAGCAGATCCCTGTCAGTTCAACTAAATCCATGACGGGGCATTTGTTGGGAGCAGCTGGTGCGATAGAAGCCATTTTTAGTATTTTGGCTTTGCGCGATCAAATTGTTCCACCAACAATTAACCTTGAAAATCCTAGCCCAGATTGTGATTTAGATTTCGTGCCTAATCATCCACGTGAAATGAAGTTAGATGTTTGTATTTCTAATTCATTTGGTTTTGGTGGGACTAACGGAGCACTCGTTTTTAAACGAATGTAGTTTTTTAAGGGCGGATAGGTACTCACCGTCGTTGATGGAGAGTACATTGTCTGCCCCTGGCTAAAAGAATTAGTCCATGGTGCGTCTTAAATATCTTGTGATTTCGTTTTTAGTGCTTTCTCTATTAGCAAGCACTTATATGCTAATGGTTTATCCTAAGAAATCACTCAGTAACAACCCATCCTCTATTTATTTTCAGATCCCAGAAGGCGCCACTGTAAAGTTTATCGTTAAACAGTTACAAGCAAATGGTATTATTCATTCATATGAAATCCCTTTATTTTACGGCTATATTCGTTCAAAAGGGTTACAACGGAAAATCCAAGCCGGGGAATATGTTTTTCCTTTAAATATTACGCCTGCACAATTATTGCAAAAATGGGTAAAAGGCGATGTCATTATCCATTCCTTCACTATCACCGAAGGTATGACATTTGCACAAATGCTACGAGCAATGCAATTTCACCCCGCAATTAAGAAAACGCTCTGGGGGCAATCAGAAGAACAAATCATGAAATCGTTAGGGGAAAATATCTTCATTGCAGAAGGATTGTTTTTTCCAGATACCTATCATTTTAAAGCAAATACCACTGATAAAACGTTATTGTTACGCGCTAGAAAAATAATGAGCATTAAATTAATGGATGCTTGGCAAAACCGTGATTTAAATATTGCCATTAAAACACCTTATGAAGCATTGATTTTAGCGTCTATTGTTGAGAAAGAAACCGGCAGGGACGAGGAGCGTGAAAAAATTTCGGGTGTTTTTCAGCGAAGATTACAGAAAAATATGCGCCTTCAAGCTGATCCAACAATCGTTTATGGTTTAAAAGAGGCTTATAACGGAAAAATAACTAAAGCACATTTGCAGTCAAGTGATAATCCTTATAATACCTACCGCCATGCAGGATTACCTCCTAGCCCAATTGCATTGCCAGGACTGCGTTCCATTGAAGCGGTGCTTCATCCTGATAAAAGTGAAGCCTTATATTTTGTTGCAAAAGGTGATGGAACGCATATATTTTCTAATACACTATCAGAGCATAATCAGGCAGTTGCGCTATATTTACAAAGGATGTCTAACCATGAGTCACTCCAACGCTAAATTCATTACTGTCGAAGGCATTGAAGGTGTTGGCAAATCAACCAATATTCAATGGATGGCAGAACAACTTGAACAAAAAGGATTAAGTGTCGTATTAACGCGAGAACCTGGGGGAACACCTCTAGGGGAACGGGTTCGAGACATATTATTAGCAGAGTTTACCGAAAAAACATTACCTCAAACTGAATTGTTACTATTATATGCAGCACGATTTGCTCATGTTGAACAAGTGATTAAACCGGCCTTAGCGCAGGGAAAATGGGTGATTTGTGATCGTTTTGTTGATGCAACGTATGCTTATCAAGGCGCGGGGCGAGGAATGGATTTTAAAGTAATTGATAGTCTAAATGAATGGACATTAGGCAGCTTTCGTCCGGATCATACCGTGATTTTGGATGCACCTGTTGAAATTGCTTTAGCGCGTATTCAGCGCAATCGCGTGCTCGATCGTTTTGAAAAAGAAAAAGCGTCTTTCTTTGAAAAAATCCGTCAATTTTATTTGCAGTGTGCTGCGCAAAATCCTGAGCGTTATATTGTGATTGATGCCTCTAAAGAATTAGGCCAAGTTAAGCAACAGATAGCTGAAGTAATATGCAAGATTTGAATTATCCCTGGTTAATTAACATAAAAAAACAGCTAGGGAAAATGGTTCAATCAAAAAAAATCCCACATGCTTTATTATTAGTTGGACAAGAAGGACTAGGCAAACAAGCATTGGCGAATACGTTGGCGCAAAGACTTTTATGTTTGTCGCCAAATGACAATGGTGCCTGCGGTATCTGTACCGCTTGCCATCTTTATCAACAACAACATCATCCAGATTATCGCTCTTTAGGAGATAATGCGAATATCAGTATTGATGATATTCGAGAAATCATTGATTTTTTAGCAAAAGCTTCTCATCAATCAGCTAATCGTGTTGTGGTAATTACAGCTGACCACTTAACCGTTAATTGTGCTAATGCACTGCTTAAAATTCTCGAAGAGCCACCTAATCAGACTTATTTCATATTAATTGCTAAGCAATTATCTGCGATTTTGCCAACAATACGTAGTCGTTGTTTTATCGTCAATGTATCGGTGCCAAGTGTTCAAGATGCTATTACCTGGTTAAAACAGCAACGTCCCGAAGAATCATTAGATAAGCTGATATGGCAGTTAAAAGTGGCAGGTGGCGCACCGTTAAAAGCGCAAAATATTGCACCACAAGCGCTAGAACAATCATTAAACATGCTAGAGCGATTGCTATATGCCGAAAATCTTTTAATTTGCTACCAAGAAGAAGCACAAAATTGGTTGTTATCGGATACGACAGACGCACTATACTTACTTTATTATTGGTTAACAGAATTAATCCGGTATGTGACAACAGGAGTAACTGTGTTTAGTGACAGAACAGAGCGTTTTACACAGTTAGCCCATTTGTCAGCAAAATCGTTGTTCGCATTTATGAATCATGTTCTTGATGCCATTCAAGTATTGAATGCATCGGGAGTAAATAAGCAATTATTGTTAGAAGCATTATTTTATGAATGGCATGCTTTGAGGAGTTCATAATGAGTTCTATCAATTTATCGATGGATCAAGAAGGAAACGCTAAACCCAAAGCGAATGTTCTTTCTTTGACAATTCGCGATAAAGCAGTACTTTATGCGACATATATGCCTTTTATTAAACGAGGTGGCTTATTTATCCCAACCAACAAGCGCTATGAATTAGGGGATGAAATTAATATGTACCTTAATTTAATGGAAGAAACAGAGAAAATTCTATTATCAGCTAAAGTGGTTTGGATTACGCCAAGTGGGGCACAAGGAAATCGAGCTGCTGGCGTTGGGGTACAATTTCAAGGCGAAGAAGGTATAAAAGCACGCAATAAAATTGAAACCTACCTGGCCGGTGCTTTAAAATCAGAACGTCCGACACATACATTGTAATAAGATCAAAACATTCAAATGCAAAGAGTATATGTAGATTCACATTGTCATTTAAACATGCTCGATAACGTTGATGATGCAATATTGCACGCAAAAGAACGAGGCGTTGAACATTTTTTATGTGTCGCTGTGACGTTAGATGATCATCCTGAACTCATGAAAATTTCTGCGTTGCATCACAATGTATTTATTTCCGTTGGCCTTCATCCCAATGAAATGCCAAATAAAGCTATTAGTGCAAAAGAGCTGATTGAGCTTGCTTCTAACTCACGTGTTATTGCAATTGGTGAAACAGGGCTTGATTATTATCGTTTAGAAGGCGATAAAAAATGGCAGCAAGATCGTTTCGTGCAACATATTGAATGTGCACGTCAATTATCAAAGCCACTTATTATTCATACACGTCAGGCAAAAGAAGATACCATTGCAATGTTAGCATCGCATGATGCGAAGAAAGTAGGTGGTGTGATGCATTGTTTTACCGAAGATTGGGAGACAGCGCAACAAGCGCTCGATCTGGGATTCTATATTTCCTTTTCAGGTATTGTGACATTTAAAAACGCCACTGAATTGCAAGCGGTTGCAAAGAAAGTCCCTTTAGATCGTATGCTTATTGAAACGGATTCACCTTATTTAGCGCCGGTACCCCATCGTGGTAAGCCTAATTTACCAGGTTATGTATGTCATGTTGCTGAGTATATTGCAGGACTTCGTGGGGAAACAATTGAGACAATTGCCCAAAAAACGACTGAAAACTTCTTTACTTTGTTTTCCCCTCCATCGTAGCATGGAGAGTACTCTTCACGATGGAGTAACCATTTTTCTGACGATTGCAAAGAGGAATTTGCCATGATGTCTAGGATGCCACTTATTATCATCGCTCTTTTATGCAGCTACCCCACAATAAGCTTGTCTACTGAGTCATATCCGAGAGTCGCAGCTTTATCTAAGGCAGAAATCGATACTGTAAAAATGCAAGCTAAACAGGGTAATTCTGCTTCCCTTGTACAATTAGGTGATCTTTATTATTTTGGGCGTGGCGTAAATCATGATATTGCGCAATCAATTAAATACTACCAAAAAGCCAGCGAATTGGGAGAACCATTAGCTGATTATCGATTAGGTGGTTTATATAGCAAAGGCCGAGGGGTCGAAAAAAATCATAAAACCGCCTTTGAGTATTATGAGAAAGCCGCTAAAAATGGTTTATTGGCAGCACAAATGCGGATGGCTTTTTTTTATGAAAAAGGCACAGGCGTTGAAAGAGATCCACAAAAATCGTTAGAGTGGTATAAAAAAGCAGCAGCGAAAGGTCATTCACAGGCGCAATATAAATTAGGTTTAGCACTTGCTAATGGAACTGGAATCAAAGCGAATATACCGCAAGCCGTTGCATGGCTTGAGCGTGCTGCTAAACAAGGATCGCAATTGAGCAACGTCTATAAAAATAAATTACAAGATAAAGTAACGCCTCAGGCTTTAGCAGAAGCACGTTCACAAGTTGAGCATGAAATTCATGCACAAATATCCCAAATTTAGTGATAAAAACTATTCTTTTCCTAATCAAGAAGATTGGGAAGGACGAGTAGATTCTGCAGAACCTTTTGCACGTTTTTATCAAGCAGTTAAATGTAAAAGTCTTGATGCTTTTTTCATGAGTCTGTTACCAACAGAACAACCAACCATTGTTTTTTTGGGATTTGCTTGTGATGAAGGCGTTCGCCGTAATCAAGGTCGTGTTGGTGCAGCGTCATCACCAAAAGCATTAAGAAAAGCGCTTGCCAATTACCCCCTACATGATAATGCTTTTGCCCTGCATCTTATTGATGTGGGTGATATCAATTGCTTGGATGGAAATTTAGAAAATGCTCAGCAGCATTTAGCGCAGGCAGTAGAAGCGATTATAGCGAAGGGTGCTTTTCCTTTGATATTAGGAGGCGGGCATGAGACAGCATGGGGTAGTTATTTAGGATTACGTCAATCGGTTGCTCGTCAAAATATAGCAATATTAAATTTTGATGCGCATTTTGATATGCGTCCAATGCTTGAAAATTCCCAAGGAACTTCTGGGACTTCATTTTTACAAATTGCGCAAAATCGCTTGAATAATAATTTAGCTTTTCATTACTATTGCTTAGGTATTAATAAGGCAAGTAATACCCATTTCTTATTTGAAACGGCCAAAAAATGGCAGGTACAATATTTAAGTTATGAAGAAATCTATGCCACAAGCAATAAAGCAATTCAATTTGTTGAAAATATCATTCAATCGCATGATGCTTTATATGTCAGTTTATGTATGGATGTTTTTTCGGCAGCATTTGCACCGGGTGTAAGTGCCGTATCTCCAGCAGGCTTAATGCCTTATCAAGTGATGCCACTGTTACAGATCTTAGCGGCATCTAAAAAAACGGTTTTATTTGATATTGTTGAATTAGCCCCAGCGTATGATCAGCAAGGATTGACAGCAAAGTTGGGAGCACAATGTATTGCCGAGTTTTTATACCGTTATCAGCAAAGGTAAAATGTAATGGTGCAATACGCAATTTGGCAAGATGCTACCCTCATAACGATGAACTCCTATTCAGATTATGGATTGATTGAAAAGGGTGCCATTGTTGTTGAACAGGGAAAAATAATTTGGGTTGGTCCTGAGCAAGCATTGCCAAATGCTTTCACTAAGCAGGCTGAAATTCATTCAGCAAATGGTCATTTTATTACGCCAGGACTTATTGATTGCCATACCCATTTAGTCTATAGCGGCAATCGGGTAAGTGAATTTGAAGCGCGATTACAGGGTGTTAAAAAAGGGGGAATTTTAACAACGGTGGCGGCTACCCGCGAGGCAAATTTTACCGTTCTTTATGAAGCTGCTGCTAAACGTCTGCAGCAAATGCTAGAAGCGGGGGTGACAACAGTTGAAATCAAATCAGGATATGGATTGCAGTTAGAAGCAGAACGCAAGATATTACAAGTCGCTAGAGCCCTATCTGAGAATTTTCCTGTCACGATTCAAAACACTTTTCTTGGCGCTCATGTTTTACCTTCTGAATTTGAGAATAAACAGCAATATATTAGGGAATTAGTTGACAATGTGTTGCCTTTATTGCTGCAAGAAGGGTTAGTCGATGCTGTTGATGGATTTTGTGAAACTGGAGCATTTTCTGCGATAGAGTTGGAATCTTTATACACATTTGCAAAGCAAAATAACATGCCTATTAAAGTGCATGCTGAACAATTATCGCGGGGAGAAGGCGCGCATTTAGCTGCAAGATTCAAAGCCGTGAGTGCTGATCATTTAGAGTATTTAGATGAAGCGGGTGTTATCGCACTTAAATCAGCAGGTTGTACGGCGGTACTTTTGCCAGGGGCTTATTATTTTTTACAACAAGATCAAAAGCCGCCTATTGAGCTACTACGAAAATATCAAGTACCTATGGCACTAGCGACAGATTGTAACCCAGGTACTTCACCCACAACCTCTTTGTTACTGATGATGAATATGGGGTGCTTATTATTTAAGTTAACACCATTAGAAGCCTTACAAGCGGTGACATTACATGCAGCTAGTGCCTTAAATTTAGCGCATTGCAAAGGTAAATTAGCGATTGGGTATGATGCGGATTTTGTCTTATGGAATATCCAATCACCTACGGAACTTGCTTATCATTTTGGTGATAATTGCTGTGAAAAAGTCGTTAAACAGGGAAAAGTTGCTTATGCCAGATAATCGTTATCGTGAGAATCCTATTAAAGCACCTCGTGGTAAACTGTTAAATACGAAATCATGGCAAACAGAAGCAGCTTTACGTCTGTTAATGAATAATTTAGATGATGAAGTAGCTGAAGATGCAAAGCGACTGATAGTCTATGGTGGTATTGGCCGTGCTGCACGTAATTGGGATTGTTACGACAAAATCATTGAAGTGCTAAAACGTTTGGAAGATGATGAAACGTTACTTATTCAATCAGGAAAGCCAGTAGGTGTATTTAAAACACACTCTCAAGCGCCACGTGTGTTAATTGCCAACTCCAATCTTGTGCCCGCTTTTGCAACTTGGGATGATTTTCATGAGCTTGATAAAAAAGGCCTCATGATGTATGGGCAGATGACAGCAGGTTCATGGATCTATATTGGCAGCCAAGGAATTATCCAGGGTACTTATGAAACGTTTATGCAAGCGCTTAAAAAACATTACAAGGGTGATGGTCAAAATAAATGGATACTAACAGCAGGACTTGGGGGAATGGGGGGGGCTCAGCCACTTGCTGCTAAAATGGCCGGTGTGTCACTGCTTGCTGTTGAATATGATCCCAAGCGAATTCAACGTCGATTAGAGAATGGCTATTTAGACATTGCCTGCCAAACAATCGATGAAGCATTACAACATGTTAATATGGCGCATCAACGTGGTGAAACCATTTCAATCGGATTATTAGGTAATGCGGCTTTGGTTTATCCAGCATTGGTAGCAAAAGGCATCAAGCCAGATTTAGTAACCGATCAGACCAGCGCTCATGATCCCCTAAATGGTTATTATCCGCCTGAATGGTCTATCGAAGAGTGTCAACGCAAACGTATTAGTGAACCGCAAACAGTCATTCATGCTGCAAAACAAGCTATGGCAAAGCAAGTAGAAGCGATGCTTGCCTTCACTAAGCTTGGAATACCGACTTTTGATTATGGCAACAATATACGGCAAATGGCATTTGATATGGGAGTTAAAGAAGCTTTTACTTTCCCTGGCTTTGTCCCTGCTTATATTCGACCTTTATTTTGCCAAGGGAGAGGACCTTTTCGTTGGGTTGCATTATCGGGCGATCCTGCTGATATTGCTAAAACGGATGAAAAAGTAAAAGCGCTTTTAAAAGATGATCTAGACTTGTGTCATTGGTTAACCATGGCGAAACAGATCCCTTTTCAAGGGCTACCCGCTAGGATCTGTTGGGTAGGGTTAGGACAACGTGCCAAATTAGGTTTAGCATTCAATGAGATGGTAGCAAATGGTGAGTTAAGTGCGCCTATTGCTATCGGGCGTGATCATCTCGATGGGGGATCGGTAGCAAGTCCCAGACGTGAAACAGAATCGATGTTAGATGGTTCTGATGCCATTTCTGATTGGCCTATTTTAAATGCATTATTAAATTGCGCAAGTGGAGCATCATGGGTCAGTTTTCATCACGGGGGTGGTGTTGGGATGGGCTATTCTCAACATGCAGGGATGGTGATAGTGGCAGATGGGACGCCCCAAGCGAAAGAAAAAATTAGTCGTGTCTTACATAACGATCCTGCAACGGGTGTTATGCGTCATGCTGATGCAGGTTTTCCTGAAGCAGTTGAATGTGCAAAACGTTTTCACTTAGATCTTCCCATGCTAAGGAAATGAGATGGCAGCTTCATTGAGAGTACAAGCCGGTAAATTGTCACTTGCCGATCTGAAAAAAGCTTATGATAGTCATCAACCATTATTATTGGATGCTAGTTGCAAAGAGAATGTGTTAGCGGCAAAGGCGGTTGTTGATGAATATGTTTCTCATCAGAAAATTGCATATGGCATAAACACAGGATTTGGAAAATTAGCCAATGTGGTTATTCCAGAAGATCATTTACCACAATTGCAAAAGAATTTGGTGCTTTCACATGCCTGTGGTGTGGGTCAATATTTAGAACCTGCAAGTATACGTCTGGTGATGCTGTTAAAGATCAATTCATTAATTCAAGGTTATTCAGGCGTTAGTTGGCAACTCATTGAAGCGTTGATTGCGTTATATAATGCTGCTATTTATCCTTGCATTCCAGAAAAGGGTTCAGTCGGTGCATCAGGTGATTTAGCACCATTAGCGCATATGTCTTTAGCATTGCTAGGTGAAGGTGAAGTGATGTATCAAAATCAGCTTCGCCAGTCTGCTGATGTTTTGCAAGAAGTGGGTTTACATCCATTAACTTTAGCACCTAAAGAAGGACTTGCATTATTGAATGGGACGCAAGTTTCAACCGCATTATTAGCAAGAGCTGTCATTCGTTGTCAGCGCTTAATCGATGCAGCAATTGTTGCTGGCGCACTTTCTCTGACTGCAACGCAAGCAAACTTACATCCATTCGATCAGCGACTTCATCAACTACGTATGAATGAAGGACAAATCGATATAGCAAGAATGCTTACCTTCTTATTAACAGACACAGCAATTGGGACAACATCGACTAAACATCAAGTGCAAGATCCCTACTCGTTAAGATGTCAACCACAAGTATTAGGTGCTTGTTTAACTCAAATGCGTTATGCGGCAGGGATCTTACAAGCAGAAGTTAATGCGGTTACTGATAATCCATTGGTGTTTGCAACGACTAAAGAAATTATTTCAGGTGGTAATTTTCATGCACAATCCGTTGGATTTGCTGCTGATGCATTAGCTGTTGCGATTGCAACGACAGCAACGATTTCAGAAAGAAGAACTGCTTTACTACTTGATCCTGCATTTTCAGGATTGCCTGCGTTTCTTGTGAATGCCAGTGGTGAAAATTCAGGATTTATGCTGGCACAAGTAACAGCAGCGGCATTAGTAAGTGAAAATAAAGTATTAGCACATCCGGCGAGTGTTGATTCGATACCAACATCAATGAATCAAGAAGATCATGTTAGTATGGCAACTTTTGCAGCACGACGTTTAGATGAAATGCTAGATAACAGCATGACGGTGGTAGCGATTGAATTGCTAGCAGCTTGTCAGGGGATCGATCTGCTAAAACAAAAACCACAGACTACGCATTTAAAAAAGTTTTATGATAAGATTCGTCAGATCATTTCTTTTTACGATGTTGATCGGTATTTTGCATCTGATATAACAAAAGTTAAAGAGATGATTGAAATGCATGAATTTGCATTGCCCTCACAAGGAAGCAATAGTTGTTTAGTGTTTTAAAGAGGTAGTGTTGTATGCGCGAACTTATCGTTCAAGAAACTCATCAAATCGCTGGTGGAAATTTTATTCAAGATATTAAGGATATTTATGAAGACGGGCTAAGTGGCTATGCGCTCACGGCCGGTATTCTCTCACTCAGCACGGGTATGTTAGTTGGTAGTGTGATACCCAAGTTTGCACCTGTCTGTGCAATCGGCGCACTCATTGCCTATGCAATTTATGATACGCAGCATGTTCAAAATGTTGCTTAACTAATGTTTCAAGCACCGTGGCAATAGCGACGGTGCTTAGCATTCAGCTCTGAATTTTAAGGACGACGTTTGATTTTTAGTGCAAGTGCATCATCTTGTTCAACTCGATTTAACACTTCACCTACTGCCAATGAAAAACGATGGACAGCTCTTGGATCAATCAGAATGCAATCGGGGATCTTGCTTGAGGTTTGAATTTGGCGATCAGCACCTGGTGTAAAGGTTGTGGACATAAATTTTCCAACTAACTAACTTAAATATGTTTGCTATCTTACCACATAACTAAGTCTTGTAAAGAGGGAATACTCAAATTTATCGAGTGTAACTACTTAAATTTTAGGCTTTGAGCCAGCGCTATTAAGAGAAGTAATGAGGTGGTTTGCTTGACGATCGAATTCAATGCTAGATGCTGTAGAAGGTGCTAATACACGATCTGGAATAGTTGCGACAAGTTGCTGTCCATTCTTAATGAGTAAAGCATCTGGGTGTGTGCCAGCTTCAGCTTGCTTAAGTACTTGATCCACGTTGGGTGACTCTTTTCTTATTTGGCCTGAAAATAACATTGCCATAACAACTAACTACCTGTGGCATCGACTACATTGTGCGCGATTATAGCACGCCCCAACAAAAAGAGTAGTTAGCTAGAATAAATTAAGGTTGTTTCTTTGGGGTAGTGCTCTTGTCTTTGGGCTGGTTTTTTAAGGGGGGTAAAAGCTTTGCAACCGCGTTAATCATGGTATCAATCACATCTGTGAAAGCGGGTTTAGGATGTTTGAGCTTGATTGAATCAGGTATCGGTTTGCTAAAACCTATCATGTCATTCATTTTTTCTAAGGATTCTTTTTCTTGCAAACGTATCTGTTTTTCTTCGTTATTGATTTTGTTATTACGAAAGCTTAATGGGTTTTGATTTGCTTTGTCTTCATCTGTCATTTCAACTGCCTTTTAGGTGATGACCTAATAAGATAAGTATGACACATAAAGATAGTTAGCAAAATTATAAAAATGCGGGGATATTAACGGTTTTCAGTAAACGGGGTATATGGGAAAATGCCTTCTTTTTCATACAGTCTGCCACTTGCTACACCTTGCTCATAAAGTGCTTTGAATTTAAGGATGAGAAATTCAATTGCCGCTGCTTGTTGGCCAACCTCCAGGCGCGCTTCAATGATTCGCATCATTTGTTCTGCTTGAGATCGAAAATCCAAGACATTCATGTCAGCCATTTAACTCTCCGTGGCGATTATTCTGAGACATTGCCCAATCGTGGGCTGCATTCGATTATAACAAAGCCCTCCTAGTTGTGCAGCCTGTTTTGCATGGGCTAGGTCACTTCAAGTAGAATACTCTCTATTTGCAGTCAGGAAATTTTGATGAATATACCCCAAATCCTTGTTACCGAAAGTGCTAAAGAGCACTTTAATCACCTGATTGCTAAAGAGGAAATGCCTGGCATGGGGTTGCGCATCTTTTTAGATCAGCCAGGACATCCAAAAGCGGATGTCAGTATTGCTTTTTGCCCACCTGGCGAACATCGCGCTACAGATATTCCTTTACCACTTTCAGGTTTTACCTTGTATGTTGATAAAGCAAGTGCGCCCTTTTTAGAAGCAGCCGAAATTGATTTCAAGAAAGATTCATTAGGTGGTCAATTAGCGATTAGTGCGCCCAATTTAAGAGGGGCCAAACCAGAAGAAGATTCCACTTTATCAGAAAGGGTTAACTATATTTTAAATAATGAAATCAATCCTAATTTAGCAAGTCATGGTGGTAGAGTCAGCTTGGTTGAAATTACCCCTAACAATGAAGTTGTTTTACGATTTGGTGGTGGCTGTCATGGCTGTGGTATGGCAGATGTAACACTCAAACAAGGTATCGAAAAAACATTAATGTCACAGTTGCCTGAAATAACCGCAGTTATTGATGTTACTGATCATAGCATGGGTGAGAATCCCTATTACGCGACAACTTAAGGATAAAAACACTCATGACTGATAAAGCAATTAAAAGTATACAACGCACAGGCTACGTCAGCGAAATCGATCAATTTTTACGTGATCATGATAAAAATCGACAATCTTTTGGTGAATCTCGCAAGAAAGAAGTCGAAAAGCATCAACGTATTTTTGCCAAACGTGATAACGTCGTTGAAGAAGAAGCATCGCCTATTTGGGAAAAATTCTAGAAACCACCCTCAAAAATATTTTTCGCATTGTCCTGAATGAATGCAAACACAATTTTTGAGAGAACTTCTCGACTAGACGACTGTTGCAAAATTCGATTATAATTTGTGTAATTAAGTTAATTACCCTAAAGAGGTTTTATTAATGAGTGTAAAAGGTCCCCTGCGTAGTGCTGGCATTTGCCAAAGATATGATGATTTTAGCAAGTTAGATGACATGTCTTACGCTGCACTGACCACAGGCATAAAAAATAATGAGCTGGGTTATACGTTATTAAAGCAAGGTGAGTTGGTTAATGGCCCAGCATTCCAGCACGAACCACATCAATCAGGTATGGCCTATGGTGTTGATCCTAGAACAGGAAAATTGGTACCTGTTCCAGTGCCACATCCTGAAGAAAAATTACGTGATGATCTTCAGCATACCCGAAGAAATGCACCAAGACCCTACTAAATTAATAAAGTGAAAAAACCACCTCTATAGGTGGTTTTTTTTTATAGCCTTCACAGCTTCCTTTCGATAAGCTTACCCATCATAAAAATATTGAAGGCAATACCATGCTGGTTAATCAATCCGCTTTATCCTTAATTCGTTATTGGCAAGAAGGTGTGTGGCACACGACTTACAATCAGCAACCCCTTTTGCCAGAACAATTAACCCAAGCATGGCGGTGTCAACGAGAAGAAATGCTAGCGGGTCATTTACAGGTTGCGACGAGTTTAGACTCACAAGCCGTATGGGTGGCTCCCTTTGTTTTAATAGGGCAGGATTCTACTTATTGGATCCCACTTTGGATCCCTGCCATTTTGCAAGAAAAGCAACTTGCGGTAAGAGCAGATAATGTGCTGCCTTGGATACCAGGAAACCAATTCGATTCACAAAATGGTCCCTTTATTGCTGAACGCTCGGTAGTTGATGATTGGTTACGCTTTGAGTATTTAACAGAAGATAATCAGGTTGCTTTTCAAAATTGGTCAGATTGTATAGGCGCTTGTATTGATGCATTAAATTCTTTTAGTGAAAGTTCTTGGCAGCAAGCATTGGCTGAACGCGGTTTCTTGCTGAGTCAAGAATCATTGATTTTACCAGAATCAGCAATCACTCAATTAAGACTCTCTCCTTTGTTGCAACAATTTTGCGATTTAGAAGAGGTACAAAAGACTGAAGCAGATGAAGAGGATGATGCAGCGTTACATTTATTATGTGGCGCAGTGAGTGATACGCCATTAGCACAAAATACTTATACTACGCTTTTGCACATGCTGTCGCTACCAAATGAACAGCTTCTTGCGCTTCAGGCACCGATAGGTAGCGATAAAATAACTTGTTTATTGACCTTGTTAGCATCAAAGTTAGTACAGCAAACAGCAATGCATCAACGTGCGCCAAAGATTGCACTGATAACGCCACAATCTGAGCCATTTGCAGCCTTATTTCAAATCAAGCCTGATGAAGCATTAGTATCATGGGAATTATTACATCAAGCTTATGAAGATTATGTAAAAAATATTACCCTCGCTCACACTTTCATCAACGAAGATGAAAATGAGAATTTATTAGCAAAGCTGCAACAAGAAGATGAATCTTTAGAAAAAATCATGCAAGATCTTTTTTCACAGCAAGATACTCATCAATCTAAAACATTATTGTCAAAATGTTTGCAAGTGATTTACAAAGACAAAAACAAAAAAGCGGCGTTGTTAGCCTTGAGCGATAAAATTCGTCAATGCAAAACTAAACGAACAAGAATTCATCAAGCCATTGTCAGAGTCGTAGAGTTAATCAGTCAGAAGCGAAATAACGAAAAAAATTGGCATAATTGGAAAAATCGTTTCTTACTAAGTGACATCAATGATTTTCAAGCAGTACAGCTAGCTGCCGGAAAAAAATTATTTGCGATGACTTTAACGTATTGGCAGCAGCAAAAAAATCAGCCAGATTGGCTGAGCATTAATCCAAAACCTGAGGGGGATTATGATCTTGTCGTGATTGATTCGGCGCATCGTTTTATGCCACAACAAATCATGCCTTACTTGGCTTGTGCTAAACAAGCATTATTTGTTGGTGATAGTAAAGAAATTGAATCATTACCTGCCATCAGTTCTGTTGCTGAAGAAAAAGCTTTAGTAAAACATCATTTGCATGATGAAGAAATCATCGAACAGATGCATTACAAAGGGATGTTACAAAGTATTGGTAATGCTTTTACGGTGGCATTAGCCAATACGAATATCCTGTTAGAAAATCTTGCATTGAGTAACGACTATCATACTCAGCTGAGTCAATTTCTCGGTGAAAAGCGCGCAATCTCATCCCCTAAGGAACCCGTATTTTCTGAAAAAAATGGCTTTCATTTTTTAGATGTGAGAGGATTTTGCAGTAAGAATACGCAACATCAATGGAGCAATGAGCTTGAAGCTACTGCCATTGTTGAGTGTTTACTAACGGGGGCACTATATCAATCAGAAGTACAAATATTTGCTGCTACCGTGGCACAACAACAACTGATTTTACGTAAGCTTCACCACGCAGGGCTTGATAGGGCTGTTTATAGTTTACGTGATAGCGCTCCTTCACAAACAGATTATGTTATTTTTTCACCCGTTTACACGATAGGTACTCCAAGACCGTTTCTCTTTGATAGGGGGGAGCAACATTTTTATCGCATGATAGTGCGAGCGAAAAAGGGGTTTTGGCTTATTGGGGATAAACGAATTTTCGATCCTAAAACACATAGCCCATCAGGGCAGCTAGCAAAGTATCTTGAGAAAGTGTGTTTGAACACTTCACTGGAGGTAAGTTGAGGTTTTTGTTAATAAACTTGCTATTTTTCTTCTAAACGCTTTTTGTATTTTTCTAGAACAGAGAAAAGTTCCTTGTTGTCATCTGACTTAATTATATATTCGTCCATGCCTGCGTCGAGACATATTTTCTTGTCTCGTTCGCTTGTGCTGGAAGTGAAAGCAATCAGTGGTATGTTAGACTTATTACTTTCTATGGAGCGAATATTTTGGGCAGCCTCATAACCATTCATTTGAGGTAAGAAAACATCCATGATAACAAGGTGATAATCAGATTCTAGAATGGCTGCAATTGCTTCTGTACCGCTGGCAACGGTGTCAACCTGATACCCTTGGCTTTCAAGCGCCCGTACAAGGACCGCTCTGGCAGTACGACTGTTTTCAACCAGTAAAATTTTCAGCAATGATTCGGAAGAAGAAGCCTGACTCATATCCTAACCGTGGTATAATCATTCCATTTAGGGTAAGAATAAGTTTAACCTGGTTTAGGTATGAGAGCCAATCGCTATCGCTTGGTTTGGAGCGTAACAGACAATGCGTTTAAGTAAGATTAAAATTGCGGGTTTCAAATCCTTTGTAGATCCCACCACCATCACGTTTACGGGTAACTTATCCGCAGTTGTAGGGCCTAATGGTTGCGGTAAATCCAATACCATCGATGCCGTACGATGGGTAATGGGTGAATCCAATGCCAAGTATTTACGCGGCGGCTCTATCACCGATGTTATTTTCAGCGGTTCTTCAGGAAGAAAGCCTGTTGGGCAAGCAACGGTTGAACTGATTTTTGACAACAGAGAAGGTAAGTTAGGTGGTGAGTATGCTTCTTATGCTGAAATCGCTATCAAACGACAAGTTACACGCGATGGGCAGTCCAATTATTTTTTAAATGGCCAACGTTGTCGTCGTAAAGATATTACCGATATCTTTTTAGGTACCGGTTTGGGGCCTCGTAGTTATGCCATTATCGAACAAGGCATGATTTCACGCGTAATTGAAGCAAAACCAGACGATCTTCGTATTTTTGTGGAAGAAGCAGCGGGCATCTCAAAATATAAAGAACGACGTAGAGAAACCGAAAATCGTATTTCACATACTCAAGATAATTTAGCTCGCTTAAATGACTTACGTGAAGAGCTCAATAAGCAATTACGTCACTTAGAACGCCAGTCCCAAGC
This sequence comes from Candidatus Berkiella aquae, assembly GCF_001431295.2. Taxonomy (NCBI): domain Bacteria; kingdom Pseudomonadati; phylum Pseudomonadota; class Gammaproteobacteria; order Candidatus Berkiellales; family Candidatus Berkiellaceae; genus Candidatus Berkiella; species Candidatus Berkiella aquae. Next base: position 2,256,606 of record NZ_LKAJ02000001.1, on the reverse strand, counting down.
AGCAGAAAAATATCAGTCCTTTAAGGCGCAAGAAAAGCAATTCAGCTCACAATTGGCTGCAATGACTTGGCAACGCATGGACGAAGAAATCAAATCTTATGAAACAGTAATCAGAGAAACACTGACTGCTTTAGAAGCAGAGCAGGCTGGCTTACAACATCTGAAAACAGAATATGAAAAACATCGCTTAGATCATGCAGAAATCACCGATGCATTAAATGAAGTGCAAAAACGTTTTTATAGTATTGGTGCAGATATTGCTAAAATTGAGCAATTGCTACAACACCACCATGAACGTAGACAACAATTAAATGCAGATAAAATTGAAGCCGAGCAGCAGCTAGCGACGACGCAGATGCAATTGGCACATGATCAAGAAACACTGGCTGATCTGCAAGAACGTTTAGAAGATGCTTTGCCTGAATATGAAGAAGTCAATGAACAAGCGGCAATGCGCCAAGAGATGCAAGAGCAAGCAGAACTTGCATTAGAAGCGTGGCGTGATGAAGTTGCAGAGTTGCAACAAATAAGCCAAGGTCCAAGCAAGCAAGCAGATTCAGAAAAAATGAAAATTGCTCAATATGAGCGACAAATTCAACAAACACAAGAAAGACAAACCCGCTTGGATGCACAATTGCAACCGCTTTCTTGTGAACAAGATATGCAAGATATTATTATTTTGGATGAAAAGCTTGATGTTGGACAACAACAGCTAGAAGAAATGCTGGAAACACTTGAAGAACAAGTGCACGAAAAAGAACGTCATCAAACGAATCTGAGCGGATTACGTCAACAAGTCAAAACATTATCCCAAACATTAAATGGTGCTGAAGGGCAATTATCGGCATTGCAAACCTTGCAAGCAGCAAGTTTGGGTAAAAATCAAGAATCACGTAAAGCATGGCTAGGAGAGCAGGGGATTAATGAACCTAAATACTTAGCACAAATGCTTAATGTGAAAGCTGGTTGGGAAATTGCCGTTGAAACCGTGTTAGAAGGATTCTTAGAAGCCGTTGGCATTGAACAAACGAATTGGATTGCACTTGATAATGTGCAAACTTTAGAGGGTAATGGCATTACCTTGGTTGAATGGCAAGAAAATCGCTCGAGAAAAAATCTTCCCGATATAGAAAAGCGCTTAGTTCATTTTGTTGAAAATAGCGAACATTTGCCAGCATGCTTATATTCTGCATTGTATCAAGTACATGTTTGCCATGCGAAAGCGGATGCAAAAAATCAACTTGCTTCGCTTCAAGAGAATGAAACACTGATTACAGCTGATGGTTGGTGGTTTGGTCAGGGTTGGGTAAAGGTACGTAGCCAACAAGAAGCTAATCAAGCAGGTGTTTTACAGCGAGCTGAAAAAATTAAAACACTTATGCAAGATGTGGAAGTGATGCAGCAGCAAATGGAAACGCTGCAAATTGAGATTGATACCACAGAAGAAGCCATTAAAACATTTGAAGATTCTCGAGAATCCTTGCAGCAACAAAAAAACACATTGCAGCAAGAATTGACAACCTATCAAAGTGATAAACGAATCAAGCAAAGTCGTATCGAGCAAAATCAAAAGCGATACAACCAAATTCAACATGAATTAACAGAATGCCAAGAATTTGTGCAGCTTTCTCAGCAAGATATCAATACTGCGCGTAGTCATTTGCAAGAAGCACTTGAAAAGATGTCTGAGTTTACACAAAGACAAGAAAATTTGGCTAAACAAAAAGATTCATTGCAAGAAGCGGTGCACCATACTAAGACTGTTGCCAAAGAAGCAACCGAACGTGGCCATCAATTAGCAATGAAAGTGCAAACTTATAAAACACAAATCGAAGCACTAACATTGAATATTGAACGTTTCGAGCAGCAGATTGAAAATGCCAAAAATAAAGTAGAGCATATTGCTGAAATGCTCGAAAGGAACGAAGAACCGATTGGGCAGTATAAAGAAGATCTTGAAGCATTCCTTGAAAAACGCTTAGTTGTTGAAGATGAATTAAGTCAAACTCGAGATGCTGCTGCTGAATTTGATCAACGTATGCGAGAAATTGAGCAAGGGCAAGCTGCTCATGAGCAAAAAATCAACAAAATGCGAGAGCATTTAGAAAGCACCAAGATGGCATGGCAAGCTTTGTCAGTTCGTCGTGAAAACACCTTGGAAAAATTAAAAAATATTGAACAGTCTATCGAAGAAATTTTGGCAACCATTCCAGAAAATGCGACCGAAGAAGAATGGACGACACAACTTGGTGATATCGAACAAAGAATTGCTCGCTTAGGTGCCATTAACTTAGCCGCAATTGAAGAATTTCAAGCCGCGCAAGCTCGTAAAGAATATTTGGATTCCCAATTTAATGATTTAACGGAAGCATTAACCACACTGGATAATGCGATTAAAAAAATCGATAAAGAAACACGTGCTAAGTTCCAAGAAACCTTTGATCAAATTAATAATACGTTCATGCAAAGATTCCCTAAACTATTTGGTGGTGGGCAAGCAAAGCTTGTGATGACAGGCGAAGATTTGCTCGATACGGGGATTACGGTTACCGCACAACCACCTGGCAAAAAGAATGTTAATATCACGCAATTATCCGGCGGTGAAAAAGCACTCACTGCAGTTGCGTTGGTGTTTTCTATATTTGAATTGAACCCTGCACCATTTTGTATGCTCGATGAGGTTGATGCTCCGTTAGATGATAGTAACGTTGGCAGATTCTGTAATTTGGTAAGGGAAATGTCTAGTACAATTCAATTTGTTTACATTAGTCACAATAAACTTGCGATAGAAATGGCTGAACAGTTACATGGTGTCACCATGCGAGAGCCTGGTGTTTCACGCTTAGTAACGGTTGACATTGAAGAAGCAAAATCGATGGCACAAGTATAAAGGAGAATATTAATGCAAACTGATTTGCAGTTGTTGTTGCTCATTATCGGCTTAGTGTTTGGTGGTTTTATCCTTTATAATACGTTTAGAAAAAAGGCGAACACCAAAGCTGCGTTACAAGAAGAATTTGAATCGATCACCACAAAACAAGCAACGCAATACAAAGAGCGACATGATCCTTTGCTGGATGATTATGATGAAGAACCTGCAGGTAAAAAAGTATTGCAGGAAGCAAGGCATGAGGAATGGGTTGATTCTGAAGCTGCTGAATCAGAGCTTCCTGATCTATTCGCTACGGAGCCTGAAACGGTATTGCCTGAACTTATCGAAGCGCTACCCGTGTTAGAGTCTGAGGATTTGCCTGCAAAAGAAAAATCACCAGAGCCACCCGCTATCAAGCCTGAAATTATTATATTGAGTATTATGCCTCATCAAGGCAATCGCTTTACCGGTGCAATGTTGTTGTCAGCATTAAAGGCCAACCAATTTTATTATGGTGAACACAAAATATTTCACCGCCACGTTAATGATAATCCTAAGGAAGCCATTTTATTTAGTGTTGCTTCATTAATTGAGCCGGGTAATTTTGAATATCATCAAATGCTGAATAAAAATTTCCCAGGGATTTTAATGTGGATGATGCTGCCTGGCCCCATGGATGCTATGCAAAGCTTTGATAAAATGTTAAGAAGTGCAAGACAATTGGCCTCCTTTTTAGGAGGAGATCTTTGCGATGCAAAACGTTTAGCATTGACTACAGAAGTGATTGCGACTATGCGTGAGAGAGTTCATCAATTTCAAGTCATGCATGAAAATCATCTTGAGTATGAATTAGAATAAGTAAGGTAATACAGGTGGTCACACAAGCCCTTTTGAAGCAGTATCATCAATTAAAAGAGCTAATTCGTGAACATGATCACCGTTATTATGTCCTAGATGATCCTACTATCCCTGATGCTGATTATGATGAGCTTTTTCAAGAATTAAAGGCCATTGAACAAAATCATCCAGAACTTATCACCCGCGACTCACCGACGCAGCGCGTCGGTGGCGAAGCGCTTAAAAACTTTTCATCCGTTACGCACTTAAGCCCTATGTTGTCGCTTGATAATGCTTTTTCAATCGAAGAACTAGAACGTTTTGAACAACGTATCAAGCAGATTCTTGGAAATGAAATAACAGAGCTTGACTATAGCTGTGAACCCAAATTTGATGGTATTGCGGTAAGCTTGTTATACGAGAATGCTATTTTAGTACGAGGTGCTACACGTGGTGATGGAACAGTTGGCGAAGATATTACAGAAAATATCAGAACAATTCCAAGTATTCCATTAAAACTAACTGGCAAACATATTCCCCGTTTGATTGAAGTGCGCGGGGAAGTTTATATGCCTAAAGTAAGCTTTTTTAAATTGAATCAAATGGCTGCATCAAGCGGCATAAAAGAATTTGCTAATCCTCGTAATGCAGCCGCAGGTAGTTTACGTCAACTTGATCCGAAGATAACTGCAAAAAGGCAATTAGCTTTTTATAGCTATGGCGCTCAAGTGGAAAAAGATCAATCTTGGCCTAAAAATCATTATGATAGTTTAATGCAGTTAAAAGAATGGGGAATTCGCATTTGTCCTGAAAGTAAAATCGTCAAAGGCATAGCAAAAGTGCAAGCTGCCTGGGAATTACTTTTAAAAAAACGTGATAATCTTCCTTATGAAATTGATGGCATGGTCGTCAAAGTCAATGATTTTGCCTTACAAAACGAACTTGGTTTTGTTGCACGTGCGCCGCGTTTTGCGGTTGCTTATAAATTCCCTGCTCAAGAAAAGAAAACCAAACTATTAGACGTTGATTTTCAAGTAGGGCGAACTGGAACTTTAACTCCGGTTGCCAGACTTGAACCAGTTTCCGTTGGTGGGGTGACCGTCAGTAATGCAACCTTGCACAATATGGACGAAATTGCTCGCAAAGATGTGCGTATTAATGACTGGGTGGTGGTCAGACGTGCAGGCGATGTTATTCCTGAAGTGGTTAGACCGATACTTGAAGAACGAGGTCAAGATACCAAAGCCATTAAAGCACCTACCAAATGTCCTGTTTGTGGCTCGCAGGTGGTTCGTGTTGAAGGTGAAGCCGCATTGCGTTGTGAGGGTGGATTAGTTTGTTCTGCACAGTTAATTGAACATATTAAACACTTTGTTGCAAGACGGGCGATGGATATAGAAGGGCTCGGAAGTAAGCTAGTAGAGCAGTTAGTTAATCAAAAAGTGATTGAATCGGTTGCTGATCTTTATCACTTAACCAAACCTCAACTCATGGCTTTAGAGCGCATGGGTGAAAAATCGGCAACGAATCTATTAACTGCCATTGAAAATAGTAAAAAAACCACTTTTGCAAAATTTCTTTATGCCTTAGGTATTCGGGAAGTGGGTGAAGCAACCGCCAACTTGCTTGCGGAGAATTTTACCAATCTCGATGAGCTTATGCAGGCAGATGAAGAGGCCTTATTAGCCTTACCTGATGTTGGCCCTGTAGTGGCGCAGCAAATCAGGGCTTTTTTTGCAGAGAAAGCAAATCAAAAGATTATTAGTGCGTTATTAAAAGCTGGGATTGAATGGACAATTGTGAAACCCATTCTTCATGAAGGTTCTCTCTCATTAAAAGGCAAGTCCTATGTTATTACAGGCACTTTGAAGTACCCTCGTGATGAGATTAAACTGCAGCTTCAGCAAAAAGGCGCTAAAGTCGTTGAAAGCGTTTCTGCTAAAACCGATGGTGTCATTGTTGGTGAAAAACCCGGCTCAAAGTATAAAAAAGCACAGACCCTGGGGATCCCTATCTTGGGTGAAGCGGAATTAGAAAAATTATTAAAGGAATAAAGTCATTCGCCGAGTTCCCGCATGGATGCCGCGGATAAACCGCGGCAAGTAGCGTATGACTTGACCGCGGGAGCCAGAGCTCGCCCTCCCATTTATCAGACGATAAACGTTTTCCCCCATAAACTCCTCGATACCTTTGTCGGTCATTTAAAACAGTCTATCTTTTATAGCCCCAATGTCTATTTTAAGTAAATTAAGTAACTGATAAATTCGTTGCAGGTTAATTTTACTCATATAAAAATAGGTGCATACGCTATGAGCTTGCCATCCATAAAAGAACTAATCGTTGATTTAAAGGATCTGGGAAATTATGTGCAAAATGTAAAGGGTGTATTTCCATTTATTTTAAATGAGAAAGCAATAACGACTCCCTTTGAATTTAAGCAAAAATGGATGGACACGTTAAATTTTGACGAAGCTTATCTTAGCGATTTAGAAAAGAAAGGCATGCTTGAATATAACGAATTTGATGAAAAACCTAGCATTGATAAAATTAATGAATTAACGGAAGAATCACCTAGCGAATTGGGTGAAGAGGCAGCAAATACCTTTAGAAAAGGTATAGAAGGCGTTTTCCGTGTGATGAACAAAAACGATATTATTTTAAATAGCATGGTTGAAAGTCATGCTTTAGGTTATCAAGATTTATATTCGTTTGGCAGTGATTTATTTTACACTAAACAAAAGCCCAATTTTGCTAATGCAAAAGAGTTATTAGAAATTTTCTCTAAACCTTTATTTACTGAAAACGTTGTTCCACAAGTCATTCCACAAGTTCTTCCTTTGATCGAACTTGTTGAACAAGTCGAGTTTGAGCCCTTTGGCCATCGCCTTCATAATCCACAGCAGGTGATATTTAACGATGATGATATTGATTTAGGGAGTTTCTTTGCATTATTTGATAATGATGGGCTTGATGCATTATTAAATGATAAAACAATTGAACAAGAGCATTTGCAACCTGCCGTAGATGAACCTGCTATAGTAGGTGAACTTGTTATAGAGAATAAAGTAGATACGGATGCAGTAGATGCATTACTAGAAGGTTTTGAACTGCTTGTTGATGAAGAAGCAGTAGATGCATTATTAGAAGATTTTGAAAAAGATGAAGAAATTGTTGATGAAGTCGTGGCAGAGAAAGCGATTATTGCTCAAGAAGATATCGTAACACCAACATCAACTGATACTGACGATAATGAAGTCGTCGATGCTTTGCTTGAAGACTTTAGTTTTGATGGACTTGAATTGCCACCATTCCCACAAACTGGTACCCTCGTTGCTCAAGATGATGTCGTCGTTGAATTACCGCCGTTCCAACCAACGGTCGCCGACAAAGCTACTGTGACGCAAGAAGATATTACATTTCCACCAACGGACACAGTAGAGACGGTTAACATGGAAGAAGTTGATGCGTTGCTTGCTGGCTTTAATGATCTTGAATTACCACCATTTCCGCACACCGAAACTCCCGTTGAACAAGATGTCGTGGTAGAATTGCCACCGTTTCAGCCAACTGATGTTGTGGTTGAATCTGTCACGGATAAAGCTACTGTGGTGCCAGAAGATAACCTATTTCCACCTGTGCCAACGAATACGGTAGACGTTGACGCCGTTGACGCCGTTGACGCCGTTGACGCCGTTGACGCCGTTGACGCCGTTGACGCCGTTGACGCCGTTGACGCCGTTGCTGCACTGCTTGCTGATTTTGATGCTCTTGAATTGCCACCATTCCCACATACCGAAACCATCGTTGCTCAAGATAATGTTGTGGTAGAATTACCGCCGTTCCAACCAACGGAAACGGCTGCCGACAAAGCCACTGTGACGCAAGAAGATATTGTATTTCCACCCGTACCAACGGACACAGTAAACACAATAGACGCGAAAGACCTTGATGCGCTGCTTGCTGACTTTGATGCTCTTGATTTGCCACCACCACAAGAGATACCTGTCATTGCACAAGACAAACTTGACTTATCGTCACCATCATTAACAAGTTCAATCGATAATGATGTAGTTGACACTTTGCTTGACGGTTTTCTCAATGACGATACATTACCTAAAAACACCACAGAACAAATTGATACGGTTGCCGTTGATGAATTATTGAGTATGGGTAGTCAAGAAGCACCTGTTGCACCTTTGATGCCGCCACCACCAATACCTACGAAATCGATGGCCCAGTGGCAAGCTGAAAAAGCGCAGCAAGCCAAACAAACCCCTGTCAAGGTAACAACGATTGAAACCTCAGAGGAAACGACTGCAACAAAACCTAAAAACTTGCATGGTGATAAACCTGCATTCCAAATTCAAGCTAATGATTTTGCTGCGCAGTGGCAAAAAATCAAAGAAAATAAAGTTAAAAAATTAGCCGAACCAACCACTGAACAAAAAGCTGTATCTGTTACAGAAGAGGTTTCTGAAAAAACGATGCTTGATGTTTTTAAGGATGCTATGAAGAATGCCAAACAAACTGGTACTTTGCAACAGAGTATGGACAGCATTGATTCAGATGAAGAATCACAAGATGATTGGGCTTTAGATGAAATTCGTGAAGATAATGCATTATTGGTTAGACAAAAGGCAAACGAAGCTGCTCGTGCCTCAGATATACATGCTAAAGTAAATCAATTACTAGAAGGAAAATCTGAAGCTTTAATGCATTTGGTTGACAGCTATGAACAGAAAGCAAAAGGTTTAGCTATTCTTAGTAAACTAAGCACTACTGCTCAAGAGAACACGGCATTGGTTGATGCTGTTACAGATGGTGTTAACGATATGCAACGTGTTTTGATTTCTGATCTTAAAGCTTATGCAACCTCATCGATAATGAATGCGATGGAGAGCAATATTGTAGAGCAAATGAATAAGCAATTTAATGTTGATAATGCAAGCAAAGCGCTGGATGCAGAAATTTTAAAAAGTGCAATATCAACTTTATTAGCATCACCTCCGCCTGAAATGAAAAATGCACTTGATAGCGCAGCATATCAAGCAATAGATGAATTGCTAACCGCAGATAGCCGTTATTTTGAGAATGGTATGGTACCCAATACAGGATTTTGTAAAACAGCCGTTGAGCATATTTCACAAGGGTTAGAAGCTTTAAAACCAAAATTATCTAATATTATTGAAGCACAAGGACTGGCAGAGGCGACGGCGGCTCCTGTTAAATCAGAGGGCTGGGGAGAGTTTTTTGCTAATGCGATGTTTGGCCGTAGAAAAGCCTATGCTGACGACGACACACAGGATGATGCTGATGAATTCTCTGATAGTGATACGGAAAGTAGTAAAGAAGATGCTAAACTTGATGCGAGCGAAAAAGTTGAGCAAACAGATCCTTCTAAATCAGCGAATCCGTTTAGTATGGCAAACATTAAAAACATGTTAGGAGGCCTATTTGGTGGCGGTCATGCTAAGGATAAGGCACCGGTTCAAAGCCAAACTGAAGATGACGTTGATATTATCGCCGTTAATGAATTGCTTGCTGATATGAGTCCAATAACTTCTGAATATGTCACACCGAATGGATCTGGCGTGAATAAACCGATTGAGATGTCAGAAGTATTTGCAGCAGATCCTATTCCAGGTATCGAAGGAAATAGTCATACTGCTGTTGTTTCACCGTTTACTCAACAACTATCGGTTGAAACACATGATAGTGCGAATGGTTCAATTTTTGGTTAAACTCTTCCCACTTTGACTTTATACTGCGTTGGCTACATTCGCTCACCCCAGTCATGCACTATGTGTGCACTCCTGGGGTTTCCCTCATTTGCCGCCTTGTCTAAATTCAAATTGGTTCGAGTATCGTTAATGGTGTGCTTCCTTCGTCGATAGCAATATGTCGAGAAAAAACTTCCATTCCACCATTTCCACCAGGAAATGAGAGCTGAACATCAGCGATGGTAATAGGTTCCATTGGCTGAGCTTTGTCTGAAATTTTAATTTCATATACATTGGTTGCTAAACCATCTTCAACTCTTTGCACCACCTCAATTAAACGATTTTCTTGTTCGATGGCGAGTTGTTTAAATAAAGTATCGAGATTAATCGTTGCCAGAGGATTGTCATTACTATTGGTATCATTAACAATAATCGTTTGATAAACAGATTGCTCATAGAAGATATCAAAATGTTTTTGATTATCAAGTTCAATAGCGGGTGTGGTGGTAACGTTCACGGTAAAAGCAGCATGTTCATTTGATTCAGTGACAACGGCAAAATCAATCGGTAATTTAAATTGTGCCATGCTGGTAACAGAGACATCTTGAATAAATTCACTGACATGATGACTACCCGTGCCTACAATTTCGAGTAAAGTATGAGAACCGGGATTGCCTTCAACAGAGAAGGTATATCCTCTGGCTTCATTTTGCGATGTATTGATAGTTTGTAATAGTTGATGATCCCAATAAATCTGTAATTGGTTCAATAAGCCCATGCTAGGAATATAATGTAAAGTAAATTGATAGGGCTTATTCGGCTCGGTTTCTAATAGTTGACTAATTTTATAGACATTTTCTGCAATCGTTTCATTATGCCATTCTTGGGTTATTGCTAAATTGGGAGCATCAGTACGCACAATCGGATGGTTAAGTGTAAAGGTATAAAATCCATCAGGTTTGAGTTCAGCATTAAAAATGACATCGCCATCAGGACCATAAGTTGCAGTGAGTTGCTGTTGATTTTGTGTCAAATGATAAGTTAATGGGCTGCCATTGGCTTTTAGATCCAGATCCTGTAACGCTGTTTGTTCAGATAGTGGCGCAAAATGAGCTGATTCTGATAGTGAAAGTATGCCTGAGATGGTTTTTGCTTCAGATGCGCCTGGTAATAATCCTATTTCATCAATAGAAGTGATTGAATTCATAATCGATTTGATATGCATCGTATCAGGTGACTTGGTTAATAATTCATCTAATTCGCTCACAGGCAGAATCAAAAAGTCATCGATTGCTGGCATATTTCACCCAATGTATACGTGCTGATACACATTTATTTATTACCATTCTCGTCTGATCAAAACATGAGAGGCTGTAATTGTATACTGGACTTTGGTCCTACGTGGGGAGCTAAGAAATACAATGTCAGCTAAATAAGATTTTTAAAGTGCACTATTACACCTGTAAAGTATCTTCTTCAATGCCTGGCAAAATAGCCTTTCTATCTTAAACGGAAGTTTTCTAGTTAACTATTTTTCTGAGATAAAAGAAAATTGATTTTGCATCATATTCTAAGGAGAATAATAAGATTGTGTCGGCAATTCACATTGCGAATTGCTTTCTGGATTGGTTTACATTTTGACGATAGGTTACTGTCATGGCAAGCATTATAAATACCCGAGAAGTTGTAGAGGAGATGGTAACAGTTCGAGATTTTATCCGCTATGCCGTTACTCATTTTAATCAAGCCAATCTTGTTTATGGTCATGGTACTGATAATGGCTGGGATGAAGCTGTTAACTTGGTATTAACCGCTTTGCATTTGCCGCCTGATGCAGACAATAACGTGCTTGATGCTCGTTTAACAAGCAATGAAAAGAATTTCCTAGCAGATAAAATTAGAAGACGAGTAGAAGATCGTGTTCCGGTTCCTTATCTTGTCAATGAAGCTTGGTTTGCGGGACTAAATTTTTATGTCGATGAGCGTGTCATTATTCCTCGTTCACCGATTGCTGAATTATTAGAAGATGAGTTAAGTCCATGGGTTGAAGTGGAAAATGTCAGTAGCATATTAGATATGTGTACGGGTTCTGGTTGTATTGCCATTAGCGCAGCGCTAACTTTTCCTGATGCCTTAGTCGATGCAGTTGATTTAAGCCAAGATGCCTTAGAAGTCGCTAAAATTAATGTCAAACGTTTTGGATTAGAAGAGAATGTACAATTGATCCATTCCGATGTCTTTAATGGTTTAGTCGGGGAAAAACGCTACGACATTATCATTAGTAATCCTCCTTATGTTGGAAAAGTAGAATACGATGCTTTACCCACAGAATATACACATGAGCCACAGCAATCGTTGCTGTGTGGCGAAGATGGATTAGCCGTTGTTAGACGCATTCTGGCCGAAGCAGAATCATTCTTAACGCCAACGGGTATTTTGATTGTTGAGGTTGGCTATAGCCAAGAACTTTTAGAAGCTGAATACCCCGGTGTTCCCTTTACTTGGTTGCAGTTTGAACGAGGTGGAGAAGGTGTTTTTCTATTGACTGCTGAAGAATTACGAGAATTTCGTCATTTGTTAGTCCAACAATAATGTCTGGCAATACCTTCGGCAAGTTATTCAAAGTGACTTCATTTGGGGAGGCACATGGCCCTGCGATTGGCTGCGTGGTTGATGGCTGTCCAGCAGGGCTTCTACTTTCTGAGCAGGATATTCAAAAAGAACTTGATAGACGAAAACCCGGGCAATCTCATTATACTACTCAGCGTCGGGAACCCGATAAAGTTGTTATTCTGTCGGGTTTATTTGAAGGTAAAACGACGGGTACACCGATTGCTTTACTTATCCACAATGTCGATAACCGCACAAAAGATTATGATGCACTCAAATCGGTTTTTAGACCTGGGCATGGTGATTATACTTACTATAAAAAATATGGGGTACGCGATCATCGAGGCGGTGGGCGTGCTTCTGCTCGAGAAACAGCGGTGCGAGTTGCTGCCGGTGCAATAGCGAAGAAGTTTTTATTTGAGGCTAATGCGATTACTATTCGTGGGTATTTGGCACAAATGGACGATATCGTTATTGAACACTCGCAGTTTTCATGGGATGCCATCCAGGAAAATCCATTTTTTTGCCCCGATTCTACGAAAATTTCAGCAATGGAACAAAAGATCGACCATTTACGTCGATTAGGAGATTCTTGTGGCGCGCGAGTTAACATTCAAGCAGAAAATGTACCTTGCGGATTGGGTGAGCCTGTTTACGACAAATTAGATGCCGATTTGGCTAAAGCCTTAATGAGTATTAACGCAGTGAAAGGTGTAGAAATTGGCGATGGTTTTCAGGCTGTTCAACAAAAAGGGAGTGAACATCGTGATGAGATTACGCCGCAAGGCTTCTTAAGTAACCACGCAGGAGGCATATTGGCAGGCATTTCAACTGGCCAATCTATACTAGCAAGTATTGCATTAAAACCTGCTGCGAGCATTCGGATCCCAGGACAAAGTATTAATGAAAATAATGAAGCAGTTGAAGTGGTAACAACAGGGCGGCATGATCCTTGCGTTGGCATTCGTGCAGTGCCTATAGCCGAGGCAATGGTTGCATTAGTATTAATCGATCATTGGCTATTGATGTATGGTAAAGGAACGCCTCTTTTTGGTCAGTAGACGTTCCTTCTCGACTACTCAAATAAGTGGAGAAAATGATGAATACGATTATCCAACTTTCTTTAGCTGTTATCTGCCTATTTATTATTTGGCGGATCTATAAAACCATGAAAGCCAATCCGCAGTTATTTAGTAAAGAAAATTTATCCAAGAGTTTTGCAAGCGCAGGTGTTTTGGCTTTAATTTTAATTGGATTTGTTTTTGTTTTAGTGATGCTATTAAAAACCGGAAAGTAGTGTGAGAGTGTAATAATGACAAAGTTGTATGACATTGCAATTTTAGGTGCAACGGGTGTTGTTGGTGAATCCTTGCTATCGATTCTAGCGGAGCAATCCTTTCCGGTAGGCAAGCTTTATCCTCTTGCCAGCTCACGTTCAAAAGGAGAAACCGTTACCTTTAAAGGACAACAACTGCTTGTGGAAGATGCGGCTGATTTTGATTTTCGCAAAGCGCAAATCGCTTTCTTTTCAGCAGGTGCAAGCGTTTCAGCAGATTACGCTCCCATTGCTGCAAAAGCAGGCTGTATTGTTATCGACAATACCTCACAGTTTCGTAATGACGCTGATATTCCTTTAGTTGTGCCAGAAGTTAATCCTGCCGCTTTAGCACATTATAAAAATCGTAACATAATTGCTAATCCAAACTGTTCAACGATTCAATTGGTTGTCGCACTTAAACCTATTTATGATGCAGTCGGTATTTCGCGCATTAATATTGCAACGTATCAATCCGTATCAGGTACGGGTAAGGCTGCACTTGAAGCGTTAACTGCGCAATCAACAGCTATATTGGCGAATAAAGAACCTCAATTGGCAGTTTATCCGATCCCCATTGGATTTAATTTAATCCCCCATATTGATATTTTCGAAGAAAATGGTTACACCCGAGAAGAGATGAAAATTGTGCGTGAGACTCGGAAGATTCTGGAAGATGAGCTGATTTGTGTTAATCCAACGGCAGTGCGAGTACCGGTTTATGTAGGTCATTCGGAAGCTGTGCATATTGAAACCAAAACAAAATTAACTAAACAACAAGCGATAGCACTGTTAGAAAAAGCACCCGGTATTGTTGTAAAAGATAATTTAAATGAGGGCGGTTATCCAAGTCCTCTTTTAGAAGGCAATAATACAGATAAAGTTTATGTAGGGCGTATTCGTGAAGATATCTCTCATCCATTAGGTCTTAATTTGTGGATAGTTGCTGATAATATTCGCAAGGGCGCGGCGCTCAATAGTATACAAATTGCACAATTACTGGTAAGAAATTATTTGTAAAACTATAGTAAGAAAAGCTTTATTGTTAGTTAGAATACATATTATTTTGTAATTTAATTAACTAATATTGAGGTTGTCTGGGACGGGGAGAATGGTGTGAGAAAAGTGTCAAATCTAGCTACGACAATTTTGTCGTCTTTAGTTTTTACACTCGTACCTATGGTTTCTCATGCAATTGGTCTTGGTAATGTTATTCTCCATTCCCATCTTAACGAACCATTAGAAGCGGATATCCCGATAATTGACTTGAAAGGGGTGGATCCAAGTGATGTAATTGTCACCGTTGCTGATCAACAAGAATATGAAGCAGCAGGGTTACAACCTATTGGTTGGTTAACGTCTATTCGATTTCAAGTGATTAAAAGTGAAATTGCTGGCCGCCCCGTTTTAAAATTAAAAACGAAGGAGGTTGTTAAAGATCCCTTCGTCGATTTGCTCATTGAGGTGAAATGGCCAAATGGTAAATTATTGCGAGAATATACCTTATTACTTGATCCGCCTAAATCAGTAATTCCAACAACACGCGCAGCGCAAAGTAGACAAAACATTTTACCAGCGGTTACCGTAGAAGAAGTCCAAAGCAGGACAAGACAACTTGAAACGATACCGGGTGCAACTTATGGACCCATCGCTGAAGAAAGTCTTTGGAGTATTGCTAAAAGCTTAGCAATGAAGACAAACAGTAATATTCATCAAACATTGATGGCGATAGCAGAAAAAAATCCACACGCGTTTCGCAATGGTAATATCAATTGTATGCGAAGTGGTGTTGTACTCAACTTGCCAGATAAAGCGGAACTTGAACAATATTCGAAAGAACAGTCGCAATCTTATGTAACCCAGGGGAAAATATCGTCACATCCGCCAATAAAAGCTCCGGTTGCAAAAGCGCCACAAAAACCTCTCAAATTAGTCACACCGATTCAATCATTAGAGCCAGCAGTAAAATTAGCAGGTAAGGCTGAAAATCAAGGTGAAGCTGAACGTTTAAATCTGATAGAAGAAGCCATTGATACATTAAAGCGCTCCAATGAGGACATAACTAAAAAAAATCAATCCTTGCAAGATCAAAACCAATCACTTGAAAAATTGCTTTCAATGAAAGAAGAAGAAATCAAAAAATTGGTAGAGATGGTTAAACAGCCAATGCAAGCTAATGAGAATATATCACAGGGACAATTTGCTATTGCCGTTTCTGATATACCTCAGAAACCGAAAGAAGAAGGGTTAGAACCTGCTCCTTTTGCCAATATGGCACCAGCAAAGCCCTTTGAATTAAAAGCAAAACAGACAGAAACGCCTCATAAAGAAGAGCAACCAACAACGATTAAAGTTGATAATCCCGCTATGCCGCCTGTATCACCGAAAGCTATTTCTGCCGATGAATTAGCTAAGCCAAAGCAAGCAGCAGCTCCTAAGATAGAAGAGCAAAGTGAACCAAAAGGACTATTTGGGTTATTACTTTTATTAGGTGGATTGAGTGCGCTAGGGATAATTCTATGGAAGCGTCGATATCCCATAACGACCTATTTACAGAATGCCTCTAACCAATTGTCAACGAAGTTTATTAAACAACCAAAACTGGCTGTGTCACCATCATCAAAAATAGTAGAAAATTATGGTTTGCAATTCGATTTAGATAAAGCATTAGAAGCCATAGCCGATCAAGAGAAAAAATTTAAGAAAAGTGAACAGCATAATAAACTTTCAGATGTTGATAATCTTGCTGAAAAACAAATCAAGAAATTGTATGAAGATGCGCAAGAATGCATTACTTACGAACGATTTGTACAAGCAGAAAAATGTTTAAAAGAGATTTTGCAGCAAAAAAATAATGAATGGTTAGCTGCTTACAAACTGCTAGAAATCTATGTAAAAACAGAAAAATATGTTGAATTTGAACATTTGTATGAAGCATTGCCAGATAATTTACAAGAAGCCGCTCCTGAGATTTGGTCAAAAATTGAAACATTACACCAAAAAGTTAAAAATGAGAAAGCAGTTCAATTTCAATCGCAATCTTCTGAGTCGATTGAAAAAATGCATATTGAATCAATTCCTACCGAACAAGAATATATTGATCTTGGAAAAAACTATACCTTATCTTTAGAAGAACAAGATGCTTCAGATACAATCAACCTTGCTGGCAAGGACAACGTTATTAATATTGATACGTTGCCCCCTGAAGAACCTGAAATGGCTAGTAAAGTTGAGGCTGAATCTGAAGCAGCTAGTAGCGAAGATATTATCAATATCGAAACCTTGCCAGCAGATGAATCTGCATCCACCAGTGATGACGTTAAATTAGATATTCAAAGAGCGCAAATTGCTTTGGCCAAAGCCTATATTGATATGGGCGAATATACAGAAGCAAAAACGATTCTTATTCAACTCAGCAAAGAAGTATCTGGCGAACAAGCTAAACAGGTAGCTCTCCTTTTAGAAAGTATTTCTTAGCATCCCTTTTTGACCTGGCACCAAACTTGAACACAAGACCCATGTCCTTAAGGACAATATTTTGTGTTTTCCTCCTGTGATTCAATAGGCTTAAGTCGACGCAGATCGATGGGCGTAACGATAAAAAACTGGGGTTTATAATAATAAGAAAAGGCAGGAAGACATAAACATAACAGGGAAAAAATAATAATAAAAAGAAGAAAAATTACATAACAAATATCGGGGGAGGGCTTAGTGTATTTACACGAAGCCCTTTTGCTTTTTGGGGTTTTAAATACGTCTTCAGCTTGTTGGTATCATCTTCTTGCCCCGCATTTACCTTGTGTAATCTTGTCTTTAACATCATCACGCTTGTCAGGAATACCCTTACTTTATTTCAAAATTTAAGATAATTTGTTCGAACTTAAATGGTTGTTAAAAATTGGGTTAGATCATGACAAAACGTAAGCGTAACGAAATAGAGCGTGAAATAGAGCAAGAATTCTTAGATCAAGGTTTAGATATCAATCATGCAACCATTGAGGAAATAGAAGAATTTTTTGCAGAAATGCCGCATCTAGATTGTCCATCATTAGACGATTTGATGGATCAAGGTTATACGATAACAGATGCAAAGACGTTTATTATGATGCATCATAAACTAATTTGTCCTTCTATGGAGGAATTAATGCTGGAAGGGTACTCCAAAGAAGATGCGGCAAAACAGCTGTTATATACCCACGTAGAAGAAGCTGAAGAGTGTTTGGCTGATTATTATGAAAATGAGGCTAATGATGTGCAAGAACCCTTTTGGGAAGATCAGCCATTGGCTTATGAGGAAGAAATCCCCTTAGCATCACTAGAAGTGCCATTGGAGTCGATTGAAGAGTCAGCATCCGAAGGGATGTATTTTAATTTCACTAATCTGTTCGTTGAAAGTGAATTTATTGAGCATGAACAGGAACATGCTGATCTAACACAAAGTCAAATAGTTGAAGTAACAACGCCCACACCATAATACTGTAAGGAAAACAGGCTAAAATGCTAAAAAAGCCTTAGTTTGTTTTCCTTTTGCCAGTATACACGCTGTATCCTTTCGAACTATAATTAGTAAGTCGAATACTTAAAATTCGTACAAGGAGAGCAGTGTGGCTATAAATTCTCTGAATAAAAAATCAGATAATGAAATAACGATCCCAAGAATATTAAATTCTCACCAAGTACGGATGTTGCCTTATTGGTGCCAGCATTCATTATCTTATGATTTATTTGAAAACACATTAGCACGCCTTGCAACAAAAGATATTCTGCCTCATTTAAAACCGCATTGGATTGAAATACCACTTGATGAAGAACTGGCATTATTAGATGAAGATCATGTCTTAGAAGTCAGTGTACCCGTTTTAAATTTATGCGATCTGTTACCAAATGCTTTCTTTTCAGGTCCTGCATTAGTTGCTAAAGTCATTGGTTTCAATGGCTATGTAGCCAAAGGTCATCATCGACTGATTGAAAATTATCCATTAGCAGAGTTTGTGCTAGTCACTGATATTGTCGGAAATCAATATGAAATTCTGCTCAATAAAGATGGTAAAATTGAATTACCCAAAGAAGGCGCGGGGCTGTTCTCTATTCCTGCACAGATAACCACTATTTTTAGCGCTAATCAAGTAAAACAAGGTTTAGGCCTAGAAGATTGTCAAGCACAAGGCATTGAAAAGAATAAGCTCTATCTATTAGCCCCGGCACATACCAATCAAAATTTCGAGATGCACATTTGCATTAGTCATTTATCGCAAAATAAGCGAATAGTCGACACCATACGAAAAGTGGAAGTAGATTATCAAGAGTTAAAATTATTACCACAACAAGCCACAACGAAAATTGATCAATTTAATGAGAAATTATCAAATATATTAACGGTTGAGATTGATTTGTCTTTTGATAAATTAATTGATTATCCAATCCCTTATGCTTTGAATGTGGTATTACAGACCGAAAAAGAAGAATCGTCTTATGGTTTAAAGCATCCTACCTCACCTGAGTTAACCTCAAGCAATCGTGGATGGATGCAACACCCGCTTGTTTCTTCTGTTTTTACCAAGTATTTTGGACTCAGTGTTGCCACATTGAATGCGTTAGCAAGAAAAACCTATTCTCGTTATGATTTAATGAATGATTATTTGAAGGGAGATAGATTCGGTTTTAGTGAGCAAAGAGGATATAATAATTTCTTGCTTCGAACAGATGCTTTTGAACGTTTTTATACCATGCTAATCGAAGAGCTGGTTTATCAACGATTACCACAAGAATTTCTCTCCGATAGAGTGACGACCGATAAGTTAAACGAAATTGCTTTTAATCAAATCGCGGTCGATTTTCATGATAGTGTTGTATTAGGGCAATTACAGACAGAAATTGCCTATGGCCAATACTTCCATTTTTATCAAATGTTCTCCCGCTCAGCGCAGTTGAAAGAGCAATTGAATTTATTTGCTGAAGGTGAGCAACCGTTACCTTCCGTGACGGTTGATGTAGTCCCCCAAGTACGGATAGCGACTTTGATGACTCCGGATGAGGGAAGGGTACAGCAATCCATCCTCAAAGACACCAAGACCTCGATGGCGCTTAATTCTGCTTATTTGGCGGCACGTATTCGCCAACAACCCCTGAATGAACTGGCGCAAAAAGACAAGGATGCCGCATTGGGTGAAGATCACCCATTACCCCCTTCTAAGACTGATGCGAAGTCAATCCATATTTGGTATAATCTGCCCCCTCGTTCTAGATAATGTTTGAACCGTTATGCAACGAATTGCCTTGGGCATCGAATATGATGGTAGTCGTTATTTTGGTTGGCAACGCCAAAAAAAGCGTTCTTCAGTGCAAGAATCTTTAGAGACGGCCATTAGCAAAGTTGCTAACCACTCCATTTTGACCTACTGCGCAGGTCGTACCGATGCAGGTGTACATGCGAGTAATCAGGTTATTCATTTTGATTCAGAGGCTGATAGAGCTCCGATAGCTTGGGTCCGTGGGGTTAATAGCTATTTACCCCCTGATATCCGGGTTTGTTGGATGCAGCCAGTCTCAACCGATTTCGATGCCAGAAAATCCGCGTTATCACGTCGATACTGCTATATCATTGTTAACCGGGCTGTCAGTCCTGGTATTTTACGCCATGGGGTTACTTGGATATTGCCAACACTCGATGTGGATGCGATGCAATCTGGTGCGCAATACCTCCTCGGTAAGCATGATTTTAGCTCTTTTCGAGGGGCGCATTGCCAAGCAAAAACACCGATTAGGACGATCTCTGCGGTTCAGTTTCATAGACTAGGCGATAACATTATTTTAGATATTACTGCGAATGCTTTCCTATATCACATGGTGCGCAATATTGTTGGCTCACTGTTGATGGTTGGGCAGGGTAAATGCCCTGACACCTGGATAAAAGAGGTGTTAGCAGCAAAAGATCGGCGTGCAGCAGGATTGACCGCACCTCCTCAAGGCTTATACCTTGTGGATGTTAGGTATCCAGATAATTTTGGGTTGCCTGAGCCCATTCGGATGCCTTGGTTCTTGCCCTCTCCGGTTTTAACAGCGTAATGCAGCTTAATTTTCTTACTGGCGTTTATTGCATTATTTTAGGTAAACTCCGAGCCAGTTAGGTTAAGGGTAACGAATTTTATGAGTTGGTTTCAAAAATTACTTCCTGCCAAGATTCGGTCCAGTGCCGTTAAAAAGAAATCTATTCCAGAAGGGCTTTGGACAAAGTGCCAAGCCTGTAATGCGGTTTTGTTTAAGGCAGAGCTTGAGCGAAATTTTGATGTTTGTCCTAAGTGTAGCTATCACAATCGAATCGGGGCTCGCAAAAGAATTGACCAGTTTCTGGATAAAGGGATCCGTGATGAGCTTGGCTCAGAAATGGAGCCAGTTGATAGACTTAGATTTAAAGATACAAAACGCTATCGCGATAGAATTAGTGCGGCGCAGAAAGAAACGGGTGAAAAAGATGCCCTCGTTGTCATGCGTGGTACCTTACATAACATGCCAGTAGTGGTGGCTGCATTTGAGTTTAGCTTTATTGGTGGCTCAATGGGTACGATTGTTGGTAAACGTTTCGTGTTAGCGGTTGAGACTGCGGTGAAAGCGGGAGTCCCATTGATTTGCTTTGCAACCAGTGGCGGAGCTCGAATGCAAGAATCGTTGCTTTCGTTAATGCAAATGGCTAAAACCAGTGCTGCATTAACTAAATTGGCTGCAGCAAAATTGCCTTATATTTCCGTGATGATCGATCCTTGTATGGGGGGCGTATCAGCAAGTTTAGCCATGTTGGGCGATATTAATATTGCAGAACCCAAAGCATTAATTGGCTTTGCAGGTCCTCGGGTGATTGAACAAACCGTGCGACAAACACTGCCAGAAGGTTTCCAACGAAGTGAATTTTTGCTGGAAAAAGGCGCCATTGACATGATCATTGACAGACGGGAGCTACGGGATCGGATAGCTGCCATTTTAGAGAAACTGATGCAGCATAAGAAGAGCGAGAAAGCGACGTGATAGCAGAAGGCTCTGATTTGGCTAATTGGTTGGCCTACATTGAGCATTCAAGACCACAACATGTCATTGATTTAGGCTTAGATCGCGTCTTGGCCATTGGTACCCAAGCGAAAATACTTCATTTTACTTGTCCTGTCATCACGGTTGCTGGAACGAATGGAAAAGGTTCTACGGTTGCCGTGCTGGCTACCTTGCTGCAAGCAGCGGGTTTAAAGGTGGGGACTTATTCTTCTCCCCATCTATTACATTTTAACGAGAGAATTCAATTAAACGGCCAATGTGTATCCGATAGCACGTTGTGTGATGCTTTTCAGAAAATTGAAGAATACGCCAAGGGACAAGGCTTAACTTTTTTTGAATACACGACTTTAGCTGCTTTTGCTGTTTTTCAGGCTGCTTCTCCAAAGCTTGATGTCATTATTTTAGAAGTGGGTTTAGGTGGGCGTTTGGATGCGGTGAATGTGATAGCACCCAGTATGGCAATCATCACTTCGATTAGCCTGGATCATGAACAGCTTTTAGGAACGACGCGTTCGGCCATTGCGCGTGAAAAAGCGGGCATTCTTCGAAAAGAGATCCCTGTTATTTTAAGTAAGGAAGCTAAAATTGATACTTTGCTGGCTGCAATAGAGCAGCATCAAAATCCAGCTTGGATTGAAGGTGAGGATTTTGATTTTATAGATGATAATAATGAAACGTGGCAGTTTGATAACAAAACCATCAATATTCCCTCATTCAATTTACCCGAAAATAGTGTTTCATTAGCATTCGCTGCCTATACTGTGTTCAGTAAAAACATGATTAGGCTGCCTGAACTGAAAGAACAGCTAAATAGTATTAAAGATATGACGATGTTAGGACGCTTTCAAACATTAAAACACAAAGGCGTTTCTATTATTTTTGATGTGGCACATAATGCGGCATCTTCAGCTCGTTTAGCACAGAAATTGCACCAACAGTTAGGTCATAAAAAAGCATTGGCAGTCTGGGCAAGTTTAGAAGACAAAGATTTAATGCAAATTATTTCACCCATGTTAGAGAGAGTGAGTGATTGGTTTGTGGGGGGATTAGACAATAATCGAGCTGCTAAACCATCAATATTAGCAGGGCTATTAAAAGCAAACAGCGTTACGAACGCAACAGTTTGCAATACCTTACTGGATGCATTTCAAGCGGCAATGAGTCGGGCAATACCAGGAGATCATATTATTGTATTTGGATCATTTTATACAGTGAGTAGTGTGCTTGGGATTTTGTTAAAAGATGATATGACTTTGCAAAATGGTTTGCTTACGTCAGATTTAACAGAATCTGTTTGCTGATGTTCACATTCTTTGTTTAGGGATATTAACATGAGTAAGTTAAAAGAAAGGCTTTTTGGACTTATCGTGGTCATTGCATTAGGAGTGATTTTTGTTCCTATGCTGCTTGAAAATACACAAAATCCAAAGTCAAATGTTACGCAAGAGACTCCTTCTGCTTCTGTTGCAAAGAACGAGAATGATAAAAATCAAAAGCCTGATATTTTAGCAAAGCTAAAGGAATCCTCTAGTGAAAAGCCAGTCGTATATGATGATAAGCAACCTATCAGCGATAGACCCGAGATCAAAACGCAAGATGAAAATGCGCAAAAACAAGCTGAAAGCTTAAAAGCAGAACAAGAAAAAGCAGCTTTGCAACAACGTGAACAAGCAAAAATTGAACAATTAAAACTTGAAGAAGATAAGCGTCATCAAGCGGAAGCTCTGAAGGCAAAGCAGGAACAAGAAAAGCTTGAACAAGCACAACGCCGTCAGGCTGAAATTGAACAAGCAAAGCAAGAACAAGCAAAGCTTGAGGAAGAAAAGCGACAACAAGCACAAAAAGAACAAATGACGAAATTGGCGCAAGACAAAAAACGTCAAGAGGAAATTACACAAGCCAAGCTAGAACAACAAAAGCTCGAAGAAGCAAAAGCACAACAAGCGAAAGAACAAGCAAAACTTGAGCAAGCCAAGCTAGAACAAAGAAAGCTCGAAGAAGCAAAAGTACAACAAGCTCAAGAGCAAGCAAAACATGAGCAAGAAAAATTAGCACAACCAGTGAAGCGCGCAGAAGCACCTAAAGTTGAAAAACATAAAGAAGTGGTGAAATCAAAGCCAGCAAAGATACCGGCGCATGTTGCTAAAGGCGGTTGGGTTGTACAAATGGGCTCATTTGCAGAGCACAGTAATGCAAGTAATCTATTAAAGAAATTGAAAGCAGCGGGGTATCCGGCTTTTACGCGCCATGTTAATCGTTATGGGATGGATTTAACAGTTGTGATGGTAGGACCTCATGCCAGAAGAGATGATGCGGATAGACTATGTGCGACGTTGGGAATGAAATTTCAAATTGATGGGATAGTGGTACGTTATGAACCCCATTAATATATACCCTTCACAGATGAATCATCGGTGTTGTTGGCTTCGTGATTCTCACAATAGTCATGTACTTTATGTACACTCCTATTGCTCGAACACTCGCCGCCTAACCGAGAAATCATCTGTTGTGGGTATATGCTTCCAGGCGCTTGAAGCAAAATGGTTTGAGTCAATATTATTCATAAAGCGTTTATTGAGTCAAGGAGCGAAACGATGACGATTGGAACACCGGATATTATCATTTCAGGTCTTATTCTGGTTTCAATTTTGATTGGGATAGTACGTGGGTTTATTAAAGAATTAATTTCTTTAATAACATGGATTGTGGCGATTGTCCTAGCATCCATGTTTACCAATCAACTTGCTGAACATATGACGTTTACTAAAACGCCGTCTATTCGATTGCTTTGTGCATTTTTATTGATATTTGTTGGGGTAGTCTTTGTTGGGGCTATTTTTAATTATTTTATAGGCACGCTTGTTCGTAAAACACCTTTTAGTGTTGCCGATCGGGTGCTAGGATCCATTTTTGGATTATTTCGGGGTGTGGTGCTACTCGTCATTTTAGTATTACTCGGAGGGTTGACCTTTTTACCCAAAGAATCTTGGTGGCAAACATCTTATTTTATTCCACGAGTCCAGGTATTATCACTATGGCTGAAAGAACAGTTACCTGAAGAATACGCAAAAGCCTTTAAATTTACAGATGAAGATAACGTGACTAAATCAGATAAAACAGACAAATCAGGTAAAGCTGGGAACTCTGAGAAAGCGGGTAAATCTGAATCAAATAAAACAAATAAAAAACCAGAAACAAAAATAGAGAAAAAGAACGATTAGTTGTTAAATTTTAATTAGTTGGGGTGTTTTATGTGCGGTATCGTTGGAATTGTAGCAACAACAGACGTCAACCAGATGATCTTTGATGCTTTAACCGTGCTACAACATCGTGGTCAAGATGCGGCCGGAATGGTCACTTGTGAAAATAAAAAATTTACTTTGCGCAAGGCAAATGGCTTAGTACAAGATGTCTTTCGCGCAAAGCACATGTATGGCTTGAGAGGCAAAATGGGTATCGGGCATGTGCGTTACCCAACAGCAGGTTCAGCAAGCGAAGCCGAAGCTCAGCCTTTTTATGTAAATTCACCGTTTGGTATTGTTTTAGCGCATAATGGTAACTTAACCAACGCACAAAAGCTTCAAGAAGAGTTGTTTAATGAAGATTTTAGACATATCAATACAGGCTCTGATTCTGAAGTTATTTTAAATGTTTTAGCTCATGAGCTGCAAAGTATCTGCAAAGATAAATTAACACCCGCTGATATTTTTGCGGCAATCAGTAATTTGCATAAGCGTTGCCGAGGTGGTTATGCCGTCATTGCCATGATTGCAGGTTTTGGTGTGGTTGCCTTTCGTGATCCGCACGGGATCAGACCTTTAATTTATGGTAAACGCGAGACAACGCAAGGCACTGAAATCATGGTAGCTTCAGAAAGTGTTGCGCTGACCTCGCAAGGATTTTCAATTGTGGATGATGTTGGGCCAGGCGAAGCCATTATTGTTGAAAAAAATGGTACAGTACATCGTCAAGCTTGTAGTGCTAATGCTAAATTAACGCCATGTTTGTTTGAATTTGTTTATTTTGCAAGACCTGATTCTATTATCGATAAAATTTCAGTTTACAAAGTTAGGA
Organism: Candidatus Berkiella aquae; assembly: GCF_001431295.2. Classification (NCBI taxonomy): domain Bacteria; kingdom Pseudomonadati; phylum Pseudomonadota; class Gammaproteobacteria; order Candidatus Berkiellales; family Candidatus Berkiellaceae; genus Candidatus Berkiella; species Candidatus Berkiella aquae. Next base: position 2,231,138 of record NZ_LKAJ02000001.1, on the reverse strand, counting down.
TGAATATCGGTAAAAAATTGGCTGATAAAATTCGTAAAGAATGGAATATCGATGATATTGATGTCGTTATTCCTATCCCAGAAACGAGTAGAAATGCAGCCATTCCCTTGGCTCATCAATTGAATGTCGAATATCGAGAAGGATTTGTTAAGAATCGTTATGTTGGCCGCACCTTTATTATGCCAGGTCAAAAAATTCGTAAAAAATCTGTTCGACAAAAATTAAGTGTGATTGAATTAGAATTTAAAAATAAAAATGTATTATTAATTGACGATTCCATTGTTAGAGGGACGACCTCAAGAGAAATTATTCAATTGGCAAGAGAAGCGGGCGCACGTAAAGTATATTTTGCCTCAGCTGCCCCTCAAATACGCTACCCTAATATTTATGGTATTGATATGCCAAATGCACAAGAATTAATCGCTCATGATCGTTCTCTTGAAGAAATTAGACAAAGCATCGGTGCTGATAAACTTATCTATATTGATTTAGAAGCACTCGTTTCTACTGCCAGAGAAGGCAACAAATCCATCGAAAAATTTGAAAGCGCTGTTTTTGACGGTATTTATGTTACTGGAGATGAATCTGAATATCTCAAAAAAGCGGCAAGCACACGATCTGATCATGCTAAAAAAGATGAAAATCAAATATTCGATGAGTGTCAAATAGATCTGCACAATCAATAATCAAAAATAAAAATATCCTTGGAGCAATCAACATTATGAGTAATGTGACCTATTACTTTGAAATTGCAGGGATGACTTGTACAGGATGTAGCGATTCTATAAAAAATGTCTTGGAATTAGAGAAATTCGTTAGAACAGTTGATATTAATCTAGCGATGCATCGGGCCAGAGTAACGGTTGAAGAAGGTACAGATCCAAAAACGGTTGTTAAAGCCATTAATGATGCAGGATTCGAAGCAAAATGGTTAACTTTTCGTAATGAAAAAACATTTTATTTTGCTATTAAAGGGTTAAAAGAAGCAAAAGACGCAGCCCAGATTTCGGATGCGCTTAATGCTAAGGGCACTTATGTAAAATCATGCGAAGTGAATTACTCAACAAATACGGCCATTATTACAACATTTGTTTCTAATGAACCGGCAAAAGAAGAGGCACTGAGCAGACAAATCAAAACAGATATTCAAGCAGCCATTCCTAATCATAATCTTAGTGTGCTTGCTATTGACCCCCCAAAAAGCGAATTTGATCGCAGTGATAGTCCTAAGTCGTTTTATCAAAAGGCATTAATCAATGCAGCGGTTGGGTTGCCTTGGATTTTACTTGCTTCATTTATTCCACCACCTGTAACACTTTTAGGTCAGTTTATTGGATTGTTAATCGGTGGTGTGACCTTAGGTGTCATGTGGAAAACGGGTAAAGAATTCTATGCTGATGCATGGCATGAATTTGTTAAAAAACGTTCTTCAAATATGAACACGTTAATTGCGCTGGGCACCGGAAGTGCTTGGATTTATTCCATGATACTTATTTTACTGCCGGGGTTTTTCCCTATTGCAGCGTTACAATATCAATTTTTAGCGGTAAATATGATTTTATTTATTGTTAATTTTGGTAAGGGCTTAAGAGCTCAAGCACAAGCACGCTCAAAAGACCAATCGCAAAATTTAGCGCAAGTGAGTACAAAGCTTCAGCCCCAATATGTTAAGCGTTGCCGTTTTGAACCTGGGCAGGAACTCAATTTTGATAATCCGATGCCAATTGAAGAAATTCACTTTCACGATATTAATGAAGGTGACATCATTCAAGTTGAACGTAATCAACGATTCCCAGTAGAAGGGATCATTTTAAATAACATTGAGACCTTCGTTAACCAAGAAACGCTGACCGGAGAATCAAAAGGTTGTAATAAAAAACAAGGGGATGAGGTTTTTAGTGGTAGTTTAAATAGGAAGAATACGGTTTATATTAGAGCAACCTGTAAAGGTCGAGAAGGACATTTATCACGTGTGCTTGAAGATGTTGCCAAATCAGCAACGACTAAACCCTCTATTTCTAAATTAGTTGATCGTTTAGCCGTTATCTTTGTGCCAACTATTGTTAGCATATCAGCATTAACTGCATTAGGGTGGTACATACTAGGTCCCGTCCCTCAGATAGCGTTTATGGTTAAAAGCGCAATGTCAGTCCTATTGTGTGCTTGTCCTTGTGCACTGGGATTGGCCACCCCGTTTTCAATATCATCGTGCATTTATAAATTATTAAACAAAGGGATATTAGTACATAACGCATCAGCAATTGAAGAGGCTGCCAAAACCGATACCGTTGTGTTTGATAAAACCGGTACCTTAACAACACCTGTCATTGCTAGTTATTACATTGAAGAAAATAAATCCACCTTAAATCGACGAAGTATTTTGCAATACGTTGCTAGTTTAGAGCGAAATTTCGATCATCCGATTGCAAAAGCGTTTGAAAGAGCTAATGTCAATTTAAAATCTATTCAACCTGTTTATGATTCAAGAAATATTAGGAAAGATGAACAAGGTGTTTCAGGTACTGTCAACAATAAAGAAGTCTTGGTTGGTAATTTAACGCATCTTGAATCTCGAAATATAAAAGTATCAACAAAATTTAAAAATCAAGAATCACAATTTGCCAAAGAAGGTATGACCTCCATTTATGTCAGTATCGATAAGAAATGTGTTGCAGTTTACGGTTTGAAACATGATATTCGAGACGATGCTAAAAAGGCGATTGAAGACTTGCAAAAGATGAATATTGACGTATTCATGTTAACAGGGGATGAGAAGAAACCTGCATTAGCGGTTGCCAATAAGCTTGGGATCCGCAAAGTTTACGCTAATCATAATTCTGATATGAAAAAGAAATTCATCATCGATTTAAAGCGCAAAGGTCGAGTCGTCGCAATGGTGGGAGATGGTTTTAATGATTTAAAACCGATTGATGAAGCCGATATCGGTATTGCATTAGGGCCATGGACGAATGCATCAGCAACTGCAGATATTGCGCTGCAAAATCTGAATGTGGCAACGTTGATTATTATTGCTAAAGAGACCATGCGTAATATTCGTCAAAATTTATTATGGACTGGGTTTTATAATTTATTTGGTATTATTGCGGCAAGTGGACTGTTATATCCATTTTTTGGTTTTATTTTAAATCCTGTCTTAGCCAGTATGTTAATGGCCGTTTCTTCCATTTGGGTAGTATTAAATTCTAGTAGACTAGCTTTTAATATTGATGAAGCAACCGCAATACATGAAGGCAAAATTGCAGGACCAAAAACACGTTTTCAGAAACTAATCCATTTACTTTCATTGAAGAGTCTTTTTCAAACGATTCATATGCTTTTCTTCTTTGATAAAAATGCGAATAGCAATGGGAATAATAAATCGAATCCTTCAACGCAGTCAGAGAACACTCCTGCGCCTGTTTGCCCACCTTCACCTATTCGCGGTCAGCCCGTTATTTTTTCAAAACGCATAAGAAGCCCTGCGACGGTGGTGACAATTGATGATTCAGATTCTGATATCGAAATAAAACTAGAACCGGGATTAAAATCGCCCAAGGCGGTTCCTGTTCGTAGGCCATTGTCTAGGCGTCTAAACTTTTAAATAAGATTTTTGTTTAGAAGGTAGTTGTTTAACTGCATATCTTTCAGGATATTCTTGCTTGTTTTTACCTGTTTTAATGCAGAGGAGACTGTTATGCAAAAGTGCCTAAGAATCGCAGTAATCACGATGGCGTTGGGATTTGTTTCAGCAAGTTATGCCGAAACTCAACAACCAGCGAAAGCAACAACCAATGAACAAGCAGCCCAAGCAACGCAAAGCCATGCAACGAGTACTGCTGATCAAGTATTATTAGGCGGTAATGCGCAAGCACCTACGACGAATAATCAGAGCGCGATGATGCATGAGCATAATCTGAACGACGAAGAAATGGACTAATCAAAACTGCTACCGTCATTGCGAGGAGCGTAGCGACGAAGCAATCTATATTGATTGATGATGTGCTATTTCCTAGATTGCTTCAGGTACTATCGTACCTTCGCAATGACGCTACCTAGTGTTGTTACGCAAGTAGTGTTTGGGTGCAAGTCTTAACTCAGTAAATAAGCATAATCACTTTCAATTTTATCCATGCTCAATTGGTTCAAGAAGCTTGAAAAACACATCCAAGCTGCAATGGAATTCAGATCTTTGATTTGTGGCGGAAGAAACTTAGGCATGACAATAATATCTTCTTCCACTAATTGAGAGATATCACGAATATCTTCTAAATTGGTTTTACCACAGAATAACATCGGGATCCTATCGAGCATGCCTTTGCGTACGGCAAGCAAGATAAAATTGTAAACAGAGACAAAGCCTTTGCAATAAGATAAATCTTTGGTAAAGGGGCCAAGCGTTGGCAAGCTACCCCGAAAAACACGCCCTGCTAATACATAACAGCTATCTTCATCGTAACCTTCGGTTCGGAAGAATTCGAATATATCGAGAAAGGTTGCGCCATCTTCAGCAAGTTCAACCGCTCGAATTCGATTCGCTAATTTTTTCAAACGCGCAGGATAAGAAACAAGGCTTAATATTTCCATTAGAATGGCTAAACCTTCTTGCGTGACGGTCGAAGAAGGAGGCCCTTTACTTAAGAAGGTACAGATAGGCTGGCGTTTACCATTGAGTGTGGTACCGATGTGGACAAGCCCTTCATGGATCTCAAGAATTTTCAGATCACGCTCGTTGAATTTAGCATCACTGCGAATTTTAATATAATCAGCCCCAGCAGCGGCATCAGCGATGATTCCATCACTGACCATGACACGAACTTGTTTTTCAGAGAAATATTTATCTAATTCTGTTTGTAGAATATTAATGGCATCATTTGCATTAATATCTCGTTTTTCTTCTTCTAATAAATTACTTTGATTTATCTGGCTTAGAGCATCTGCCATCATGACGCCAAGTTGTGCAAGGGTAGGATCGCCGACATGGAAAACATCTTTTGCAGAACCATAGAGTTCTTGAGAAATTAAAGAAAATTCCATGGTTCCTCTGGCTTCGAGCATATGCAAAACGCGTAGGTATTCAGAACAAATGCGTCGCATCATCTGGCCAACAGGGTTAAATTGACCGAGTTTTTTGGTAATTTCTCGCTCAATGATATGAAAGAGTTGACGTTGCTTTGACCAATCTAAAGAAACATTTTTTTGATAGTATTCTTGGGTAACTTCAGGTTGTTCTTTAAACTTTTTGGCAAAGAACTTTTCTTTAACGGAAATATCCCATTTGATAGCATCGAGAATTCGAATAGGAGCTTGTGCCTTCACGATTTCGTCAGAAAGATGCTTTATATTCTGTTGATAGTCGTTTAGCTTAAATTCATCGGGGCCTGTTATGGGAGCATCATGACTCATTTGATGAGTTTTTCCTTTAAAATCGGGCTAATGATCCCTTATAGAAATTATAGCAAAAATTACTTAAGGGATATTTTGCAAATTATCTTGAGAATCGTTGAGAACTCATATAAAGTTCTTTTTCAAACTATATAGCTGCTTTCCTAGTGTTTAGGTGTATTTGAGGTTATGTAGTTACACTTTAATAAATTAGTAAAATAACTAAGGTTAGTGTATCTATGACAGAAGTGATAAGCGCCTATTCGATTAACCTTATCAATTCCTTACTATTTGCCATCATTATGGTTGGCGGTTATCTATCTTCAAAGTACCTTTTAACGCGCAAAGTTAAATCACTGAAAACGCGTAACCAATATTTTATTCGACTGAAGTATTTCTTTTTTATTCTATACTTGGTTTTTTTCATTAAAATCTGGATTGAAGGCTTTGTTCAGATTTTAGCGTTTATTGGCTTTTTATCCGCGGCAATCACTTTAACCCAAAAAGATAATTTATTGAATTTAATTGGTTGGTTAATTATTAACTGGCGTGGGTTATTTTGTGAAGACGATTATATTAAAATTTCTCAATATAGCGGCTATGTGAAATCTATTGGATTTTTATATTTTACATTAGTCGAGGCAAGCCCTGATTTTCCTAATCGTGCTACAGGGAGAGTGATTAAGATCCCCAATGGTCTTGTTGGGCGAAATCCAGTGACTAATTATTCTCATGAGAAATTTACCGAGTGCACTCTGAATGTGGTTTTTAAACCTAAAAGCAATCTTGAGATGATTGAGAAATTATTTGAGGTTTTAAAGGAGGAAATGCATTCCTATTTAACTAAGCATTTGGGGATAACCACAACTTCTTCCACCACGGAACAAACGTTGCAAAAATTTGAGCCAAAATACTTTGTTAAAATTCGCCAGGAGAAGCCTGCCGGCTTTGAAATGGTTATGATGTTTTATTGCAATCATATTGATAAAGCAGATATGCAGTATCAAATCAATAAGCGCATTATTGATTTTTCTAAAGAGAATGAAGAATTAACATTGGCGTTTGATTAATTTGATGATAGGTAGACACTGCCAATACCTGAGAGACAGAAAATTTAGATGTCATTGCGAGCGTAGCCATCTGTAAGAGATTGAAAAAACACTAAAATATCATGGCGTAAGCGACTCGCCTGGCAAACCCTTGGCGTAGCGGGAAGCAATTCATCTTAAAGAGATTGCTAACGGAGTGCAGTAAGAAAGATTTCAAGATGGATTGCCGCGCAAAAGACGTTTTTGTTTAGTGCTTCTTTCATCTTTTGTTTGCGTCTTTTGCTCGCAAAGACGAGACATCATTTCGTGAAGATCTCTCAGCGCCAATACGAGCGGTATATCAGTTTCCAAATTTCCCTGCATTCTTTTTTAATCTAGCCGACATAGCATCTAATTGAGGTAAACACATGATGCTTTACTGAAAATAAATGTGGTTCATAGAGTAATAAAAAAATCCCAAGTTTTTAAGCGAGCAGCAAATTAAGATGAAAAAAATTCTATTAATAACAGGCATTATTGAAATACTAACGGGCCTAATATTATTAATAGCGCCTCAACTTCTGGGTACATTATTATTTGGTGTTGCCATTAGCGGTGTGGTGATACTCATTGCACGTATTGCTGGGATTGCGCTTTTTTCTTTTGGAATAACCTACCTGTGCGACAAAAAATTCCTTGGTATGCTGATTTATAATGTACTTATCACAGGCTATCTTGCCTATGTTGGATACAGTGGTGGTTTCACAGGGGTACTTCTTTGGCCTATTGTCTTTCTACACTTGATTTTAAGTATGATTTTAATTTATCAAGCCAAAGCGAGTCTCTACGGCAGGCAATAGCCAGAGAGGGCTCTGGCTACGATGTTTTCAAAAGTTACCTTTGCGCTAATTGTGCTGCCAATAACGTATTGCTCAATAAGGTTGCTACCGTCATTGGGCCCACACCACCGGGAACCGGGGTGATCCAGCTTGCTATTTTGCTGGCACTGTCATAATCAACATCACCAACGAGCTTACCATTAGGCAGACGATTAGTGCCGACATCGATAATAACCGCTCCTTTTTTCATCCATTCTCCCTGAATAAATTGCGGTTGACCAATGCCAACAACCACAAGATCAGCCGTTGCTAAATGGCTTTGTAAGTCTTTGGTAAAACGATGACAAATGGTAACGGTTGCCCCAGCATTTAATAGTTCAATGGCCATGGGGCGACCGACAATGCGAGATGCGCCAACAATACAGGCTTCGCAGCCATTCAATTCTATACCTGTATGAGCGATTAAGGTCATCACACCATGCGGGGTGCAAGGACGTAATCCAGGTTGACCTTGAACTAATTTACCCATGTTATAAGCATGAAAACCATCAACATCTTTGTGCGGCGCAATTCTTTCAAGAACTTGCTCACTGGGAATATGCGAAGGTAAGGGCAGTTGGACTAAAATACCATCGATTTTTTCAGAAGCATTTAGCTCATCAATTTTTTGTAATAAAACGTCTGCACTGATGTCGCTTGGAAAATCAAAGGCCTCAGAATAAAACCCAACGGCTTGGCAAGCATGGCGTTTGCGTTCAACATAGAGTTGTGAAGCAGGATCTTGTCCTACCAAGATAACTGCAAGCCCAGGTGGACGTTGTCCATTGGTTTGCATTTTCGCAACTGTCGCTGCAATTTTTTCTTGTTCAAGTTGGGCAATCGCCTTTCCATCGATTATTTTAGCAGTCATTAGTTCAACTCACATTGGTGCATCACTTAGAGGGCGAAGTATAACAGTTTGTTGCACATTGTTTGACGATGAGCAGGGGAATGAGTATCATGCGCCTTCTAAAAAAATTATCGTATCTGTTATCATACAGTCGAACGGGGTATAGCGCAGTCTGGTAGCGCGCCTGCTTTGGGAGCAGGATGTCGGGGGTTCAAATCCCTCTACCCCGACCACTATTGCAGGATAAAAGCGCTTGTAGCTCATTCGGATAGAGCATCGGCCTTCTAAGCCGAGGGTAGCAGGTTCGAATCCTGCCAAGCGCGCCATAAGTTATGGTAGCCTGGTAGATGTGATAAAAAGAATTATGGTGGATGTAGCTCAGTTGGTAGAGCCCCGGTTTGTGGTACCGGTTGTCGTGGGTTCGAACCCCATCATTCACCCCAGTTTAAGCCATTGCCACTTTGCGGTACGGTTACCTAAGCGTAAAGTGTCTATGGGGCCGTTAGCTCAGTTGGTAGAGCAGCTGACTCTTAATCAGCGGGTCGTAGGTTCGATCCCTACACGGCCCACCAAAAAAGGTAATGCAATTCTTTCAAAGGCTATAAGGCGAATGTGGCGGAATTGGTAGACGCGCTGGATTTAGGTTCCAGTGGGGAAACCCGTGAGAGTTCGAGTCTCTCCCTTCGCACCATGTCTTGCGATCCACGCGGCATGGTTTATAGCAATTTTTAATACGTCATTTTAGAGTGAGGGGATTTCCATGGATGTGTCATTAGAGAACACCAGCACATTAGGGCGCCGTGTAAAGGTAAGTGTTCCTGACGCAGAGATCAGCGAACAAATCAAAACGAAGATGGCTAAGCTTGCCAAAGAAGTCCGTTTAAAAGGATTTCGTCCCGGTAAAGTACCAGCCCATGTTTTGAATGAAAAATTTGGTAAATCGGTTCGCATGGAAGTTATCAATGACGTCATTCGTCAATCATTAGGCGATGTGGTTAAAGAGAAACAATTGCAACCAGCAGGTACGCCTCGTATTGATGAGATCACCGATACCGTGGGTAAAAATCTTGAATTCACTGCTAGCTTTGAAGTTTATCCAGAAATCAATTTGGCTGATTTTGCCCAAATCTCTGTTGAAAAACGTGCTGCAGAAATCACAGACAATGATGTGAAAAATATGATTGAAAAATTACGTGATCAGTTTGCTAATTGGCATGCTGTGGAACGTAATGTAAAAACTGGCGACAAGTTGACCGTTGATTTTGCTCGTATCTTGAAAGAAGACGGTGCAACACGTGAAGAACAATCCCATGTTCAAATGATTGTAGACGATAAAGGCGTATTACCTGGATTAAGCGAAGCCCTGGTTGGCAAAGCGAAAGGTGAGCAGATTGAAGCACAATTACGCTATCCTACTGAATGGGCTGATACTGCTGCGGCAGGCAAAGAGGTCACTCTTTGGGTAACGATTCATGAGATTGAAGAAAAAGAAACATTAAGCATCGAAGATCTTGCTGAAAAATTATCGATAGCCAAAGACGATAAAGACGCACTTAATGCAACAGTTAAAGAGCGTATGCAAGAAGAATTAACGGCTGCATTGCAGGATGAGATTAAAGAAACCGTTTTAGAGAAATTATTGGAAGCCAATCCAATTGAATTGCCTCAAGCATTGATTGAGCAAGAAAAAGAAGCGGTGAATCGTGAAGCAGCTCGTTCTAAACGAGAAGTTCCTGCAGCTGAATTAGAAGATACCGCTAAAAAACGCGTTGAACTTGGATTACTCTTAAATGAAGTTATTAAGAAATTCAACTTATCAGCTGACGGTAAACGTGTTCGCGCGCAGATCGAAAAAATTGCTTCAAGATTTTCTAAGCCATCTGAGATAGTAGAAGCTTACTACAAGAGCAATGAGCTACTCTACGGCATTGAAAGAATGGTCTTGTTGGAACAAGCAGTTGATGCCATTCTAGCTGAGGTGAAGGTTGAAGATAAAAATGTCACCTTCGATGAAGTAATGAATGCAAATGACTCTGAGTCATAAGCAAGCGATACTCAAACTAATTTTATTTAGGTTAGATGGCAAGTATTCAAGCAGTAGTCGTGTATAAACTCGAAGAGTATACACGACCACTGTAAGAGACTGTGGCCATTAACCCCTATTGTGCGTAGTTCCCTATGTAGGGAGCGCGGGAAGATTATACACGGATGAGTTATCAATCAAGGGGAGATAGCGATGACCGATAACAGATTATATAACTTAAGCGTGCCAATTGTGATCGAACAATCAGCGCGTGGTGAAAGAGCCTATGATATTTATTCTCGCTTATTAAAAGAGCGAGTTATCTTTCTAGTAGGACCGATTGAAGATTACATGGCTAACCTGGTTGTAGCGCAGCTATTGTTTCTTGAATCTGAAAATCCTGATAAGGATATCTACATTTACGTTAATTCCCCAGGCGGATCCGTTTATGCTGGGAATGCGATATATGACACAATGCAGTTTATTAAGCCAGACGTCAGCACCATTTGTGTTGGTATGGCTGCAAGCTTTGGCGCTATCGTGTTGGCTGGGGGCGCTAAGGGTAAAAGGCATGCATTGCCTAACTCCCGGATTATGATTCACCAACCACATGGTGGTGCTCAAGGGCAAGCCAGTGATATCGAAATCCAGGCAAAGGAAATCATTAAGAGCAAACAACGTCTTAATGAAATTCTGGCTAAACATACCGGACAGCCATATGAGGCAGTTGCACGAGATACCGATAGAGATAATTTTATGGATGCTCATGAAGCTGTAACCTATGGTTTAATTGATTCTGTAATCGAAAAGAGATAGACATAAAGGATGGGGTCACTTTTCTAAGGGCTGAAGGCCAAATTGGGGGTATTACGCCTTTTTGTGTCAATTGTTATTTGGCATGGGTTGAAATACTGGTAGGGTATCCCCATATAGAATATTCAGAGTACGGTATTAAATATGAGGTATGGGCCAAATGAGTCAAAGTGGTCGTGGCGAAGATAACGGGAAATTGTTGTACTGCTCCTTTTGTGGCAAGAGCCAGCATGAAGTACGCAAATTAATTGCGGGCCCGTCCGTATTCATTTGCGATGAGTGTGTTGAGCTTTGCAATGATATTATCCGTGAAGAGATTGAAGAAAGTAGCTCACCAACACAATCGTCTCAATTACCAACACCGCGTGAAATTCATGCCATTCTAGATGATTATGTGGTTGGCCAGGCGAAAGCAAAACGCATTCTTTCTGTTGCCGTTTACAATCACTACAAACGCTTACAAAGTAATGTTAAAAGCGAAGAAGTTGAATTAGGCAAAAGCAATATCTTATTGGTTGGACCAACCGGTTCAGGTAAAACATTACTTGCTGAAACCTTAGCGCGTTTATTGGATGTTCCTTTCACGATTGCGGATGCAACCACATTGACCGAAGCGGGTTATGTTGGCGAAGACGTCGAAAATATTATTCAAAAATTGCTGCAAAAATGTGATTACGACGTAGAGAAAGCGCAAACGGGTATTGTCTACATCGATGAAATTGACAAAATTTCTAAAAAATCAGAAAACTTGTCTATCACACGAGATGTATCAGGTGAGGGCGTTCAACAAGCCTTATTGAAATTAATAGAAGGTACCGTTGCCTCTGTTCCTCCACAAGGCGGACGTAAACACCCACAACAAGAATTCTTACAAGTGGATACAACCAATATTCTCTTTATTTGCGGTGGTGCTTTTGCAGGACTTGAAAAAATTATTGCAGAGCGTTCCGATAAAGGAAGCATTGGCTTTGTTGCGCAAGTGAGAAGCAAGAAAGATACCAAAGCATTATCAGAGTCATTAGCGAAAGTTGAACCAGAAGATTTGATCAAATATGGTCTCATTCCTGAGTTTGTGGGCCGATTGCCAGTTGTTGCAACGCTTGAAGAACTTGATGAAGATGCATTGGTAAGCATTTTAACTGAACCTAAGAATGCATTAACGAAGCAATATGGTCGCTTATTCGAAATGGAAAGTGTTGCTTTAGAATTCCGTAAAGAAGCATTAAGAGCCGTGGCTCGAAAAGCGCTTGAAAGAAAAACCGGTGCGAGAGGCTTGCGTTCAATCCTTGAACAAGCGTTATTAGACACCATGTATGATTTACCTTCCATGGAAGGCGTGAGCAAAGTTGTTATCGATGAAGGCTTTATCAATGGTGAATCAGGTCCACTATTGATGTATGAGAACGTTGAGAAGCCACTGCTTGCTCAAGATAAAAGAGAGTCGTAGCTTATAGACAAAGAGGAAATCGCCATGGAGCAAGTTCACACAACCGAAATTCCGGTGTTACCACTTCGAGATGTGGTGGTTTATCCACACATGGTGATTCCGCTCTTTGTAGGGCGAGACAAATCCATTAAAGCACTCGATGCTGCAATGTCGACGAACGACAAACAAATTCTATTGGTCGCTCAAAGAGAAGCCACCGAAGATAACCCTTCAGAAAAAGATATTTATTCTTTAGGTGCCGTTTCTACCATCTTACAATTACTCAAATTACCTGATGGTACAGTAAAGGTACTGGTTGAAGGTATTCGTCGTGGTCGAGTTACCGAATACGTACAAACGGAGCCATTCTTTTTAGGCAAAGTTGAGTATGTTGAAGATGGTCAGTTACGAGAAGAAGAAGCTGACATCTTAGTTCGAACATTAATGAGTCAATTTGAAAAATACGTCAAATTGAATAAAAAAATTCCACCTGAAATTGTCACTTCCGTTGCTAGTATTGATGAGCCTGGCCGATTAGCTGACACGATTGCCGCACACATGTCACTTAAGATCCAAGAAAAACAAAATGTCTTGGAAATTGTTTCATTGCGTGAGCGATTAGAACGTCTGATGGCGTTGATGGAATCAGAAATCGACTTATTACAAGTTGAACAACGTATCCGTTCTAATGTTAAACGCCAAATGGAAAAAAGCCAAAGAGAGTATTATTTGAATGAGCAAATGAAAGCCATTCAAGAAGAGCTTGGCCATGAAGCAAGTGAACACGAAGAATTAAAAGAGAAAATTGAAAAAGCAGGCATGTCTAAAGAAGCCTATGGTAAAGCCATGGCTGAGCTGAAAAAATTAAAAATGATGGCTCCGATGTCAGCTGAGGCAACGGTATGTCGAAACTATATTGATTGGATGATACAAGTACCCTGGAAAAATCGGTCGAAGTTAAAAATCGACTTACAGGTCGCAGAAGATGTATTAGAAGAAGATCATTACGGTTTAGAAAAAGTTAAAGAACGTATCGTTGAATATTTAGCGGTACAAAAACGCGTTAAAAAGCTCAAAGGGCCTATTTTGTGTCTGGTTGGTCCTCCTGGTGTGGGTAAAACATCGTTAGGTAAGTCCATCGCCAGAGCAACGGGTCGAACCTTCGTTAGAATGTCATTAGGTGGCGTGCGAGATGAAGCTGAAATTCGTGGTCACAGACGTACTTACATTGGAGCAATGCCAGGCAAAATTTTACAAAAACTCGCGAAAACCTCTGTTCGTAATCCACTCTTCTTATTAGATGAAATTGATAAGATGGCCATGGATTTCCGAGGAGATCCAGCAGCTGCATTGCTAGAAGTATTAGATCCTGAACAAAACAATACTTTTAACGATCACTATCTTGAAGTTGATTATGATTTGTCCGATGTCATGTTTGTTGCAACAGCGAATTCATTAAATATTCCGCCTCCTTTGCTAGATAGAATGGAAGTCATTCGTCTTCCGGGGTATACCGAAGATGAGAAAATGCATATTGCGGAAAAATATCTCATTCCTAAGCAAATGCATGACAATGGATTATCAAGCGATGAATTAGTGATCGATCGCAAAGGGATATTAAATGTCATTCGTTATTACACCCGAGAAGCGGGCGTCAGAAATCTGGAACGTGAATTTTCTAAAATTGCTAGAAAAGTCGTGAAAGAAATTTTGATGAACAAAGAATTAAAAACGGTAGTCATTGATGAAGAGAACATCGAAAATTATTTAGGTGTTAAACGCTATCGTTTTGGTTTAGCTGAAGAGCACGATCAGGTAGGGCAGGTAACAGGTCTTGCTTGGACGGAAGTCGGTGGTGATATTCTGACGATTGAAGCGATTGCGGTTCCTGGTAAAGGGAAAACCACCTCGACTGGGAAACTGGGCGAAGTGATGCAAGAATCGATTCAAGCAGCAATGTCCGTTGTACGTAGTCGTGCAAAAGCATTGGGAATTTCTCCTGATTTCTATGAAAAATTGGATATTCATATCCACGTGCCAGAAGGTGCAACTCCCAAAGATGGCCCAAGTGCCGGGATTGGGATGTGTACCGCATTGGTGTCGGTGCTAACCGGCATTTCAGTGAGAGCAGACGTGGCAATGACGGGCGAGATCACCTTGCGTGGTGAAGTATTGCCGATTGGTGGCTTGAAAGAAAAGCTATTGGCGGCACGCCGTGCAGGTATTGCAGAAGTGATTATTCCTGAAGAAAACCGTCGCGATCTAAAAGAAATTCCTTCTAACATTTTGGAAGATCTGAAAATTCATTGTGTAAAATGGATCGATGAAGTATTCCAACTCGCTTTAGCACGTGTTCCGCAACCGTTAATCGAAGAACCGAAAGCGGAGGCAAAAAAGGAAGACGCGGGAAAGGAAGATAATTCATCATCGGATCTGTTTCATCATTAGCAGATACGCATGATTACCTGGGCGAGTGCCAGAGCCTCGCCCATACCCAATCTACCAATCAAGCTTTTTAAACGCTCCTTGCCTCTTGTGCTCGCGCAGAGGGTACTCAATCCATCAACCTGAACCCTAACTGTTTCAAAATCTAAAGCTGGATTCCAAAATCAATTTTTATATTTTTAGCAAAACCTTGTGCATCTACCGGTAGCGTGATAATTTGCCGTTACTGAATTTTTGACTATTGGCGGCGCTAAGTATGACGCTGTCAGTATTTTTGTTTGGTAACTATATTTAACGATTCATCAAGGAGGTAATCCTGTGAGTAAAGTACCAGTTAACAAAACGGATATTATCGAGCTTGTTGCTGAACAAGCTGAAATTTCTAAAACCGCTGCAACTAAAGCGTTCAATACCGTTTTAGAATCCATTACTGCCGCATTACGTGGTGGTAAAGGTGTTTCTTTATTGGGTTTTGGTACGTTTTCTGTTAAGTCACGTGCAGCGCGCGTAGGCCGTAATCCTAAGACCGGAGAGCCCATTAATATTGAAGCAGCAAATGTTCCTGTATTTAAGGCTGGTAAAGCGCTTAAAGATGCTGTAAACTCCGGCACCGTTGTTCTTGAAGAAGAGCAACTCTAAAAAGCGATAGCGCGAATAGTTTTTGGGTGCTTAGCTCAGTTGGTAGAGCGTCGCCCTTACAAGGCGAGGGTCGGGGGTTCGAGCCCCTCAGCACCCACCAAAAAAATGCGGAGCGGTAGTTCAGTTGGTTAGAATGCTGGCCTGTCACGCCGGAGGTCGCGGGTTCGAGTCCCGTCCGCTCCGCCACTTCTTTAAAAGCGCGCCTTAATTTGAGGGATACAAATCATGATGCAGGTTCTGCGGGACAAGGCGCAAGGCTGGATTGCCTGGGTTATCGTTGGTCTTGTTGGTTTAACTTTTGTCCTCTATGGTGCTGGAAGTGTCTTTGATCGAGGCACCGGTGCAAGTCAAGTCGTTGCTACCGTAAATGGCCAAAAGATCCTTGGTGGCGAATTAGAAGGCGTTTACCAGCGTTTTATGCAGCAAACAGGATCCCAGCTTCGTAACGTTGATTCCAATGAAGTTAAAAAAGAACTGCTTGATTCTCTCATTCAACAAAAAGCGCTTTTAGAAGCGACTGAAAAAATGGGAATGTCTGTAAGCCCACAGCGCGTATTTGCGACTTTAGGTGGCTTACCCTTTTTGCAAGTCGACGATCAATTTTCACAAGAAGCGTATGTTCAGTTTTTGAATAAAAATCATTTTACAGATACCGAGTTCAGAAAATTGCTGCAAGATGCATTAGTTCGTGAACAATTACAGCAATCCATTATTCCTTCTTCTTTCGTGTTAGCAAACGATATTCAAGATTTAGCTAAATTCATGTACCAAACGAGAGATTTTCGTTTTGTGACGATTGCGAGAGAGCCTTTTGTCAACGCAGCTCAAGTGAGCGATGAAGCGATTAAACAATATTACGACAATCACTTAAGCGAGTTTATGACAGACGAAACACTTGCTTTGGAATACATACATCTCTCATTAGCAAACTTGGTCGATAAAATCCAACCGACCGATGAAGAGTTGCAGCAGTATTATCAAGATAATGCAGCTCATTTTAGTGAACCTGCTTCTGTTCATATCGCACATATTCTCATTTCCTTACCAAAAGATGCCGATGAGAAAGCAACCAAAGAAGCAAACACTAAAGTTGAAGAGATTCAAAAGCGCTTAAAGGCGGGAGAATCTTTCGAAACCTTAGCCAAAGAATTTTCAGATGATAAAGAAAGCGCTAAAGTGGGTGGTGATTTAGCATGGCTAACACCTGGTGAAATGTTCCCCGACTTTGAAAAAGCGGCTTTTGCTTTGGATAAAACGGGTCAAGTGAGTGAACCATTAAAGACACAATATGGTATTCATATCATCAAACTTCTAGAGAGAAAGGATGAAAAGCTAAAGCCTTTTGCCGATGTTAAAAAAGAAGTGATTGCTCAATACAAACGACAAGCAGCAGAAGAGCAATTTATTAATCTAGCAGATGAATTAAATGGCTTGGCATATGACTATCCTGATTCACTTGCACAAGCCAATGATAAGTTGAAGTTGCCTATTCAAAAGACAGAAGAATTTACTAAAGCACAGGGCCCTAAAGAAACGTTACTGCAAAACCCACAAGTGTTTACAGCAGCTTGGAGTGCTAATGTTAAAGAAAACAAAAATAATAGTGATCTGATCAAGGTGGATGATCAAAACTATATTGTTGTTCGTGCTGCTTCGTATACACCGGCTAAGCAAAAATCGCTGGAAGATAGCAAAGCATCAATCAAAGCACTTTTAATTGCCAAAGAGAGTGATGAGAAAGTAAAAGAGAAAGCAGAAAAGCTATTAGCCGATCTGAAAAAAGCCGATGAAGGACAAATGTCTTCCATCATGGGTGATCTCGTATGGCAAGAGAAGCAGGATGTAAAACGTAATGTTAAAGACACGCAACATCAGCCTATTGTTCAAGCTGCCTTTACTTTGCCACGTAACAGTGAAAAAGAACGTTCAATAAAAGCCGTTCCATTACCTAACGGGGATTATGCGCTCGTGTGGGTAACCGCCGTTAAAGATGGTGAGCCATCGTCACTGTCTGAAGAAGAAAAAGAAACCTATCAAGCGCAACTTTCTAAACATATGGGTGAACTCGAGTTTGCCTTGTATGCAAGCTATGTTTATAAAGAAGCAAAGGTGAAGATAAAGTAGGCTTTAAAATCCCCCAGCTTGTTTTGCAACAAGCTGCCCCCTTTTACAAAGTGGGCGATTGATTCGCTTCGCTCATCGTCGCAAAGCGACAAACTATCTCCCTTTGTAAAAGGGAGAAACCCGTAGGGCAGAGGGATTTTCCTATTCCCCAAACTCCGGCATTGCAGCAATATGAAAACCTGCATCAACATGTAAAATTTCACCCGTGATCCCTGAAGCAAGATCAGAGCAAAGAAATGCGGCTGCATTTCCTACTTCAAGCGCATCCACATTTTTTCTAAGTGGACTTACTTCTTTGTTGTGAGTCAGCATCTTTTTGAAATCTTTGATCCCAGCTGCAGCAAGGGTTTTGATAGGCCCTGCAGAAATACCGTTCACGCGTATACCAATAGGGCCCATACTCGCTGCTAAATAGCGAACGTTAGCTTCTAAACTTGCTTTAGCAAGACCCATCACGTTATAGCTAGGGATAGCTCGCTCCGCACCTAAATAGCTGAGCGTCAGCAATGATCCTTTGCCTTTCATAAAAGGGAGCGCTGCTTTTGCAATCGCACCAAAGCTATAAGAACTAATGTCGTGGGCAATTCTAAAGCCTTCACGCGTTAAGACGTCATGATATTGACCACTGAGTTGGTCGGCTGGTGCATAAGCAACGGAATGCACAATCGCATCAATATGATCCCAATGCTCACCCAGCGTGGAAAAAGCATGAGCAATTTCTTCATCACTTGCGACATCGCATGGAATACAGAGCTTTGAGTGCCATTCTGCAGCCAGCTCTTTAATTCGATCTTGGAAACGTTCTGATTGGTAGGTAAAGGCTAACTCAGCGCCTTCACGTTGCATGGCGGTTGCAATACCGGCTGCAATCGATTTATTACTAATTAGACCTATAATAAGTATGCGCTTACCTGCTAAAAATCCCATGTTGTTTCCTTAGTAATGAAACCAGAGGTCATGTGAGCATTTTACCTGGTATGCTGAGATATGTAGAGACGCCAATCAAGGACGATGATAGGCATTATGGTACGAATATATAAGTTGTACAAATTATTTTTGTTAACAAGCTTATTTGTGGCACATGGCTGTAACGATACCGCTTGGAACGATCCTTATACCCACGAAAAGCAAAATGAAAATACGCTTTATACCGCTTTTACGGAAAGGCCTAAGCATCTTGATCCTGCTATCTCTTATACCTCAGAAGAAGCTATTTTCACCTTTCAAATCTATGAGCCTCCTTTACAATATCATTATTTAAAGCGCCCCTATCAGCTCACCACGCTGAGTGCGCAAGAAATGCCTGAAGTAACCTATCAAGATAAAAATGGTAATCCCGTTACTGAAAATGATTCCAATGTTGCTTATAGCGTTTATCGCATAACCCTTAAGAAGGGAATGCAATATCAACCACATCCTGCTTTTGCTAAAAATGCGAGTGGAGAATTTCTTTATCATCATCTAACACCCCATCAAGTGGCTAATAAGCATACCTTGCAAGACTTTGCACAGGTGGGTACTCGGGAGGTGACGGCTGATGATTATGTTTATCAAATTAAACGATTAGCCGATCCCAGTTTGAATAGTCCGATTTTAGGATTGATGGAAACGCATATTGCTGGTTTAAAAGAGTTATCCACACAATTACAAACCTATTTTAAAGATCACCAAATAAAAGACGGTGAAGTCAAATATGTTGATTTGCGGCAATTTGATATTTCAGGCGTCAAAGCCCTCGATCGCTATCAATATGAAATTAAAATTATTGGTAAATACCCACAATTTCAGTATTGGCTTGCCATGCCATTCTTTGTGCCCATGCCATGGGAAGCAATTCAATTTTATGCACAAGATTCATTACTAAAAAGAAATATATCGCTAGATTGGTATCCTGTTGGTTCAGGCCCGTTTCTTCTCACTGAAAATAACCCTAATCTAAAAATGGTTTTAGAAAAGAATCCAAATTTTCATGGTGAAGTTTACCCATCAGAAGGGGAAAGTGATGATGAACAAAATGGTCTATTGAAAAAGGCAGGTAAATCTTTACCTTTCCTCGATAAAATTGTTTTCATCTTAGAAAAAGAAAATATTCCGTTTTGGAGTAAGTACCTACAAGGCTATTATGATCAATCTGCTGTCACCTCGGATAATTATGATCAAGCATTGCAATCAACCTCTTTTAGTAATGTATCGTTGTCAGATGAATTAACACAAAAAGGGGTTCGTTTATCATCATCGGTATTGCCTATTCTTTATTATTGGGGCTTTAACATGCTTGATGAGACGGTAGGTGGTTATACCGTTAAGAAAAAGAAATTAAGACAAGCCATTGCGATTGCAATGGATATGGAAGAATATGTCAATATCTTCTTAAACGGCAGTGGTGTCATCGCACAAAGTGTCGTTCCTCCCGGTATTTTTGGTCATCAAGAGAATTTAAAAAGTGTGAATCAACGAGTGTATGATATTGACACAGCTAATAATTCTTTTGAGAGAAAATCGATTAAAGTTGCCAAAAAATTGTTAGCTGAAGCAGGATATCCAAATGGCATCGACCCCAAGACAAAAAATCCACTCATTTTATACTTAGATGTCGCGTCATCAGGTAGTCCAACAGCACAGGCGCAATTGTCATGGCTGCGCAAACAATTCAAGAAAATAGGGATAGAACTGATTGTTCGTGCAACACAATATAATCGTTTTCAGAGTAAAGTCGGCAATGGAGATTTTCAATTATTTTCTTGGGGGTGGGCAGCAGACTATCCTGATCCAGAGAACTTCTTATTTATCTTCGATAGTCAAAATAGTCGAGTAAAATATGAAGGCGAAAACACCACCAATTATGCTAATCCTGAATTCGATAAATTATTCAATAAAATGAAGACAATGCCAAACACCATAGAGCGTCAAGAAATTATTTCGAAACTCGAGACTATATTACAAGAAGATGCGCCATGGTTTGGGGGCTATCACCCGAAATTATACTCATTACGCCATCAATGGGTAGGTTTAACCAAACCCAATGGTATAGCTAGGTATAGTTTAAAATACATTTCGATTGATTCAACGATGCGCGATCAATATCGCCAAGCCTGGAATCATCCTATTGTTTGGCCATTATCCATTTCATTGATTATCTTATTGTTACTTTGTATGCCAGCTGCTTTTATTTATTGGAAAAAGACACATCGTCCTTTAGTGTTGGAAGAAAGCAAGAGGGATCAGCCATAACTTATGTTTGGATATATTTTACGACGTATTCTCTATATGATTCCAATCTTAATTGGGGTTAATTTATTAACGTTTGGTTTATTTTTCGTTGTGAATACGCCTGATGATATGGCAAGAGTACATCTTGGGCAAAAGCATGTGACTAAGGCTAGCGTTGATGCTTGGAAGGAACAACATGGTTATGATAAGCCTTTATTTTTTAATGAAGCAAAAGAAGGTACTGAAAAATTAACCGACACTATTTTCTTTCAAAAATCGATTAAATTATTTGTACTGCAATTTGATTATTCTGATGCGGGTCGTGACATCGGTTATGACGTCTTTCAAAGAATGTGGCCGAGCTTAGCTATTGCGGTGCCTACTCTTATTCTTGGATTAATGGTTAACATCATTATTTCACTGTTGATGGTTTTTTATAAAAATAGTTATCTTGATACGGCAGGAATTGTGATATGTGTCATGATGATGTCAATTTCAGGGTTATTTTACATTATTGGTGGACAGTATCTTTTTGCAACCATTTTAAAGTTAGTGCCCATTTCAGGCTACGAGCCTGGATGGCAGTTATGGAAATTTATTATTTTGCCCATATTCATCGGAGTCATAGGTGGTATTGGTGCAGGTGCGAGATGGTATCGGACCTTATTTATTGAAGAAGTGAATAAGGATTATGTCAGAACGGCACGTGCCAAAGGGGTCAGTGAATCTGTCGTTTTATTCAAGCACGTTCTGAAGAATGCGATGATTCCAATTTTAACTGGGGTTGTAGCGATATTACCTTTGCTGTTTATGGGGAGTTTGCTGATGGAATCCTTTTTTGGGATCCCCGGTTTAGGAAGCTATACCATCGATGCGATACAACAACAGGACTTTGCCATTGTGCGCTCAATGGTGTTTTTAGGCTCTCTATTATATGTTATCGGACTGATATTAACGGATATTTCATATACTTTTGTTGATCCAAGGATAAGGCTTCAATAGTTCATACTTTCAAATCGGTTTGAGTATGAGAGTGAAAGAAAAAGGACAGAATGATGAATCTAGTGATGCTCGCTAGTGACTACCTAATTTTTCTTTTGGTAATCATGGGTAGTATTTTGCTAATAAGAGCGCATCAACAAAACCAACTAGTTGGTTTTGTGCGAAAAATTTTCTATCGCCCGCTTAACTTAGTAGCAGGAATTATTTTAATTACCTATATTTTAATCGGATTGCTAGACAGCATTCATTATCGACCCAATAAAAGTGAAGACACACAAAATGGCAGCATTATCAGTGTTCTTGATAAGATGCTTAAGCCCATTTCAATGCAATCAGAGCGATCTTTCTCTGCGCCTTTTGCCATTTTTGCCTTTACCAAAGAAACAATGAAACTCCCTTCAGGAGAAGTGAGCAGAGATTATCCGCGATTAACCTATGCTGGTACACATTTAAAAGATAAGACGCATCATCTAAGTGATATTCGTCAACGCTTAATTAATATTGCAGTACAAAACTTAATTATTTGGCTGGTATTGTCGATAATGCTGTTATTATACGCCAGCGTAAAACATGGTATTTCATTTGAACAAATGCTTTGTGCAGTTATCAGAGGGAAAACCATTTTTCCTTGGCGCACTTTACTCCTGACAATGGGAGTATTAAGTTTTTTGTTGATTGCCATTTATTCCTTCATTCCTTTCTACCATATTCTCGGAACAAACCAAGTTGGCGAAGATGTATTATATCAATCGCTTAAAAGTATTCGCACAGGATTAATTATCGGTACAATCACCACCTTGGTAATGCTACCTTTTGCCATATTATTTGGCATTATGGCAGGATATTTTAGAGGTTGGGTAGATGATGTTATTCAATATGTTTATACCACATTAAGTTCTATACCTGGTGTGTTATTGATTGCTGCAGCAGTTTTGACATTACAGTTGGTCATGGACAGACATAGTGATTGGTTTGCAACAGCAATGCAGCGATCTGATATTCGGCTTTTAGCGCTGTGTGCCATACTAGGCATCACCAGTTGGACAGGACTTTGTCGATTATTACGTGGCGAGACATTAAAAATCAGCGAAATGGATTATGTAAAGGCAGCACATTCTTTAGGCGTAAAAGATTTTAAGATTATTTTTAAACATTTTTTACCCAATGTCGTTCATATCATATTGATTACATTAACCCTTGACTTTAGTGGTTTAGTGCTTGCCGAAGCTGTCCTTTCTTATGTTGGAGTAGGCGTTGATCCTTCTTCTTATAGCTGGGGGACCATGATTAATAGTGCGCGTTTAGAAATGGCCCGCGTGCCTGTTGTTTGGTGGAGTTTAACAGCAGCCTTTGTTTTCATGTTTACATTAGTATTAGCCGCTAATATATTTTCAGATGCGGTACGAGATGCATTTGATCCGCATAGTGAATTAAGGGGGGCTAGATGAGTAGTGATACCCTATTAGAGGTGAATCGCTTGAAGGTTGAAATTCATGCTGCAGTAGGTAATATCCATGCAGTCAATGAAGTTAGTTTCAACATAGCGCGCGGTGAAATATTTTCACTTTTGGGTGAATCAGGCTGTGGTAAAACGATGACAGCATTAGCTATTAATCGATTATTACCTCATCAGGCAAAAATATGTCAAGGTAGTGAAATTTTATTAGAAGGGACACCGATACATCAATTATCTGAATATAAAATGCAAAAAATACGTGCTAAAAAAATAGGCATGATTTTTCAAGATCCCGCATTAGCGTTAAATCCCGTAATGACAATTGGCGAGCAACTGAGTGAAGCTATTCGTCTTGCCAATTCACAGTCATTAAGTAAATCAGACATTTTCAAACAAATGCTGACATTATTAGAAAATGTACGTATCCCTGATCGTGAAGCATTTTTAAATTATTACCCTCACCAATTATCAGGTGGCATGAAACAACGTATCGTAATTGCAATCGCACTTGCCAAATCCCCCGATCTTTTAATTGCAGATGAACCAACGACAGCACTTGATGTAACAACCCAAGCACAAGTCTTAAGCTTGCTCAAAGAGTTAAATCAAAAAATGGGTATGGCAATTTTGTTGATTTCCCATGATTTAGGGGTTGTTCAACAAATGGCAAATCATGTTGCAGTGATGTATGCTGGCCATATCGTAGAAAAGGGGAGTAAAGCGAATTTTTTTGCCGAGCCCAAACATCCCTATTCAACTCAGTTATTTGCCTCTTTACCAGAGCATACTGTCAAAAATCATAAACTAGCCACTATTCCTGGACATGTGCCTTCTTTAGACCAGCATTTTACATTATGTCGATTTAAGGGCCGATGTGAAAAAGTATTTGCTGCCTGTGAAGAAATTAATCCTAAGCTGATAGGGGTTAATCAAGAGCAAGCCGTACGGTGTCTTTGGTATGATGATGGCATCACCAAAAAATTACCCAAATTGCTTAATCTAAAGGTGATTAATGAGTCATATTCTGCTAGTTCCACTATAGAAGATTTAGCAGAAGATGAAGCAGATGATAAAATTATTCTTAATGTTGAAAATTTAAAAGTCTATTTTCCGATTCAAAAAGGGATTTTTAAAAGAACAGTAGGCTATGTCAAAGCAGTAGATGATGTATCGTTCCATTTGCCAGAAGGGAAGACGTTAGCTTTAGTCGGAGAATCAGGTTGTGGTAAAACAACCGTAGGCAGGGCGATTACCCGACTTTTAAAGCCCTATGCAGGCTCTGTTCAATATCATGATCATAATTTGCTAAAACTGTCAGATAAAAAATTACGTGCCTATAGAAGTCATTTGCAAATGATTTTTCAAGATCCTTATTCTGCAATGGATCCGCGCTTTACTGTAGAAGAAATCATATTAGAAGGGATGTTAGCACTAAAAATTGGTACTGATGCACCAGAGCGTCAAGATAGGGTGAACCATTTATTAGAACAAGTAGGTTTATCTCAAAAAATGAAGAATCGCTATCCTCATGAATTATCGGGAGGGCAACGACAGCGAGTCGCAATTGCACGTGCACTTGCCGTTGGTGCTGAATTAATCATTTGTGATGAACCAACCAGCGCATTAGATGTTTCTGTGCAAGCACAAATTCTAAATTTATTACGTTCTTTGCAAAACGATTTGGCTATTAGTTATCTTTTTATTACTCATAATATTGCGGTCGTTAATTATTTGGCGGACTATGTTGCTGTTATGTATTTAGGAAAGATTGTTGAGTATGGCCCCGTTAAAGAGGTGATTAATTCTCCTAAGCATCCGTACACTCAAGCATTGTTGGCTTCTGTACCATCCATTGTTGACTCTGGAAAAACTTTTGTACCCGTGAAAGGTGAGATCCCTTCCCCCAGCAATCCACCGGCTGGTTGTCATTTTTCTCCCAGATGTCCTAAAGCAATGGCAAAATGTTTTCATCACTACCCAGATAAATATGAAGTAGGCAAAGAACATACCACTCAATGTTATTTATATGCTCCTGTAGATCGAAAGGAAAAAATGAATGGCAACTGATTCAGTTCAAACACAAACTGCAGAGTCACATAAAACTCGATTGAATTTTGAAGAAGCAAAAACATTAGCAGATTGGGTGACCTTAATTAATGATCAGAATAATCCACCATTAGGTGAAAATGTCGCAGCTATCTTAAAATTTTTGCCTTCTGAACCAGTAGATTTGCCAAGTGTTTTGGCTATATTTGAGAGTGAAGAATTAAGTAACAAAATATTACGAATGGCCAATGAGGCTTATTTTAATCCTGCCGAATCGGATCTGAGTAATATCAAAAGAGTCATGGTAGTGCTTGGCTTAAGAAGTGTACGTTGTATTGGCTTATGTATGGCTTTGTATACTTATTTATTAAAGAATTCACAAGATGATGCTTTTATGAAAGAAATTGCAATTGCGTTACAATCGACAATTCTTGCTGGCGTTATCGCAAAGAGAAAAATTCGTTCATTAAATTGTGAACCACTTATCACCGCTTCGTTATTATTTCCGCTAGGAAAATTACTCTTTCTTAGCTTCGGAGGAGCCAACGCGAAAAAATATACAGAACAATTAGCTCAAGGTTCTGTTTCTGATGAAGAAGAACAAGCAATTGCAGGATTTTTATTAAAAAACTTAACCATTGAAATCAGCGAAAAATGGTTTATTGGTCCCACTTTATCCAAAGCACAAGAAGCAAACAAAGATGATGATATTGTCCGTATTATTCATCTTGCAAGAGGCGTCATTCAGGCTATGCAAGTAGGATGGGAATCATCTACAACGGAAGAGGCTTTGCGAGAAGTGTCATCATGGTTAGCTATCTCTTTCCAACAAGCAAGGCAGCTTGCCTTAGAAGCTAATTTAAGAGCACTTGAGACATCTGCTTTGCTGTCTGAAAAACTCTTGGAATATATTCCTTTAGCTGAAGAACCTGATTCAAATGATAACGCTCAATCATCAGACACAGATTCTAGTGTGAATGCAAGTCGTATCGCTGCAAGTATTCAAGAAATGGCTATATTACTTGGCAATCAGAAATCTCCATCAATGAGTGAAATACTGGCGATAGGGCTTAGAAACCTCCGTAGTAGTCTTGACGTTGATAGAGCCGTATTTGCCTTATTAAGTCACGATAAATTATCTCTTAAAGCTAAATCGATTGATGAGATTAAACATACAGACTTTTTTAATAGCTTTAAATTTGATTTAAATGCTTCTGAAGGGTGGTTATTTAATTATTTGTTACATGAACAAAGAAGTTGTTGGGTTGGTCATGAAACAGAAATTGCCATTAATAAATTACGTAATCATTCTTTCAATGTTAAAGTAGGTAAAGGCTCATTTCTAATCACCCCTTTTATATTAAAAGGCAATATTATGGGATTTTACTATGTCGATAGGCAAATTTCTTCTAGAAAATTAGACAGTAGCACTTTTCAAGCATTTAAAGAATTATGTATTACCATCAATGGTTTTGTTGAGCTAATCATGGCAAGAGAAAGGTTGAAAAAGTAATTCCTATGACAACAATCATTTTTATTCTGCTATCGCTTTTTTTTGTGCTTCTAAACGGCTTCTTTGTTGCTGCTGAGTTTTCTATTGTCAAAATGCGACATACCCGAGTTGAAGCTTTACAGCACACAAGAGGATTACGAGGTAAAATTTTAGCTAAGGTCCATAGTAGATTAGATACTTATTTATCAGCTTGTCAATTGGGCATTACGCTTGCTTCACTTGGATTGGGGTGGATTGGTGAGCCTGCATTTGCTTCATTGTTACATCCTGTCTTTGAATTGTTAAATATTCAATCAGAACAAACTATTCAATTTATCTCATTTTTGTTTGCTTTTAGCGTTATTTCGTATCTTCATATCGTGGTTGGAGAATTAATGCCAAAATCGATGGCTATTCGACAAACAGAGTTTATTTCTCTATGGACGGCAATTCCACTTTATAGCTTCTATTGGGTTATGTATCCTGCGATATCGGTATTGAATGTCAGCTCTAATGTACTATTAAGATTGTTTAGGCTAGATGAAGTACATCATGAGAACCAAGCATATTCACCCGATGAAATTAAGTTAATTTTACGCGCAAGCCATCGTTATGGGCAATTCACTAAAACTGAGCTGGATTTGTTAACAAAAAGCTTAGTTTTTACCGATCTTGAAATATCTGATGTGATGCGTCCATTGCATGAAATCGTTGTTTTAGATGTCTCGATGACGATTTCGGAAGCGATTAAAAAAATCAATCAACAACGTTATAGCCGTTATCCTGTTTACAAAGGCGAACCAAGTAATATTATTGGTATGATTCACATTAAAGATCTATTTTCCATTTCCCATACACAATATCACAATACGACTTTAGCCAGATTTATTAGACCTCATCTCAAAGTGTTAGAAAGTGATCCGGTGCTTGAAGTTTTCCATCTTTTTCGTAAAGGGAAGCCTCGATTTGCAATTGTTTTTGCAGGGAAAAGAGCTATTGGCTTTTTAACATTGGATGACTTGCTACAATCTATCATTGGTGAAATTAAAGATGAATTCCACATTACCCAGGAAGATTGGATTAAACTGGATGATGGTACCTACATTATAAAAGGTAGTGCTTCTGTTTTTACTTTAGAAACGTTGCTAGGTATTGAATTGACGCAGGTTCAATCGAATACCGTCACAGGACTGATTCTTGATAAATACCAAAGCTTTCCCAATGAAGGTGATAAAATCGAGTTTGAGCGATTTAGTTTAGAGATCATTAAAATAAAAGGTTCCCGGATATTACAAGTGAGAGTTTACCCTCGCATTGATTAGTGTGAAGTTAAACATGATGATGTACTTTTTCAGTCTTAGTAATACGTTTTTCTAATGCACGCATTAAAACATAAAATACAGGTGTTAAGAATAGACCAAAGAAAGTAACACCCAGCATACCCCAGAACACAGCCACGCCGATGGCATGACGCATTTCTGCTCCTGCTCCTGATGAAAAAGCTAATGGTATGACGCCCATGATGAAAGCCATAGAAGTCATCAGAATGGGGCGTAAGCGAAGACCGGCTGCTTCTATTGCTGCATGATAAGTGTCTCGGCCTTGTATCTCGAGCTCTCGGGCAAATTCTACAATCAAAATAGCGTTTTTACAGGCAAGACCAATCAACACGAAAAATCCAATTTGCGTAAATAAATTATTATCACCACCTGTCATCCAGACGCCTGTAATAGCAGATAATAAGCACATTGGCACTATTAAGATGATAGATAAAGGCAAAAAGAGGCTTTCATATTGTGCAGCTAAAACCAGAAAAACAAGTAATACACAAATAGGGAAGACAAGCAGTGTGGTATTTCCTGATAATATTTGTTGGTAGGTTAGTTCTGTCCACTCAAAAAAAGTTCCTTTGGGCAAGGTTTCATTCAATATTTTTGTAATCGCGGCTTGAGCTTGTCCTGAAGAATAGCCAGGGGCTGGGCCGCCATTTAAGTCAGCGGAACGAAAAGCATTATAACGCATTGCGTTGTCTGGACCGGTCGTTTCTTGCACTTGGATGATACTGCCTAAGGGCACCATTTTACCTTCAAAATTCTTGGTTTGTAGTTTAAGAATGTCATCAGGTTTAGAACGAAATTGTTTATCTGCTTGGGCAATGACTTCGTAAGTTCGGCCAAATTTATTAAAATCATTAATATAGAGTGAGCCAAGATAAATTTGCATGGTATCAAACACATCTTGCACATCAACACCTAATTGCATTGCTTTGGTACGATCAAGATTAGCGTAAAGTTGTGGAGTGTTAATATTGTAGCTAGAAAAAATGCCTGCAAGCTCTGGTGTGCTTCTTGCTTTTCCTAGAACAGCTTTCATTGTTTGATCAAGCGTAGCATAACCTTGATCGGTTCTATCTTCGATTTGCAGTTTAAATCCACCAATCGTTCCTAAACCTTGCACAGGTGGTGGAGGGAAAATTGCAATAAAGGCATCTTTGACGTTGACATATTTTTGTTGCAGCTTTTGTGAAATAGCAAAACCAGATAATTCTTTACTGCGACGTTCTTCAAAAGGCTTTAAGGTAACAAAAACAATACCTGCAGAAGGGCTATTAATAAAACCATTAATAGATAAACCTGGAAAAGCGACAGCACTTTCAACACCAGGTTCTTGCAGAGCAATATTTGACATTTCTCGAATAACATTTTCTGACCGTTCTAACGTAGCTCCATCGGGTAGTTGTGCAAAACTCACCAGATATTGTTTATCTTGTACCGGCACAAATCCAGAAGGGACATGATTAAAACCAAGGTAAGTAAAAGCGAGTAAGCCTATATAAACGAAAATAGCTAAGGATTTATGACCAAGAATGCTGTTAACGCCTGTGCTATATCGTTGTGAATTTTTACGAAAAAATCGATTAAAGAGCGAAAAGAATTTACCAAATAATTTATCCATGAGACGTGTTAATCTATCTTTAGGCGCGTCATGTGCTTTGAGTAAAGTTGCAGAAAGTGCGGGTGAAAGTGTTAACGAATTAAAAGCTGAAATAATGGTTGAAAAAGCAATGGTTAAAGCAAATTGGCGGTAAAATTGCCCAGTCAATCCGCTGATAAAAGCAATGGGTATAAATACCGCACATAAAACCAACGCAATAGCAATAATTGGTCCGGTTACTTCTTTCATTGCTTTTAAGGTTGCTTCTCTTGGTGCAAGTCCTGATTCAATATTACGTTCAACATTTTCGACAACCACAATAGCATCATCGACAACAATACCAATTGCAAGAACTAAGCCAAATAATGATAATGCATTAATTGAAAAACCAAAAAATAGCATAACAGCAAATGTACCAATAATTGAAATCGGTACAGCGAGTAATGGAATAATAGAAGCTCTCCAGGTTTGTAAGAAAAGGATAACCACTAAAACGACTAACGCAACCGCTTCAAGTAAAGTATGAACTACTGCTTCAATTGAACCTCTTACAAAAATAGTAGGGTCATAGACAATGCTGTAGTCAACGCCTTCAGGAAAATTCTGTTTTAATTGTTCCATCGTTTGTCGAACATTATTCGAAATTTCAATCGCATTAGAACCGGGTGATTGGAAAATAGGAATAGCAACGGCTGACTTATTATCGAGTAGCGAACGTAGTCCATATTCTGCAGCATCGACCTCGATACGGGCGACATCTCTAAGATGAGTGACGACACCATTATTTCGTTTGATGATGATATCACCAAATTGCTCAACGTCCGTTAAGCGACCTTGTGTGTTCACAGGTAACTGTAGCTCAACACCTTGATTGTAAGGAGGTCCACCAATAACACCAGCGGCAACTTGCACATTTTGGCGCCTGATAGCACTGATGACTTCATTAGCGGTCATATCACGTTCAGCAATTTTTTCAGGATTAAGCCAGATCCGCATTGCATAATCGCCTGAACCATAAAGTTGTACACTGCCAATACCAGGGATTTTTGCTAATTGATCTTTGACATTTAATAATGCGTAATTGCGTAAATACAGCATATTATATCGTTCATTGGGTGATTTAAGATGAACGACCATTGTTAAATCAGGAGAGCTTTTAACCGTTGTTACACCGAGTTGACGGGTTACTTCGGGAAGTCTTGGGAGTGCTTGGTTAACTCGATTTTGTACAAGCTGAGTCGCTAGATCAGGATCGGTCCCTAATTTGAAAGTGACGGTCAGTGTTAATGTCCCATCGCTTGCTGCTTGTGAAAACATATAAAGCATGTTTTCAACGCCATTAATTTGTTCCTCAAGAGGAGTGGCGACTGTTTCTGCAATGGAAATTGGATTAGCGCCTGGATATTGTGCCTTGACAACAACAGAAGGGGGGACAACCTCAGGATACTCAGAAATAGGTAACCTAAACATTGAAATAAGCCCCGCTAGAAAGATGATGACTGAAATGACACCTGCAAAAATGGGTCGGTCGATGAAGAATTTTGATAATTGCATAGCATTATTCCTCAGGGGTGTTACTTGGCCTGTTCATTAATTAGTTGCCATTTCTTTGGCATCATTGCGCTGTAGAGTTAAATCCGTTTCCTTGGTTTGGACAACGACATCGGGTCTGACATGCTGTAAGCCATCGACAATGACTCGATCTCCAGGTTGCAACCCTGAGAGAACAATACGCGTACCATTTTCAGCTTGTTTTCCTAAATTGACTTCTCGATAAACGACTTTATTGTCTTGATTAACCACGTAAACAAATCTTTTATTTTGATCGTTACCAATCGCTCGTTCCGGGATCAGTAGAACATTTTCTTGTTTACTGCTCCCGAGTTTTACCGAAACAAACATCCCTGGCATTAGACGACCATCTTCATTAGCGAATTTAGCACGAGCTCGAATGGTACCGGAGCCTGTGTCAATGTGATTATCAAAGGTATAGATGCTGCCTTTGTAAGGATGATCTTCATCTCCTGGTATGGTTAATTCGACAGGAATGGCTTGTTCTTCATGTTGGGTTGCAGCTTGTGAGCGAATACTTTTCATGTAAGTTTGCTCATCCACTTCAAAATCAGCGTAAATCCCATCTTTAGAAACAATTGAAGTTAAAACGGGTGCATTTTGTCCAGTTTGAACGAGATTACCAAGGGTGATTTCAGCACGACTAACACGACCTGAAATAGGCGCTTTAACATAAGCGCGATCAAGATTAATTTTAGCTTGCTTTAATTCAGCTTCTGCTGATTTAACCTCAGCTTCGGCAACTCGATTTTGATTCGCACTTTCGTCATAAAGACGTTCGGCAATTGCGTGCGTTTTTACAAGATTCAATGCACGCTCAAGTTCTTTTTTGGCAAATTCTGCTTTGGTTTTTGCAGAGGCAAGAGAGGCTTGTGCTTTAGCAACCGCAGCTTCATAAGGTAAAGGATCGATGATCATCAAAACATCACCGGTATTCACAATTTGCCCATCATTAAAGAGTATTTGAACAATGCGCCCACTGACTTCAGGGCGGATTTCTGCGTAATCAATGGCACGCATCCGACCAGAAAAAGATGACCAAATACGTACATTTTGCTGATTAACAGTATGAACACTGACAGGGATAATGGGTGTGCTTAGGGCGGCTGGGGATGGAATGTGATTCGTTAATTTATTGTAAGTTATTGCTCCTGTGCCTGAAATAGCAACAGAAGCAACGGTACCAAACATAACAATTCTCTCTTTAATGTATTGAGAAAATGATTTCATAACATCTCCTAACATGGGACTTGTCATACTTTAAGGAGTTGACCAGTCGGTTTAAATTCCCTCCTAAAAAAACCTATATCCCTAAGATCCTATTGTTCCTGCAATTTATCTTTTAACCCTAAGGTTTTTAGTAATCCTGGCTTAAGATCTCGTTTTAATAATTCGAGATCATTTTGGATCCTTGCCAGGGTGAATACACCAATAAAATAAGTAAAAATTTCTTGTGATTTTGTTTTGACATTCGTTTTTTCTGGCAATAAGCCTTCAATAATGAGATCGCGTATGGCATTTTCATAATAACGTTCAAAACACTTTGTAAGTTCATTAAGCTTGTGACGAATCACATCTTCTTGTCCGGCCATTTCACTACCAAGCGTTGTATAAGGGCATCCGCACACTTTGCCATGTTTAGCGACTGCTTCTGCCTGCATTTCATATAAGAAATCAGCAAGTTGTTCAAAACGTTGTAGCGGGGGAGTTTGGGGGGAAAAAATGCTATCATAAACTGCTTTTTTACTTTGAAAGTGTGCGTCCATGCTGGCGAGGACTAAATCAATTTTTGAAGGAAAAAAATGATAGAAGCTGCCTTTTTTAACGCCAGCCGTTTTGCAAATATCATCGACACTGACAGAACCATAACTGTTTTTCCATATAAGATCAGAAGCAGTATCAATTAATTTTTGCTTGGTATGATGAGCACTAATCTTATTCATTCCAGAATCTCCTCTCATCCTTAAAGTAATATATAGGACATTTGACTAACTAGTCAAGTGCATTGGATGAAATAACAGTGTAGATGCAAGTTTTGATGGGGTTCAATAACTGGCTGTGAATTATGCTTCGCATTTTGTAGGGGAGTGGGTATATTGAATTTTTCGCTTATAAAAATAAGTTATCCATGTTTCATTGGTTTGATACTTTAAGACCGTTAATTAGGGTGGGCTCGATTGTTGGGAAGATAGGAGCAATTGCGGCAACTGCTTTTGGTATTCGGCAAATATGGGTTAAAGCAAGGCCTGAACAGAGCTGGCAAGAAAAAGCGAAACTATCAACCTTATATGCATTGCATATTGGTGCGATTGGTCTAACAGCAGCGGTCATGTTGGGTAGCACGCAAGTGAGTGCGCCAGTTGTTACCGTGGTGGTTTGTTCTTCTGCTTTGTTGAAAAGTATTGCAGAATTAAGAGCAGAGAAAATTGCATTTTTAGCGTTACAAGAAAAGCACGCCGCCTTAAAGCAAATACATATCCAAAATGATATTGATTTTCATGCTAAGTTGATTGTACTGCATGATTTAAAAGAAACGGATGATCTCATTGGGCATTTACAAGTAAAAATTAGCACCAATCAAGCTTTATTAAAAGAAATTACGGGTATACGTATTTTGAAGAATGAAGCCGCAATGAATCAATTACAAGAGATCCATACCCAAGTTAACCAGCAAAATGCCGACTTTTTAGCTAGAAAAAAAACCACAACCGAGTTTTTTAAAGAGATCGATCCTGTCACTTTTGATGTTGATTCAATGTTATTAAAATTGGCTGAACAAGCGAGTTCTCAATCAGGCATTTTACAAATTCAATGTCTCAAATATAAAAAAATTCAAACCTTACTAAAAGAGGTTGAGAAACAATTAGATACCGTAACTCATGCTGAGCAAAAAAAAGATCAACCATTTTTATTAAAGCGCCAAGCTGAGCTCAAGCAACGTTTAGAAAATTTACGTCTGGGAACGTTAGACTTACCGCCGAGAAATACCGCGCCTTTGCTGGATAAAAAAAAACCAAATCTGTTAAAAAAATATCTTCAACAATATGTAACGGATGATATTCGATATCTACAATATCATATTGCTGAGCAAAAACTCTTGTTATCCGATAAAAATGATCATCTCAATGAACCGGTTGATTTAGGTCGTTTAGCGGAACTAATTAAAGAAATTTCAGCTTCTCATCAAGCATTATTATTAACTAAATTAAATGAAGAAGGTAAGTCAAAAAGTGTTGATTTTGGCTCGATTTCAGCTGTTTGTGCATTAATACTGGCTATTATGCCAACGCCAGAATTTTCAACGGTATTGAATCCACTGATGCTAGCAATTGGTACAACCGCGGGCGTTGTGAGTTTGTTTGATCTTTATAAGAAATATTGTACGACACAGCAATTGAGTCAAAATGAGGCAAAACAATTAAAATTATTTGTTTCACACAAGCGTTTTCAAATTGCAAGATTTAGTGATACGGATGTTAGAGATAGATTAAATAATCAACTTGATAAACTTTTGCAAAAAGGAAAAGTGCCCAATCCTATTGATTCAAACGTATTAGTGTCCAATCGTAATCGACGAGCTAAATTAGTTGCTCAACTGGAAATTTGTGAGCAATTACAAGAAGAAAAGAGGCCACCGACTTTTTCCTTAAGGAAGAAGAGGCGTCCTCTTTAATTATGTTAAGAATATTCAAATTCTGCGCAAGATTTTGTTCTTCTGGGAGGAAGAATATTCCAGATGATGCCGAAATTAAAAGTGGTTGCATGTTTATAGGGATGAAGATCATAGTATTGATTATCTTCGTCAAACCCTAAGTAATTGATGCGCTGTGTTTGATCCCAAGCCACTAAAGCGCGAATGCTAATATAAGGAATTGGGGTATAAACGGCGCCAAGTCCAAAACTCCCTGTCCATTTCTCATCGCTTTTATTACGAAATTCTAGCCATGTGCCATCGGTAAGATGCATGATGTGAGTATCAGGGTGTAAGTAAAGCAGTCCCATCATAAAGTTAAGTTCAAAGTGTCTAGCGACTTCCCAATAGAAATTTAAATCGAGATGTAGGGCATGCAGTCGCATGTCAATATTGGCGGCATCTCCAATGGTTTCTTGAGAAACAAAGAAGATTTCTGTGCCATCAAAAACACGTCCACTCTTTTTATGGGCAGATTGTTCATAACCAATATCGATACCAAAATAACCGTTGATGCGGGTACCGACATAAAGGTTTACGGCTTTGGTTACTTCAGGAAACAGCAGATCGTAATCGTAGTTCACGCCAAACTTAGGTTCGATATTCCAGTATTTTATATCAGCACCTAAGTGCGGACTCCAATAAGCCGCTTCAGCAATAGAAGGTAGAACAAGTACACTGGTGCAGAGTGCAATTTGGGTTAACATCCGTTTAATTGACATGAGTGATCCCTTGAGACAAGCGTCGTAGATAATCTTTACATTCTGCTGCTCAGTTTGGAGTTAGTCAACTTGAGATCACGTAGTTGAAAAGATAGCTAATTGAGAGGGTTATTTAAAATGACATTCGCCAATTGATCCAGGCTCGCAACGTTTGCCATTAACCCAGATTGCGCCTTCAAGATTAGCATTGGTGAAAATAGCTTCTTTTATTGAAGCTTTATAGAAATTAGCGCCATGCAGATCAGCATTGGTGAAATTAACGCGATCGAGATTGGCTTTTTCAAAGTTAACTCTTTTGGCATTGGTGTCTTTTAGGTTAGTACCGCCTAAATCTGCTTTACGTAAATTGCTATTGGCTAAGCGTGATTTTTCTAAATTAATATTGCGAAGATAAGCGCCTTCTAAGTTAATGTCGCTTAAAAAGATATATTTATCTCTTTTGCTTTCACCATCATCTTCTCGGTAAAACAATTTTGGTTTTAAGTGGGAGACAAAGGTAATAATGCTCGCCAGTTTATCGGGTTTTTTGATTTGGTTTAGATCTTCAATAATGGCTTCCGTACGGGCAATAATAATGAGATTAATGCGTTGGTTTTCATCCATGCCGCGCGCAAATAGCTCTGCCACGCCATTAAAGTAGCTATCAGTCATTCTGCTTGCCTGGAGAATTTCTTGATGAACACCAATTTTGTTACTCACCAGTACCGTTGCAATACCGATAAAAAGACCGACAATAGCAATCGTAAGCTCGATGCCGCGTTCTTTAGCAAATTGCTTTAGTCTGAGCTTAAAGCCCAGCTTTTGGGTAAAGATTTGGTAGAGATCAGTTTCTGGCGTCATATCAATATTGTCTTCGTAGCTGAAACTAGAACGAAGGTCCCCATTTCAAGTTTAGAACGGCTTCTAGATATAAGCAATTTAACTTACTACTGTATATAGAAGCCGTATAAAGCGGCGTATTAAGAATTTTCTTTGCTGAGCTTAATCTTTTGCCCAGGACGAATAACGGTGCTTTGTGATTTGAAATGGTTATAAGCCAATAAATCACTTAATTTAACGTGGTGTTTTTCACTAATTAAAGGTAACGATTCACCTTTTTTCACAATATGAAACTTAGGCGAACTGGAAGCTTGTTTAGCGGCAATAGCGGTTTGACTGCCTGGGATCATGAGTGTTTTACCAATCACAACCACATCATTTGGCATGCCATTTAGTTTTTGAATTGCCGCAGGGGTGGTATGAAACCGCTTGGCAATTTTCTCGATGTTATCGCCTTTCTTAATTTGATAACGTGAGGTAGAAACCATTTTCGCAGCAATTGCAGGTTTGGGAGCTTCTTTTTCTTTAACCACACTCGTCACAATAGGTTTAGCAGTGATTGCAGGTTTTGCAGCTGCAGCAGCTGTTGTTGATGTCGTGGTGGTAGCAATAACCGGTTTAGCTGTTGTTGGTTGTTGTCCTGTAAATTGTTTTGCCCCTTTAACAGGAACCACTAAATTAAAAGGACCCTGTGGATTCATGGAACGTTTGTGTAAACCAGGATTCAATTTTCGTAACTGGTTTTCAGAGACATCAACCAATTTTGCCGCATGTGAAATATCCATTGCACGGCCCGTATTGATACGAGTGAAAACTTGTTTATTAGGAATAGAAGGTAATGAAACCCCATATTGTTTCGGCGCTTTAATTAAAGCAGCCAAAGCTAATAATTTGGGCACAAACTCAGAAGTTTCTTTAGGCAGTTTAAGTGACCAAAAATCAGTGCCTTTGCTTTGCATGCGGTTAATGCGAATAGCAGTCATCACTTTGGTTTCACCGGAATTGTAAGCAGCAAGTGCTAATAACCAATTGCCATTAAAACGTTTATGTAAATATTCGAGGTGATCGAGTGCAACTTTGGTGGACTCATAAATATCTTTTCGTCCATCATACCAAGCATTTTGCTTTAACCCGTAAAGACGGCCTAAAGAAGGCATTAACTGCCATAAACCTGCAGCCCCTTTGTTACTAGCTGCATGTGGGTTAAAGGTGCTTTCAATCATGGGTAGCAAAGCAATTTCGCTTGGCATACCGCGTTTTTCAACTTCTTCTAAAATGTAATATAAATAAGGAGAAGCGTTATTGGCTAATTCATTTATATAGTCTTGTGAGCGCGTTAATTTGCGGATCTGCTTTTGCATAGAAGGCATGGAAGTTGGCGCATTTAAATGAAATTGATCACGTACACGACTCCAAATTTCTACTGAAGAAGCTTCAGCAAAATGTGAAGATTTATAATTGCGAGCGGTGCTCAATTGACCAAAAGCCTCTGCGACACTGAAATGCATGGTCAATATCATGCAAAGAAGTGTGCTAAAAAAGGGCATTTTATGATGACCATTTTTCTGCATGGAATATCCTTACGTTGAAATACTGCAATGACTCTTCAACGATTTAAGCTACTAAATTAATTCGATGCTTATGGTAATGAAAAAAGTGCAGAAAAGCAAGCTATTGACATAGTTGAATAACTGATTGTTTTAAAATTGATTTTTCCATTCACGTAAATGGGAAAATAGGGTTACGGGATCAATTGCTTCAAAATTCCAATGTTTTTGAACGGCGAGAATAATTTCTTGAGTATTTACGCGCAAAAAAGGATTGCATGCAAATTCATTTTTTAATTTAGTGGGCAATGTAGGGCGTCCTTGTGCTTCACATTTAAGAACCTCAGCTAATCGCTGCGCGAGAGCAGCATTGGTTGGATCAACCGTTTGCGCAAATGCAATATTGGCTTTGGTGTATTCGTGTCCGCAATACATCATGGTTTCTGCAGACAATTGTTTTAATTTTTCTAATGACTGCAACATTTGACTGGGGGTTCCCTCAAATATTTTGCCGCAACCGCATGAAAAGAGCGTATCACCGCAAAACAATATTTCCTCGTTATAATAAGCAATATGGCCTTTGGTGTGGCCTGGAATATCTAAAACATTCAGTGTTAAATTAAATTCGGGAAAATAAAGCTGAGATCCTTCTTCAATGGTTGATGTAACGCCTTCAGTAAATTCATTTTTAGATCCATAAACAGCGATATTAGGGAATTGAGCTTGTAGTGCTTTAATGCCGCCGCTGTGATCGAAATGATGGTGCGTGATTAGAATGGCATGAAGGGATAGTTTATTAGCTTGCAAATAGTCTAATACGGGAGAGGCATCACCTGGATCGACAACGATAATCTTGTTGCCTTCTAGACTGTGAATGGCCCAAATGTAATTATCTTTAAATGCAGGGATAGCGATTATATTATTCATTTAACTCACTTTTATGGATTAGTTATTAGAACATGGTAGCAGAGAATGAATATACACAAAGATGGTATACCGAATCCGTCGCGTCATGGGTCATCGATGCGGAAAAAGAAGAATTAGAAACAATACTAGCTAAATTATATGGCTACCATCTCGCTTTTCTGGGCGATTCAAATTTAACGCCCCTGGTCGAAACCAGTTTAATTTCACACCGCGTTTTAATTAATCCTCAAGTGACTACCAATAGCGCCTTAAGTGGCCTCCCAGGCGAGCTAGAAGCGCTTCCGTTGCGCACAGATAGTGTTGATGTCGTTGTATTAGCCCACACCTTAGAGCACGCCGAGAACCCGCACGAAATTTTACGAGAAGCACATCGCGTGTTAATTCCTGAAGGACACATTGTGATTA
Source organism: Candidatus Berkiella aquae (assembly GCF_001431295.2). Classification (NCBI taxonomy): domain Bacteria; kingdom Pseudomonadati; phylum Pseudomonadota; class Gammaproteobacteria; order Candidatus Berkiellales; family Candidatus Berkiellaceae; genus Candidatus Berkiella; species Candidatus Berkiella aquae. The sequence goes on along the minus strand of NZ_LKAJ02000001.1, from coordinate 2,191,707 downwards.
CAGGCTTTAATCCCATGAGCCTTTGGGGGTTATGGCATGGCTGGAAGCAAATGACGGGAAAAATTCCTCGCCAGGGTAAAATGTTAACTTCAAATAGATTAAAAGACTGGTTGAAGTTGCTTAACTTTCAAATTGTTAGTGGTAAAGCCTTTTATTTTCGTCCGCCTTTATCCAGCCTCACATGGCAACGACGCTTGAACTTTTTAGAAGGGTGGGGTGAAAACTGCTGGCCATTTTTTGGCGGGGCCTATACACTCGTCGCGGTAAAAAGAGTGGTGCCTCTGCTACCCATGCGTGCTCGATTTAAGCCTGAGAAAAGTATCTGGCAACCTGCAGAAGGATTGCCTAAACCCACAACCACGGTTCGATAGTTAGTATAAAAATGACTCAAATAGATAAAGTAGAATTATTTACGGATGGAGCTTGCTCAGGAAATCCAGGTCCTGGTGGTTGGGGCGTTTTATTACGCCAAGGTCAGCATGAAAAAACCTTAAGTGGTGCAGAAAAAGAAACAACCAATAATCGCATGGAATTAATGGCAGCGATTATGGGATTGAGAGCTTTAAAGCGTCCTTGTCATGTGGTTTTAACGACCGATTCTGAATATGTCAAAAAAGGCATCACCGAGTGGATGATTTCTTGGAAAAAGCGTCAATGGCGCACGGCAAATAATAAACCGGTGAAAAATCAAGATCTTTGGGTTGAGCTCGATAATGAAGTAAAACGCCATCAAGTCGAATGGCATTGGGTAAAAGGGCATAGTGGCCATGATGAAAATGAACGTGTGGATGAATTAGCGCGAGAAGCTATCATTGCACTTTCTTTAAAGAAGGAAATAGGCTCATGAGGCAAGTTGTTTTAGATACCGAAACAACGGGTCTTTCGCCAGCACAAGGTCATCGCATTATTGAAATTGGTTGTGTGGAAGTGATCAATCGTCGTTTGACGGGTAAAGTGTTCCATACCTATATTCAGCCTGATAGAGCAGTCGATCCAGGTGCCATGAAAGTGCATGGCATTACCGATAGCTTTTTGGAAGGTAAGCCGCGTTTTCATGAAATTGCAAATGAGTTTAAAACCTTTATTCAAGGTGCAGAATTAATCATTCATAATGCGCCCTTTGACGTGGGTTTTATTGAGCATGAATTTACCTTATTAAAAGAGAAAGCTTGGCAGACCCTCACTAATCAATGTAGCGTCTTTGATACCTTGGCTTTTGCAAGGCAAAAACATCCAGGACAACGTAATAATCTAGATGCGTTATGTAAACGTTACAATGTTGATAATCAACATCGTGATAAACATGGCGCGTTACTTGACGCGGATATTCTAGCCAACCTGTATTTAGTGATGACAGGTGGCCAAAATGCATTGGTTTTAGAAGATGCAGTGAGTGAGCAAGCAGCCAGCGTGCAGCAAGTCGAAGCGCGTGTCATCAAGCAATGGAATATTCCGGTTATTGAACCCACCGAAGATGAATTGAATGCGCATCTTTCTTTTATGTCAAAGGTTTTAAAGCAAGACGCTTTTTGAAGGTTATTTCTTTGGCGTTTTCTTTTCTTGTTTTTTTAAGCGTTGTTCTCTGCGTCGCTTCATTTCTTCATAGCGAGAAGGTTGCTCGGGAGGGAGCGTTAGCAGAGCAAAAGCAACCTGTAGTGTTTGTTTTTTTAAAAGGACATTTTGCTGCTCTGCTTTTACGAGTTCTTGTTTTTCTTTTTGATTTTGCTGTTGCAATTCTTCTAACTGTTTTTGAGCTAATAAAATTCTTGCATCTAAATCGTCATCATTTTTTTCTTCAATATCAGAAGGCAATACACCTTTTGTACTCATGTTAGTTCCCCACTAAAAAACTGATTTTTAATATAAAAGTCAGTAGCTTGTCAAGCTATCTTTGGATGGAGCCATCATATTGGTTGTCATTAGCAGGGTGTAATTTTTGTGGATTACATTGATGATAAAAAGCCGATTGTTTTATCAATGGCATAAAACGTTGGTTAGAAGTCGACAGTAAACGTATTAACCACATGAAAAAAGCTTGTTTAATACGTTGAATGAAATTGAAAGGTCTAAACATATAACCACCCTTGTTTATATTGACCATGGGTAAATAACGTTTTATTTAATGATTTAAAAGTATTTTCTAATGATACATCTAATTGCCAAGGGGAATTAATAATCACCATACCACTGCCTATCATTCCTTGCGGTTCTTCAGGATGAGGAGACCATTCGCATTGAAAAATCTCTTTGATGCCCGTTTTTTTCAACTGTCTCAGTAAATTTTCATGATAACCTTCTGTCAAAATAGGATACCAAACAGCAAAAATACCTTGAGTAAAGCGTTGGTAAGCACTTTGAACCGTCTCAATAATCGAGACATATTCTGTTTTGACTTCATAGCTAGGGTCAATAAAAATGAGCCCTCTTTTTTCAGTAAAGGGGACTAATGCTTTAATTGCTTCTAGCGAATCTCTTTCATGAACTCGGATTTTTTTATTTTGCCTTCGACTAAAAGCACGTAACGCCGTGATGGCCTGAGGGTGCTTTTCAACAAAAATACCCACATCATGACTTCTTAGCATTTGACTCATAATAGCAGGGGAGCCAGGATAATAACGATGTTCTCCGACTTTATTATAACTGCCAACAATCTCTAAAAAGTCTTTCACTAAATCAATAGGCTCTTTAATATTCCACAATTTGTGAATACCTTGCAGATGCTCCGCCGTTTTCCGACTTTCTACACTATTTAAATCATAAACGCCTTCACCCGCATGACTATCCAATACACAAAAAGGCGTTGCTTTCTTTTGCAATGATTGCAAAATCCCCAGCAGGACAAGATGCTTGTGAATATCGGCGAAGCAGCCGGCGTGGTAACGATGAAGATAACTAAACACCCTTTATTCTTCCTAATTTGTCTTTATACGTTGTTGGCTGCGCTTTCTCACAACAGTCGTGTACTAATGTACACTCCTATTGTTCGCAAGCTTGCCGCCTAGTCTAAAGACAAATTAGTTTGAATAAAGTGTATCTTCCTAATTTGTCTTTATACGTTGCTTGTCCGCCGTAGCTTCAGCGAAGCATGAAGCGAAGGCGGTTTTAAAAAACATCAGTGCGCTACTTGCCGCGGCTTGTCCGCGGCATCCATCATAAGTTTGGATCCCGCGGACAAGCCGCGGCAAGTAGGCATCAAGCTACGAAGTGGACAGAGGATAACGAAATCAGTCTCTAACTACTAATTATTTCTTCTGTTTTCTGGGATCATCACTTGGATTAACGTAGGTAATACCCCAAGGACCCACACCATGCAACTGGATGGTTGCGGCTTCATTTCCTGTCCAAGCATAATGGTGTGATTTGATGGGCATGACCGCAAAGCTCCCAACCGGTAAAATTTTACCTAGGCTTTCATCAAATTTATCACCCATTCCCATATGAAAGATCCCATCTAGCACCGTCACATGTTCAATCGCAGGATGCCAATGCGGTTGAATTTTATAATTGGCAGGTACTTTGAGTCGCAGAGTAAAGGGTCCTGCTTTGCTAGGATCTCCTTCTAAAATGGCTACCTTTGTACCACTGGGTAAACCTGCTGGCCCATCAACCCAAACGAATTCATCAGGTGTGATGACAATATGTTCTGGTTTATCTGTTTCTGCTGCCATCAATGGTGAACTCATACCGAAGCAAAAAGCAGCTGCAGCAATTAAGTAAGGAACTTTCATGTGTTTCTCCCTATATTGTTAGAGCTAAAAAATTAAAGTCGGTCAAAAATGACTTAGAGATCAATTTTCAATTCTTTTTTGCCTAATGAGCAATGTTAAACCAATCGCAGCAAGCAAACAGATGGGCAAAATACTGAGCGCAATATGATAATCTTCAAGTAGATAAACACCTTCATGGTTTGAACGGAGTTTATCGAGCAGCCAACCTATTCGGTCTTGTGCTAAACCGCCGCCCGCCATAATCACCATATTCGTAAAACCAATGGCAGCTCCTTGAGCCCAAGGGGGATGGCATTCTGTCACCAGTGAGAAACACAGCAGCATATTCGCCGTGAGTAAACCATAACTGAATAACACAATATATAAATTGGTAATGGGCATATTGACCCAATATAAAAAGAAACAAAGCAGAATCAAGGCACCTAATGTGGCTATCATCATAAAATCGACTTCTTCAATTTTATGGGTCATTAGCCAACCAATTAAAGGGCCACCTATGGCGGTACCAACAAAAATGGTATGGGTAATACCTGCTGCTTGGGTTGCTGGAATATTGTAAGCGACCTTAAGATATTCAACGCCCCACATTTCAGGGATGGCGGCAATGGGCGCAACCAATAACATCCCATAAAATGCGATGATCCAAGATTGTGGATTTTTCATCACCGCAATAAGGCCTGTGAGCAAACCAGGTTGTGTATGTTCCGTTTCTTCTTGTTGAATGGGTTTATCTTGGATAAAAATCCATAGTAATAAGGTAATCACTAAGCCCACAAAACTGAGTTGTAACAACATGTCACGCCAGCCAAATTGATGAGCTAAATAGGACATTGGCTTGCCGCCTATCAAAGCACCAAGCGTACCGCATAAATTAGTAAGTCCCACAACCAGAGGAAAAGAACTCATTGCTAACCATTGAGCACCAATTTTGAGACAACCAATAAAAGCAAAGGCAGAGCCCATGCCTATCATAAAGCGACTCATTTGAGCGGTATGAATAGAAGAGGTTGTTGCGAAGAGAAAACTACCGAGGGTTAAAATGGCAGAGGCAGCAACCAGTAACTTTTTAACGCCGTAACGATCAATTAAAACACCAGCCGGTAATTGAAATGCTGCATAAGCATAAAAATACATTGCACCGATAGTGCCCAGCTGATGATCATTAATAGAGAGTCCGACTCTTAACTCATCCGTAATAATGCTTGGCACAACACGATGAACAAACTCATAGGCATAGAAAAGAGCGGCTATGGACCACAAGGCCCAACCACTCAAATGCCAGCGGGAGGATGTCATGTATTCCTTCATATATGGCATATTACCTAGATTATCATATTCTTTCTACCGCCTATATGCTAAAGCACATCTGCGGGGCTTCGCCTGTTCTTCAAATCAGAGCAATGAGGCACAGGGCTACCAGGCAGGTATTGCCTGGTCTGAAAATAGCTTTTTCGCTTCAAGCTCAACTTCGGGTGAATGTAATGCTTCCATCAGTTTGCGATATTTTTCTTTATCTTTTTCGCTGGTTCTAACAACGACGATGTTGGCATAGGGCGAATTTTTATCTTCTAAGAATATGGCTTCTTTGCTGGGAGATAACCCAGCAGGGATAGCAAAGTTGGTATTAATGACCGCTGCATCAAGGTCATTTAAAACGCGTGGTAATTGGGCTGCAACAATTTCTTTAATGACCAGCGCTTTTGGATTAGAAGTAATTTTTTTAGGTGTTAATTCAAGATCATTCACATTAGGGATTGTAATGATTCCTGCTTTTGCGAGTAAACGTAATGCTCTTGCGCCATTACTTGGGTCATTGGGGATGCCAATAACGGCTCCTTGGTGTAAATCACTTAGCTGTTTATATTTTTTGGAATAAACCCCCATAGGGTAGATAAACATTTTACCAATGGAAGTAATGGCATATTTTTTCTTATCTATCACGACATCTAAGTAGGGCTGATGTTGAAACATGTTGGCATCAATATCATTCTCCGCTAAAGCGGTATTGGGCACCACATAGTCTTCAAAACTGACAATAGTGAGTTTTAATCCATAGCGGTCTTTGGCTACCTTTTTTGCTGTTTCAACCAATTGTGTTTCTGGACCTGTTATGGTGCCAATGATGATTTCATCGTCGCCACGTTGCTGTGGTGAACAAGCAATCAGCGAGAAACCAAGAAGGCTAATGAGTAAAGATTTTACGTTGAACATAGTCACCCACACTTTGTAAGAATTGGACCAGCACGATCATGATTACAACGGTAATTAAAACAATTTCAGTATCGTAACGATAAAAACCATAGTCGATGGCTAATTTTCCTAAACCACCACTGCCATTGAATCCTGCCATGGCAGAAAAACCAACTAAGTTAACTAAGGTAAGTGTTAGGCCGCCGATGATACCGGACATAGCTTCTGGCAGTAATACTTTATAAATAATTTGTAAAGGCGTTGCTCCCATTGCTTTAGCCGCTTCAACAAGTCCTTTAGGTACTTCGTTTAGTGCAATTTCAACGGTACGTGCAAAAAAGGGAATAGCCGCTAAGGTTAACGGCACTATCAACGCTTTTACTTGAATGGAGCTGCCTGCTAAAAATCGCGTTAAAGGAATAACCGCAATCATTAAAATAATAAAAGGGATGGAGCGTGCGGCATTGATAATGGCACCCAAGCCCCAATTAAGCCATTTATTTTCGAGTAATTGTCCTTTGCGACTGAGTGAGAGCAAAATCCCAAGCGGTAAACCACCTAGCGCGGCAAAAAGCCCGGAAAAGAAAACCATGGTGCAGGTTTCAATAAATGCTTTAAGGATCTCGTTGAACATAGCCTAATATCTCGACATGTAATCCGTTGCGTTCTAAAAATGCAATACTTTTATCGACGTTTTCGCGATCGCCTTTGATTTCAACGATCATCACGCCAACGATTTGATCTTGAATGGTCTCAATGCTGCCTTGAAGCATGTTAACGATAATATGATATTGCTGAATGAGGTAGCTGATGATAGGTTGCGATGCACTCGCACCATGATAAGCAATGCGTAAAATGGTACCGCTATCTCGTGAGGCATTCGCTTGTAATAAATCTTTAATAACGCGCGGCACTTCCATTCGAGAAGATGCTTTGAGCAGTTCTTTGGTTTCTTGTGCTTGTGGATTGGTGAAAATTTCGATAACACCATTTTGCTCCACAATTTCTCCTGCATCGATGACAGCAACGTGATGACAGATAGATTTCACGACATCCATTTCATGAGTGATAAGCAACATTGTAATGCCAAGCTCATGATTAATATTGCGTAATAATTCTAAGATCGATAGCGTTGAGCGTGGATCAAGAGAGGATGTGGCTTCATCACATAACATGATTTTTGGTGAACAAGCCAATGCTCTTGCAATAGCAACACGTTGTTTTTGACCACCACTTAATTGGCTAGGATATTGTTTACCATGATTTTCAAGTTCGGTTAATTCTAGGAGTTGGTTAACGCGGCTTTGAATTTCATGTTTGGGTGCTTTAGCCATTTCTAAGGGTAAAGCAATATTGTCAATGACATTTCTTGATTGCAGGAGATTAAAATGTTGAAAAATCATGCCCATATGACGACGTGCTTCGCGAAGCGTTGCTGCATCCATCGTTGTGATACAAGTCCCTTCAATAAGGACGCTACCGGTGCTAGGTTGTTCTAAGCCATTCACACAACGGATTAAAGTGCTTTTACCAGCACCACTTCTGCCTATAATGCCGTATATTTCGCCAGGCTTGACGTCCAAATTGATATTCTTGAGCGCATAAAAGGGCTGCGAGCCAGTTTTATAAAATTTAGATAGATTTCTTATTGAGATCATGAGCTCAAACTAAATGATTAGGTCGACATAATAACATACGCTCTTATGCTCAACATGTCACGCTCTACGTAGTTGCTGTGGATTATCAGAAAAAACCCCAAAAACATTTTCGCTAAATAAGTTATGAGCTACGCTTGCTTCATTGACGGTATAGGCTAAAACCGGCACTTTGGCGATTCGTGCTTGTGCCAATAACTCAGGAGTCAAAGCTAAATAATCGCAGTGAAGTGCAGCATTGGGTATTTGGGCAATCTGTTGGATGAGTAGAGGAGTGCAATCCTCAGATAAAAATCCAATCGGGAAGTTGGGCAGCTTGTTTCTTACCCATTCAATAGCTTTCCATTCAAAGCTTGAAATGAGAGGTAGAGGGTATAAAGGATTCCACAGGCTTTGCAAAATGTCACATAAACGGCTTGCCAGTACCTCAATATGCCTATCATCAGGTTGAGGTGGGAACTTCATTTCAATATTACAATGTAGCCCCCACTGGAGGAATTGCGGAAAGGCTTCATTAAATAGTGGAATGCTTTCACCTGCGAAATGGGGGGCAAACCAACTACCTGCATCAAGGTTCAATAACTGCTCTAAATTGTGTTCGTAAACAAACCCATTTCCATTGGTTGTTCGTTCCAGGGTATCGTCATGAAAGATGATGAGTTCATGATCTTTCGTAAGTCTAACGTCAAACTCAATCCAATTGATGGCCTGTGAAGCGGCTAAGCGAAAACTCGCCATGGTATTTTCAGGTGCTAAAGCAGCAACACCGCGGTGACCGATTAACTGATCTTGTGGGGGCGTCAGGGGAAAATGCTTGTAATGCATCAAAGGCTATCCTTTTGAATTTGGGGTTCGAGTATAATCCCTATCCAGTCTACTTCTGAGTATAGTTGTATATGGACCACAAACTCATCGCCTTTTTAAAAGAAAGTGGTACGCTGATAACCCCTTCGCGTCGTTTAGCTAGCAGTCTACTAAAGCAAGCAAATTCTCACTATGGGCAAGATAGCTCAGTTTGGCTAACCCCTCGTATTTACGCGCTGCAAGACTGGCTACTAGCGATATGGGAACAATTAGAAATCCAGGGTAGCATCGATAAACAATTATTAACCCCAGTACAATCATTATTGCTCTGGATAACGGTGATTCGTTCGTTACCTGTTGGTAAAAACTTATTAAATATTTCAGCTACTGCCAAAATGGCAAATCAAGCTTGGGGATTATTGCATCAATGGCGGATTGAGGATTCATGGTTTCAAGAATCCATTAATTTAGATCAGCAAACATTTCAGCAATTTGCTATGCACTATCAGCAATGGTTAACCTGTCACCACGCAATTGATGGTGCTCAATTAATTGGCACCCTGCAAACTTATTTAACGTCATCTCATCAAGTGGCATGGCAACGTGTTTCACCTGTAAAAAAATTAATCTTCTATGGCTTTGAAGAAAGTTATCCTTTATTAGAAAAATTTCAAGAAGTTTTAATCCAACAAGGATGGCAAGTTAATCATCGTTCGCCCACTAACAAAAATCCGCAATTCTTAGGGCGAGCTGCATTTCATGATCAACAACAAGAATTGTTAGCGGCGGCTCTGTTTGTTAAGCAAAAATTAGCTGAAGGTAAAAAAAATATTGGTATTGTCGTGCCTGATTTAGCGAATATGCGCAAGCAAGTTGATAAAACGATGAAGGAAGTATTTGAACCCCTAACACTCTGTGAACCACAAGCAAAAGTAAGCGAATTTTATAATATTTCTGCAGCAACGCCGCTTGATCACTATCCGATTATCTATAGTGCATTTTGTTGGCTTAAAATACTGAAAGGAACGTTTTCCTTAAGTGATTATTTTCAGATTATTCATTCTCCTTTTTTTGCTTGGAATGCCAATGAATTAACCTTGTTATTACAACATTATGAATCCCTTCTCAAGAATAACCAACAGCGTTTAACCTTGGATAAATTAGGTAAAACCATGGTGGATTCAACTTGGCTAGAAATAATTCATAAAATAGAACCCTATTTTAACGCATTGCCTAATAAAATGCCTTACGCACAATGGGCAAAGCATTTTCAACAGCTTTTAATGTTATCAGGTTGGCCTGGTTTAAGATCGTTAAACAGTGTTGAACATCAGGTGGTGAATCGTTGGCAAGAAGCATTAGCGGAATGTCGAATGATTGATAGTATCCAAGAACCGGTGAGTTATCATGAAGCATTATCAACGTTGCGAGGGATTGTAGCCCAGATCCCTTTTCAAGCACAGAGCAAGGGCGCCAATGTACAAGTTTTGGGTATTTTAGAAGCGCTTGGTTTGCAATTTGATTGTATATGGGTATTAGGTTTACACAGTGAAGCCTGGCCGCCACTTGCTAAGCCCAATCCATTGCTGCCTTTACCTTTGCAACGTCAGTTAAAAATGCCACATGCGAGTAGTGAACGTGAGATGGCCTATGCAAAAACCATGACGGAGCGTTTATGTGCCAGCGCCGATGAGGTTATTCTGAGTTACCCTAAAGCAGATAAGGCAAAAATATTAGAAGGCAGTGAGCTTCTTCGGCATGTCCCTTTACTACCTGATCATCATTTTAAAACGCTAGGGGAGTTTAATCGACTTGAGGAGCAGTTTAAGCTGAATCAAGCATTAGAAACGATTATTGATAATCAGGCGCCACCCTTATTACCTTCGGAAAAAATTGCAGCCACAAGTCAATTACTAAGTTTGCAAGCAGCCTGCCCCTTCAAAGCGTTTGCTGAAATACGATTACAAGCAAGGCGTTTAGAAAAAACGGAAGATTGGCTTGCTACCTTTGAACAAGGGATTATCTTACATGAAGTGTTGCAGCATTTTTGGCAGGAGGTGAGGACTCAACAAGCCTTACTGGCCATGACAGAAGAAACTCTTTCTCATAAACTGGTGCAATTGATAGATAATGCCATTTATCGCTATATTAAACCGAATACGCCAGCACCTTATTTGAAGGTTGAAAAAAATCGACTATTCATCATTTTACAGGATTATTTAAAGCTTGAGAAAGAGCGAAAACCTTTTAAAGTCGTTGCGGTTGAATGGCAAAAAAATTATGAACTATTAGATATGACTTTTCGTTTAAGGATAGATAGGGTTGATAAAACGGAACTGAATGAAACGATATTAATCGATTATAAATCAGGTCAATTTCAAATGACTCAAATTTGGGGAGATAGACCCAAAGCACCCCAACTTCCTTTGTATTATTTGGCAACGATTGAAGAACAACCACAAGCCTTATGTGTTGCAAAATTAAATCGGCAAACGGATGGTTATGAAGGCATTAGCAGGCATTCACTCGCCATAAAAGGTATTAAAGAACTGACCTTTATGCCATGGGAAGAATTAGAAAGTTATTGGTCAGGAACATTGAGTACGCTGGTTGCTGCATTTAAAAGGGGGGATGCAATGGCTGCTCCTCTTGAAGGGGCTGTAACCTGTCGCTATTGTGCCTTGACTGCCTTTTGTCGAATTAATGAGCAAGAAAATGATGATAATTGATAATGCTGCTCGCATGAGTGCGCTAGATCCAAACGGTTCATTTATTGTGCAAGCGCCTGCCGGAGCCGGAAAAACCGAGTTATTAACCCAGCGTTTTTTGGCGTTATTAGGGAATGTACAAGAGCACCCTGAAGAAATTTTAGCAGTCACTTTTACGAAAAAAGCGGCTGGAGAAATGCGAAACCGTATTGTTAATGCTTTAGTGCAAGCGCGCGCACAAGATATTGCGCCTGAAAAACCACATGAGAGAGCGACTTGGACTTTAGCCAAGGCTGCCTTAGCAAAGAATGACAAAAATGAATGGCAGTTGGTTGAAAATCCCAATCGATTACGTATTGTTACCATCGATGCCTTTTGTGCTTCATTAGTGAATAAAATGCCCATATTGTCACAATTTGGTGGGGATTTTATGGTGATTGAATATGCAACCGCCCTTTATGAGCAAGCCGCAAAAGCATTGATCTCACAAACAACAGAAAATGAACCCTGGATTCAAGGATTAGAGACACTGTTGCTGCATCTTGATAATCGGATGGAGAAGATTGTTGGTTTATTAGTGACTTTATTAATGCAGCGCGATCAATGGCTACCTTATTTACGCTATTTAAGTGCTAATGAAGTTGAATTGCAAGCCTATTTTGAACAGAGTATCCAACGGTTAATAGAAAACCATTTGCAGAAAGTGAATGCACTTTTTAGCGCCTCGATTGCAACAACGTTAATGAGGCTGGCGAATCAATCTGCTAAGAATTGTGAAGCATTAGAAAAGCAGAATAAAATTGTAAACCTTATCAATCAAACCCAACTTCCTGGAACCTCTGTAAATGATTTGCTGTTATGGCAGGGGATAGCAGAGGTGCTACTGACCAAAGAGGGTGAGTTTCGCAAAAGATTTGATCAGAATATTGGGTTTCTCAGTCAAAGTGCAGCAAAAGATAAAGTTGAAAAAGCAGCTCGCAAAGAGCAACAAGAAACGATAAAGGCTCTGATTGCAGAGCTTGCTGAGATTGAGGGGGCACAAGCCTTACTCGCTGAATTAGAATTATTACCCGAACCCCATTTATCAAATCAACATTTGAAAATTTTAAAAGCATTAGGCGAAATTTTGCCGGTGTTAGTGGCTCATTTGCAGGTTGTTTTTCAGAGCAATGGTAAAGTCGATTTTACCGAAATCAGTTTAAGGGCTTCGAATGCATTAGGCGATGCCCTAGAGCCGTCGGATATTTTGTTAAAACTTGATTATCAATTACGCCATATTTTAATTGATGAATATCAAGATACCTCTGTTTCTCAATATCGCCTATTTGAGAAATTGGTAGCAGGGTGGCAACCGGGTGATGGTCGCACTTTGTTTCTGGTTGGTGATCCGATGCAATCGATTTATCGATTTCGTGGCGCTGAGGTTAGCTTATTTTTGCATACGCAAGAAAAAGGGCTTGGTAGTGTTCGATTGACGCCATTAACCTTACAAGTTAATTTTCGTTCTAATGAGAATGTGATTAATTGGATTAATCATACCTTTAAAGATATCTTTCCGGCTGTGACCAATAAAACATTTGGGGGCGTAACCTATTCACATGCCATAGCCGCTAAAAAAGTAGAAAATCGCCAAGATGTGATGCTTGTTCCTATTCAAAAAGGAAGAAATGATATTGCAGAAGTCGCTGTTCAGAAAATTATTGATTCATTGGCGCAAAATCCTGCGCATAGCATTGCTGTGCTAGGGCGAACCCGAAAAGATCTGTCGCTAGTTGTTGAGGCGCTTAAAAAATTAAAGATTCCTTTTGTCGCACATGAAATTGAACATTTAGCACTGCGCAGTCATGTAGTTGATTTGGTGTCACTATTGCGAGCAACATTAGACTGGACAGATAAAATTGCCTGGTATGCTCTTTTAAGAGCACCTTGGATAGGGTTAACCTTAAATGATATCTTTGCCATCTCGACAACAAATACAACGGGCATATTATGGGATGCTATACAACAATTTGAACAATGCCAAGGCTTATCCACGCAAGCAAAGGAACGCCTAAGCATTTTCGTTGCAAAGATGCAATATTGGCTTAATAATCGTTGGCGCAAACCATTGCATGAGTGGTTACGAGGGTTATGGTTAACCTTAGGTGGAGAAAATGGTTACGCACATCCTGTATTAACCGATATTGATGCGGTGTTTGAACTGATTTGTAATATGCAAGAAAGTGGCATTATGTTGGATATCGATGCTTTTGAGGAACGATTATCACAATTATATGCTGATGTGTCTGTTACGCCAGAAAATGCTCAGCAATTACCCGTTGAATTATTAACGCTGCACAAAGCCAAAGGTTTAGAATTTGATACCGTCATCATTGCGTATTTGCAAAAGCTGCCTAAACGCAATGATCCTGCTTTGCTACGTTGGTTTGAATATACCTTGGGAAATAGAGTTGATTTATTATTAGCCCCTTATCGCTTTGTTGCGCAAGAATATGATGCGCTTTATCGCTATGTCGATCATTGTCTTACGCAAAAAGATCGTTTTGAAATGGCTAGGTTACTTTATGTGGGAGCAACCCGCGCTAAGAATCGCTTATATTTGCTTGGTGAATATGAGGTGACTGATAAAGGAGAAATTAAATCACCGCCGAAAGGAAGTTTTTGGGAAATGCTTTGGCCGTATGTTGAACAGGACTTTTTGCATGAACACGAAGACGATACGCCAAAGTTGGGCTTGAATTATGAACCCAATGAAAAGCCATTACATCGCTTAAAAACGCCATTTAGCATGCCTTCGCTACAAGAGCAGGGTTTAGCCCTGCCAGATGACGATTTGAATAGACCGCAAATGAGTGATTATGTTGCCAGATGTGCAGGTACCGTGTTTCATCGATTACTGCAACGTCTTACAGAGGAAGAGAGTCGTAACCAGCCTGATAGTGTAAAAATCTGTGAGCTTGCCTTAAAACGAATGGGCTTAATTGGACAAGAGCTTGCACAAGCAAGTACTTTAATTCGTGATGCCTTGAATAATATGCTAGCCGATGAAAAAGGGCGTTGGATTATGGATCCGCGCCATCATGAACGTCAACGAGAATGGGCACTCTCGGTTAAAACGCCTTATGGGGTTGATAATTATGTCATCGATTTTAGCTTTGTTGATGAAAACGGTATACGTTGGATTATTGATTATAAGTTAACGCATCATCAATCCTTTACCGAAGCGGCTTTAGCGGAAGAAACAACGCGCTATCGTCCACAATTGTTAAAATACCGACAATTACTCAGCCGATTAGAGCAAAGACCCATCCGTTGTGGTTTATACTTTCCTTTAGCCAAGGTGTTCACCGAAATTTAAATGGTGTGTTAAATGACTAAATTATCGTCGCGAAAATTGATTGTCGCTATTTCTTCAAGAGCCTTATTCAATCTTGATGAAAGTCATCAAGTGTATGAAAAAGAAGGGATTGAAGCTTACCGAAGCCATCAACGATCAAAGGAACATGAAATATTACCTCCAGGGGGCGCATTTGATTTAGTTAAAAAATTTTTAAAGCTCAATGAAGGTAGAAAGCCCGAAGATGCTTTAGTTGAAGTGTTGTTGCTGTCAAGAAATACAGCCGATACAGGATTGCGCATTTTTAATTCTATTCGTCATTATGGTTTAAATATCATTCGCGCTGCGTTTGCTGGCGGTAATAGCCCTTATGTTTATGCTAACGCTTTTGGCGCCGATCTTTATTTATCCTTAAACCCAGAAGATGTGAGACAAGCATTAAATACCAGTTGTGCTGCGGCAACCATTTGGCCTGGCAGTAAAACGTGTCAGGTAGAAGATGCTTTGCATATCGCTTTTGATGGTGATGCGGTCATCTTTTCAGATGAGGCAGAACGGGTGTTTAAAACCAAAGGATTAGAAGAATTTAATAAATCAGAGATTTTATCGGCCAATGAACCCCTCGCCGATGGACCGTTTAAAGGGTTTTTGATGGCATTGCAGCGTTTACAGAAAGAGCAAGATTTACCTATTCCCATTCGCACAGCTTTAGTGACAGCACGTTCAGCACCTGCACATGAAAGGGTCGTGAACACTTTACGACAATGGGATATTCGAATTGATGAATCGCTCTTTTTAGGTGGGCTCTCAAAAGCGGAATTCTTGAAAGCCTTTAA
The DNA here is from genome assembly GCF_001431295.2 of Candidatus Berkiella aquae. Lineage (NCBI taxonomy): Bacteria > Pseudomonadati > Pseudomonadota > Gammaproteobacteria > Candidatus Berkiellales > Candidatus Berkiellaceae > Candidatus Berkiella > Candidatus Berkiella aquae. The sequence goes on along the minus strand of NZ_LKAJ02000001.1, from coordinate 2,176,449 downwards.
GGCGGATATTTTCTTTGATGATCAGAAAATGCATTGCGAAACCGCAAGCTGTGAAGTCACCTCAGCACATGTGCCTTATGGCGTTGCGAATGAAGGTGCTAAATAAGCAGCAAGCAGTCGTAATAACCCAGCAGTAAGCCCCCAAATCACTTTATCCTGATAAACCAGTTGATAGTAGTGATGGGTGATAGGTTCTGCTTTATGAACAAGTTCATATCGGCTTAGATCCCTGATAACAGAAAGCGGTACTTCAAAAATCTCAGCGACTTCATAAGAGCACGGGGTATACTCCACTGGGGGTTTGATAATGCCAATAAACGGTTTGACAACATAACCGGTATAAGATGGCCAAAGACCCAGATCAGTCGCTACCACAATTTTATCTGCGCTAATGCCTACTTCTTCCTGGGTTTCACGAAGCGCACAAGCAGTTAAATCGATATCCGTGGGATCCATTCTTCCCCCCGGAAAACTAATTTGACCAGGGTGGCTACTTAAGTGAATGGTTCTTTGCGTTAATAGAATGGTTGGCTCAGAATGCTCAATGAGGGGGATCATGACAGCCGCAGGGGTCGGTGTCGCTGTTAAAGGATCCTGCGGTATCTGTAAGTCTTTAGCAATTAATCGTAATTGCGCATAAATTTCTTCAGGCGTATGGCGATTAAACAATTCGATGAGTGTCATGATTCTTTTTTCTTACAAAGCAAAGCAGGTAAAGAGAGTAAAACCAGGCCCGCAACCAGGTAGCCTTCGAATAAGTAAAGATGATGAATTTCAAGAGATTCTTTAAATTGATCGGGGGGCAAGAAACCTAAACAGAAACTGAGTATACACATCACAATACCCACCCCTGCTACGATAACAAGTCCAAATAAGCCGCCTGGGATTTTATAAGGTCTTTCTGTTTCAGGGTGCTTTATTCTTAACCAAATGGCAGCTGCAAAGACTAAGACATACATCGCCATCGCAAATTGTGTGGTGATGGTTGTGACTAACCAAAAAGCCACATCCACAGACGGCATTAAGAAAAAGGCGGTTGCTAACAGCGTTCCTAAGATGGCTTGTGAGAATAAAATAGCAATAGGTTGTTCTTGTTTATTTTTCTTCGATAACCAATGTGGCATATAGCCTGTCATTAATGAATGGTGCAAGCCTTTTGCAGGACCAATGATCCAGGTATTGTTTCCTGCGAAAGAACCAATAATGGCCATAACGGCAATGATTTTAACCGCATAGCCCATATTAAAATCAGTGAAAAACACATTGAAAACTTGCATGACGCCAGAAACAATACTGATTTTAGGGACAACAATGGCCATTGAGAGTGAACCCAGAATGGAGATCCCTAAAATTAAGATAGTCGACAATAAAATTGCTTTAGGATAAACCCGTTTGGGATTTTCTGTTTCATTGGCATAAAAAGCGGACATTTCCATGCCTGCGAGGCCTAATACAACCGCGCTTAAAAAGACGATATTGCCTAACGATAATTCAGGGATCAGGGCTTCTTTCGTAAAAGCGATTTCAATGGGTTTGCCCAAGCACACCCAAACAGCAGCAAGCACAATAATCAGTAGCCCCGGTATGACCGTTCCTAATAAAGCACCGATAGTTGATAATCTGGCAGAGGTTTTCATGCTCAGAAAATTAATGAGGGTGAGTGTCCAGAAAATGCCAATAATGGTCCAAAACATAAAGCTTTTGTTATGCGCTAAAGCCGGATCAATAATATACGCAATCACTGCGGCTAAAAAAGTAAGCACGGTGGGGAAGGAGGCAATAGAGAACATCCAATTCATCCACTGCGCAAAAAATCCAATCCGTTGCCCAAAGGCTCTGGCAACCCAACCAAAAATCCCAATTGCTTCAGGCCAAGCGGTTGCAAGTTCTGCACAGACTAAGGCTGAAGGGATAAAAAAGAATAAAGCGGCCGCTATATAAAATAGAATTGCGCCGATGCCATATTCAACCATGAAAGATAAGTTTCTCAAGCTGACGATGGCTGCCACATTGATAAGTGCTAAGGAGAAAACACCTAAAAACTTTTTCGAGGATTGCATGACAGATAAACCCTTGGCTATAAAAAATAGCTAGCATTTGAACATACCTCTTCTTTACATGCAATATGTGAGAATAGAATGGATGCATATTCAGTTTGTTGGTTATATTACATTAGCAGATAATAGCGTAGTTCTTCGCTTACCATCAGGCTACAATAGCCTATCAGCTATGGTGAAAAAGGAGATTCTCGTGCTGACAGAGCCAGGACAATTACTTCGACAGGCCATTCAAACCGAAAAACCTTTACAAATCGTTGGTACGATACACGCTTATGCTGCACGATTGGCAGAGGCATCAGGCCATAAAGCACTCTATTTATCGGGGGCGGGTGTTGCGAATTCGCGCTTGGCTTTACCCGATCTTGCCATGACATCCTTAGATGATGTGGTTACCGAAGTGACCAAAATAACCCAAGCATCGACATTGCCCCTTCTGGTTGATGCGGATACCGGGTGGGGAAGCCCTTTAAATATTCGTCGCACTTTTTCTATGCTATCAAAAGCAGGAGCAGCTGGGGCACATATTGAAGATCAAACTGAAGCAAAACGTTGTGGGCACCGAAGCGGTAAAAAACTGGTGAGCACAGAATCCATGGTCGGAAAAATTAAAGCCGCGCTTGATGGACGCAATAGCGATAGTTTTATGGTGATGGCAAGAACGGATGCTTTTGCGGTTGAAGGGCTACAAGGCGCATTAGAAAGAGCCAGAACCTATGAAGCCGCTGGAGCTGATGCTATTTTTGTTGAAGCATTAGATAGCTTAGATCATTATCTACAATTTACACGAGCATTAACCATCCCCGTATTAGCTAATATCACCGAGTTTGGTAAAACGCCGCTTTTTAGCCGAGAATCATTAGCTAAAGTAGGTGTTAGCATGATTTTATATCCCCTTAGTGCCTTTCGTGCGATGAATCAAGCTGCTTTAAAAGTTTATGAAGCGATATTGCAACAAGGCACTCAGCAAAGCGTTATTCCGCTGATGCAAACTCGCGATGAACTGTACCAATATTTGCAATATGAAAATTACGAAAAAGAATTAGATGAATATAATCAACTCATGGAGCGAGAAGATGCCAACAACTAAAACCGGAGGTTTAGCAGGCGTTGTTGCAGGCCAAACTGCGATATGTACTGTTGGACATGCAGGTAATAATTTACATTATCGCGGCTATTCTATTTTTGATTTAGCCGAAAAAGCAAGCTTTGAAGAAGTTGCTTATTTATTGATTGACGGAAAGTTACCCACTGTCCAACAGTTATC